>NZ_JAZGLV010000002.1:0-364103 GCF_036409085.1 Mycobacterium sp. 050134
ACGGGTTCTTCCTGGCCGCGGCGGAGGCCGGCATCCGCCAGGCGGTGATTCTGGCTTCCGGGCTGGACGCCCGCGCCTACCGGCTGCCGTGGCCCGCGGGGACCACGGTGTTCGAGATCGACCAGCCGCAGGTGACCGAGTTCAAAACCACGACGCTGGCCGACCTCGGGGCGAGCCCGACCGCCGAGTTGCGGGTGGTGTCCGTGGACCTTCGCCACGACTGGGCCGCCGCCCTGCGCGCGGCGGGCCTGGACACCGGCGCGCCCATCGCGTGGAGCGCCGAGGGGTTGCTGCCGTTCCTGCCGCCCGACGCCCAGGACCGGCTGCTGGACGCCATCACGGAATTGAGCTGCGCGGGCAGCCGGCTGGCCACCGAGAACCTGCGGGAACCCGGTGACGGCGTGCAGGCGATGTCGGAACGGATCCGTGACGTCACCGAGCAGTGGCGCGAGCACGGGTTCGACATCGAGATGACCGACCTGTGGTACGCCGGCGAGCGCCACGACGTGATCGACTACCTGAGCTCTCGGGGTTGGACGGCGAGGGGCCAGTCGATACCCGATCTGGTTGCCGAGCAGGGCCTTCCGGTGCCGATCCCACCCGGCGCGGAGGCGGACGGCGCGACGGCGTTCCAGTACGTCACCGCGAGGCGTGGCTAGGCGGCGCGGAACGCCCCGGTGAGCCATTCGCTCATCGCGTCGGCGAGCGCCGCGCGATTCTCGCGTTTGACGATGCCGTGCCCGTCGTCGTCGAACAGCAGGTAGCGCACCTCACGCCCGGAGCCGCGCAACGCGTCGACGATCTGGCGCGATTCGCTCACCGGCACGTTGCTGTCGTGCGCGCCGTGCACCACCAGCAGCGGCGCGGTCAGCGCGTCGACCCGGCGCAGCGGGGAGAGCCGTTCGAGTAGCTCGCGGTCGCTGACCGGGTGGCCGTACTCCGCGAACGCGGCATCGGCGATCCACGGTTCGGTGTTGCGGTAGAAGGTGGTCAGGTCGCTCATGCCGCAGATGGAGACCCCGGCGACAAACAGGTCGGGGTGAAAGGTCAAGGCGGCCATGGTCAGATAGCCGCCGTACGACCAGCCCGCGCAGGCGACCCGGGCCGGGTCGGCGAGCCCGTTGTCCACCAGGAACCGCACGCAGTCGGCGACGTCGTCGATGGCGGCGAACCGCTGCCCCTTGTCGTCGGCGTGCACGAACGTCCGGCCGAAACCGCCGGAGCCGCGGACGTTCGGCGCCAGCACGGTGACGCCGTCGTCGACCAGCCGCGCCAAGATTTCGTGATAGGCCGGCCGAGACTGACCCTCCGGGCCGCCGTGCAGGTACACCAGCGCGCCCGTCGGTCGCGCCGCGCGGTACAGCCATGCGTTCAGGCGCAGCCCGTCGCGCGCGGTGATGGTTTCGGGTCCCGCGGGAACGGACGGCAAGGGCATCAGCGGACCGGTGGCGGGTTCGCGATCGATGGGTTCCCACTGCCGGGAGCGCGGGTCCACCAGCTCGACGGTGCGCGGCTGCGACGGCCCCTCGACCGTCATCGCGACCATCGCGCCGCCCGCGCTGATCGACAGCTCCGTGGCCACCATGCCGGGCAGCGTGAGCGGTTCGGTCAGGGTGTAGTCGCTGTACTCGAGGATCTGTAATTCACTGCGACCGTCGGAGTTCCACAACAGCGCCACAGTCGACTGGTCGTCGCTGACGACGAACTCGTCGAGGTCGCAGTCCGGGCGCTCGGCCACCACGAAGTAGGTGACGCCGTCGGGGGTGACCGTCACCTCGAGCAGCCGGGCGTGTTCGCAGCCGTTGTCGCTGCGGACGAGCGCGCGGACGTATCCTCGGCCGGGGCCGTCCGGCGGGGTGCGCCCGTCGACCAGGTAGTTCTTCGCCGGGTAGTACAGCTTGGTCAGCTCGCCGGTGGGCCCGTAGCGGATGCGGCGCGGATGGTGGTCGTCGAGGATGACGCCGGTATCGGTGGTCGAACCGGGATCGGATGGCAGCAAAGCGATTTCGGTCTGCCCGTGCAGCATGATCATGGCGTGGTAGCCGCGCGGGCCGACGCGGATCAGCGACGCCCCCGCCCAGGCGTCGACGAGCCGCCCACCGGAGCGGCGGTCGAGCACCGTGAGGCGGCCGTCGGCCGGGTCGATCAGACAGGACCGGCCGATCCCGTCCTCCCTAGTGAGGATCGCCGCCACCCAGGTGCCGTCCCACCCGATCAGCTCCGCCGTCCCGGACACCTCGCCGTCGATGCGCCGGGCCATCCGGTCCTCCGGATCGGTGGTGACGACCCAGATCTGGTGGCGCGTGCCGCCACCCGGGGCCACCTCGCACGCCAGCCATCGACCGTCGGCCGAGTGCATCACCCGGGAGACCGGGCCCTCGACGGGGAGCTCGACGTCGCGGGACGAGCTGGCCCGCCAGCCGCGCAGGAAGCGCTGCACCGCGCGGGGATAACCGCCGTCGTCGACGAGGTGGGCGAACGCGGTCGCGTCCGGGGACAGGGACGCGCCGTAGAGCGCGCGCACCTGTTGCGCCACGGTCAGCCGGTCTTCCCGGACGGGCGGCGCTCCCGGAACGCCGGACCGAGCCGCGCCGGGTTCAGCTGCCTGCCACCCCGCGCGCGCGCCATCGGGTAGAAGCACAGGCCGATCAGGATCGACGTAAAGTGCCCGATCGCCGTGAAATTCAGCTCGACGCGGTCCATCGTGAGGAGCGGGAAGGTGTAGATGACGAACAGCACAAAGAGATAGCCCCAGCGCCAGGGCCGGGCGATGCGGTAGGACAGCACCGCGATGATCGCGACCAGGAAGTAGCTGACCCCGATGTCGCGCGCGTTGATCAGCCGCTCGGCGGCGTCGCGTTCTTCGATCGCGAAGTACAGCATCCCTTCGCTGATATAGGTCGACAGGATGTGCGCGGTCAGGCCCACGGTGAGCCAGCGCAGGTGGCCGAGCCAGTGTTCGGCGGGCGCGAGGAACAACGTGAACAGCAGCAGGTAGGGCTCCAGGTTCCGGCCGTCGATCCACAACAGGCTGGAGAACAGCACATCGAGCGGATCCCGGGCCAGCCCATGGATGTTGGTGGAATGGTGCAGCAACATGGCGTGCAGTTGCCGGCCGGAGAGCATGTTCTGGATGATCGTCGTGATCAACAGGACGAAGAGCCAGGTGTAAGTCAGCGGGGCGCCGCTGATGAAATGCCATACGGCCAGCCCCATGCCGCGAAGTCGTCCCCGCACCGGTGCATCAGCCACGCGTCAACCTTCGCACGCCGGGTCACGCGCCGTCGGGGTTAGCCGGCAAAGGCGTCAGCCGACCGAAGCCGGCACCGGCGCCGGGACCGGGTCCGCGGCGGCGGGCGCCGGTGGGTCGGGCCGCAGATGCCGCCACCAGCAGACGATGTAGATGAGCATCGCGTTCACCAGCGCGACCACCACCCAGAGGGTGACGGTCACGTCGATCCACGACCCGATGGGGGGCGTGTCGGGCAGGGCGTTGCGCAGCGGCATCACCGCGAAGACCATGGCCGCGTACCAGGTCGTCATGGGCGGCTGGAACTTTCGCCGGTCGCGCAGGGTCTGGATGGCGACGACCAGCCCGATCGCGGCGAGCGCGACCAGCATGGCGAGCAGCACGGCGGCGAAGGCGGCGGTGCTGGGCGACCGGTGCAGCAGGATCTGATAGGGCGCAGGGGAACCCGTGGCGCCGACGTTGACCACGTCCACCTTCCAGCCTGGGAGGCGGTCGACGAACGTCACCGCCGCCCGTTGTGGTGTCGGGTTGGCGCCGTGGAGGAGATCCACGGTGATCGGGCCCGAGTGGTAGTGATCGAAGGGATAGTCCGACGGGTCGCCGGTGATGGTGAGCGGGACGGGGACCACGCCGGGCACCATGCCCCTGGCCCAGGTGCGCCTGGTGGGTGTCACCGCCGAGTGCACGGCGAGGGTGAGGTCGTCCTTCAGGCCGCCGGTCACCGGATCCAGCAGGTCGGCGCCGGGCGCGACCGTCACGTTACCGACCAGCCCACCCTTGACCGACTGGAGTTCCTGGAGATCAATGGTGACGGTGGTCCCGTCGGGCGTCGCCTGACCGTTGGTGACCTGACGGGGGCAGCCGCACCCCGATTTGGTGTACAGCCCGACCGTGATGGCGTAGGTCACGACGAACAGGACCACCAGCCCGATTATCAACAGTCGCCTGAAGCGTTTGCTCTGCGCCGAGGAACCATCCGCCGACAAAGTGCCCTCCCGCTCACTCATGGGCGTGGAATTCACGCCCAAAAATTGTAAGCGTGACTAGGCGAATCCCGGCCGCAGATGCCGCCACCAAGAGGAGATGTACAGCCCCATCGAGATCCCCAACACGACGATCACCCACACCACGATCGTGATGTCGATCCAGCTTCCGAACGGCGGCGCGTCGGGCAGCGCGTTGCGCAGCGGCATCACCGCGAACAGCATCGCCGCGTACCACGTCGTCATCGGCGGCTGAAACGGACGCCGGTCGCGTGCGGTCTGGACGGCGACGAACGCGCCCAGGCATGCGAGGCCGATGAGGACGCACAGGATGGCGACCCCGAACAGGACGGTGCTCGGCGTCCGGAACAGATCGACCCGGAACGGGAGGGTGGGGTCGCCGTCGTTGACGCGAACCACGTCGACGTTCCAGCCCAGCAGACGGTTGACCAGCGTCACCGTCGCCGGCACCGGTGTGTTGTCGGGGCCGGAATACAGCTGAGCGACCACGGGCCCCGAATGGTATTCGTCGAACGGCCATTCCGCGACCTCGCCCGTCAGCGCGAGGGACACCCGAAACACGGTGGGCAGCGTGCCTTTCGGCCATGTCTGCCTGCTGGTCGTCACCGTGGAGGCGGTGACGATGTGCAGATCGTCCTTGAGGGCGTGGGTACGCGGGTCCAGCAGCGCGGGACCGGGCACCACGCTGATGTTGGCGACCAGGACGCTGTTGTGCGACTGGATCTCTTGGATGTCGTTGGTCATCGCCGTCCCGTCGCCGGCCGATGCGTCCTGCACCACGACATGGGGATGTCCCATTCCGCCGCCGACGTACACCACGATCGCGCCGACATAGGTGCCGACCAGGAGCAACACACCGAGGGCGGCCAGCCTGAACCGGCGGCTACTCCACGGTGACGGACTTGGCGAGGTTTCGCGGCTTGTCAACGTCGTAACCTCGGGCCTGGGCAACCGATGCGGCGAACACCTGGAGCGGAATGGTGGACAGCAGCGGCTGCAGAAGTGTTGATACTGAAGGGATTTCGATCAAATGGTCGGCGTAGGGGCGGACGGTGTCATCGCCCTCCTCGGCGATCACGATGGTGATCGCGCCCCGGGCCTGGATCTCGCGGATGTTGGACAGCAGCTTGCCATGCAGCATGGCCGACCCCTTGGGCGACGGCATGACGACGATGACCGGGAGGTTGTCCTCGATCAACGCGATGGGGCCGTGCTTGAGCTCGCCGGCGGCGAACCCCTCGGCGTGCATGTACGCGAGTTCCTTGAGCTTGAGCGCGCCCTCCAGGGCGACCGGATAGCCGACGTGGCGGCCCAGGAACAGCACCGTCGACGATTGGGCGAAGCGGTAGGCCAGGTCGGCCACCGGCTCGATGCCCGCGATGACGCGGGCCACCAGGTCCGGCATCGCCTCCAACTCGCGGTATTCGCGCTGCACCTCGTCGGGGTACTTGGTGCCGCGGGCCTGGGCCAGCGCCAGGCCGACCAGATAATTGGCGGTGATCTGCGCCAGGAACGTCTTCGTCGATGCCACGCCGATCTCCGGCCCGGCGCGCGTGTACAGCACCGCGTCACACTCGCGGGGGATCTGCGATCCGTTGGTGTTGCAGATGGCCAGCACCTTGGCCTTCTGCTCCTTGGCGTGCCGGACGGCCTCCAGGGTGTCCGCGGTCTCACCCGACTGCGAGATGGCCACCACCAGGGTGCTGCGGTCCAGCACCGGGTCGCGGTAGCGGAACTCGCTGGCGAGTTCCACCTCCACCGGCAGCCGCGTCCAGTGCTCGATCGCGTACTTGGCCAGCAGCCCGGAGTGGTAGGCGGTGCCGCAGGCGACCACGAACACCTTGTCGACCTCGCGCAACTCCTGATCGGAGAGCCGCTGCTCGTCCAGCGTGATGCGGCCGTCGACGAAGTGCCCGAGCAGGGTGTCGGCGACCGCGGCCGGCTGCTCGGCGATCTCCTTGAGCATGAAGTACTCGTAGCCGCCCTTTTCCGCGGCGGCCAGGTCCCAGTCGATATGAAAGCGGCGGGCACTCGCGGTTTCGTCGTTGCCGTCGAAGTCGGTGATCCGGTAGCCGTCCGCGGTGATCACCACGGCCTGGTCCTGCCCGAGCTCGACGGCGTGGCGGGTGTGCGGGATGAACGCGGCGACATCGGACCCGACGAACATCTCGCCGTCACCGATGCCGAGCACCAGCGGCGTCGAGCGGCGGGCGGCCACGATGGTGCCGGGCTCGTCGGCATTGGCGAACACCAGCGTGAAGTGGCCCTCGAGCCTGCGCAGCACGGCCCGCACCGACGCGGCGAAGTCGCCGGCGGCCTCGCCGTGCCGGTACTCGCGCGCCACCAGGTGCACCGCGACTTCGGTGTCGGTGTCGCTGGCGAACTCCACGCCGGCCGTCTCCAGTTCGTGGCGCAGGGTGGCGTAGTTCTCGATGATCCCGTTGTGGACGACCGCGATCTTGCCGGCGGTGTCGCGGTGCGGGTGCGCGTTGCGGTCGGTGGGGCGGCCGTGAGTGGCCCACCGGGTATGGCCCAGGCCGGTGGTGCCGGCCAGCGACTCGGGCGCCATTTGCGCGACCGCGTCTTCCAGATTGGCCAGCCGGCCGGCGCGGCGACACACGGTGAGCGCGCCGCGGCCGTCGGCCAACGCGATCCCCGACGAGTCGTAGCCGCGGTACTCCATGCGGTGCAGCGCGTCCATGACGACCTTGCAGGCAGGCTGCCGCCCGACGTAGCCGACGATTCCGCACATTCGAACCAGGGTAGTGCAGCAGAACCCGCAAGGCGTCCGCGCCGCACGGGCCCGACGGTATCGTGGCCCTGCTCACCTGCGAGAAAGGTCTCGTGTGACCGATCCCCACCGCCGCTTCTCGATCAGGCTCTGCAAGCACACGGGCGCGGTGATCCTGTGGCACCACCAGCGCTACACCTTCATCGGCACCCTCGAGCAGTGCGAGGCCGAGTACCGGCGCGCCCAGACCCACAACCTGCTGGCCGGCTGGTGGAGCCCGGTGTCGGCGCTGCTGATGAACTGGGTCGCGCTGATCTCCAACCTGAGTTCGGTCGGGCAGGTGCGCAGGCTGGCGACGCAGCCCGCTGCCGCGCAACCCCACCCCCCGCCGGCGGCCGAGTCCATCGGGGCGCCGGCGGGGTGGTACCGCGACCCGTACGGGCCGGGCCAGCGTTACTGGGATGGTGCCCGGTGGACGCACTGGATCCATCCGCCGGGCCCCGGTCGGGCGTCCCCGGGGCGCTGAGAATCCTCCCCGGGCCTTCCCGGCTGGCCGATTATGCCCGCCCGCCGGACGCCGCGGCCTAATTGGCCCCAACTCATACCAACCTCCTACGCGCCAGGCGCTTGTCACCTGATGTATTTGTGACGTTTTCACATGCGTCATTAACTCAGCAAGAACCACCCTTAAACTCGGCGATATCAGCCAATGTTGGCAAACACTAGAGCCGTCTCTTACAGCGGAAAGGACTACCGGTTTTGACGTTCGCCTGACGACCACCGTATCGGTTTCGGAGCTCTCTGATCAGCAGATATTGTTGCGGAGCAACGTCTTCACCGCATGGGGATCACGGCCCAACCGCGTCGGTCCCCGGTTATCGAATCTTGAACAGACGCCAAATATTTTGTTTTCCGCAAATGTACAAACGGGGTTGACGCGACAATGTCGACCGCGAAACTCAGCGAAATTCGTAGTGAATAAAAGTTAAAGCAAAACGCGCCGTCGGGGAAACAAACCCGTCGACTTTGCGACATCTCTCAAGGAGTAATCATGACCGCAGTCCTGCTCGACGATGTGATGGTCGGCACCACCTCGCCCCCGCTGACTTTGGCGCCGGCGCCCCGGCAGGCGCCGAAGCGTGCGCGCCTCGCCATCGACGCCTCCGGAGACCCGCTGGTCGACGGCACCGCTCGTTTGCTGAGCATCCCGCTGCGCCACGCGTACGCCGTGCTCTGGCGCGTCGGGCTCATCGAGGTGCGCTAACGTCGACGCGTGGCCCGCATCCGCAAGATCGTTGCAGCGCTTAGCCGCCGTGGTCCGCATCGGGTTTTGCGGGGCGACCTGGCCTTTGCCGGTCTGCCCGGCGTCGTGTACACCCCCGAGGCCGGGCTGAATCTGCCCGCCGTCGCGTTCGGTCACGACTGGCTCACCGGCGCCGCACGCTATTCGCACCTGCTGGAGCATTTGGCGTCGTGGGGCATCGTGGCGGGCGCCCCGGACACCCAGCGCGGCCTTGCCCCCTCGGTCCTGAATTTCGCCTTCGACCTGGGCACCGCCCTGGACATCGTCTCGGGTGTGCGGCTCGGGCCCGGCAAGATCAGTGTGCATCCGGCCAAGCTCGGCGTGGCCGGTCACGGCTTCGGCGGCTCGGCCGCGGTGTTCGCCGCGGCAGGCATGCCCGCGAAGCCCGCCGCGGCCGTGGCGCTCTTCCCGGCAGTCACCAGCCCGCCCCCCGAGCAGCCGGCAGCCGCGCTGAAGGTCCCCGGCCTCATCCTGACCGCGCCCGGCGATCCCAAGTCGCTCAATTCCAACGCGCTGTCACTGTCGCGCGCGTGGGGCACGGCGACGTTGCGCGCCGTGAGCAAGGCCGAACCGAAGGGCCTGATCGAGGGGCGACGGCTGACGAAGGCGGTCGGGTTGCCCGGCGGGCATCGCAAGACGCAGCGCGCGGTGCGGGCCCTGCTGACCGGCTATCTGCTGTTCACGCTGGCCGGCGACAAGACCTATCGCGACTTCGCCGACCCCGATGTGCAGCTGCCCCGAACCGACCCGATGGATCCCGATGCGCCGCCCGTCGCCCTGGAAGAGAAGATCGTCGGGCTGCTGAAGTGACGCACCGCCACGCCCGCGGCGGCGCTAGCGTGACCGTCTGATAAGTGTCATGCATGCGAATCGGGATCGCTCTGGACTATTCGGGCGGGTTTCACCAGGCCGTGGAACGCGTCGTCGAACTGGAAAAGTCGGGCGTCGAGGCCGCGGTGGTGGCCGAGGCCTATTCTTACGACGCCGTCAGCCAGCTCGGCTATCTCGCCGCCAAGACAACCACCGTCGAGTTGGGCTCCGGGGTGTTTCCCATCTACATCCGGACGCCGTCTCTGCTCGCGATGACGGCCGCGGGCCTGGACTTCGTGTCCGACGGGCGGTTTCGCCTCGGGATCGGCACGTCGGGACCGCAGGTGATCGAGGGATTCCACGGCGTCCCGTTCGACGCCCCGCTGGGCCGCACCCGCGAGGTCGTCGAGATCTGCCGGAAGGTGTGGCACCGCGAACGCCTGCAGTACGACGGGAAGCACTATCAGATCCCGCTGCCGCCCGAGCGTGGTACCGGCCTGGGCAAGGCCCTGCAGCTCATCAATCACCCCGTGCGGGAACGCATTCCGATCACCATCGCCGCGCTGGGTCCCAAGAACGTCGAACTCACCGCCGAGATCGCCGAGGGCTGGCAGCCCGTCTTCTACCACCCCGAGAAGGCCGCCTCGGTCTGGGGTGACGCCCTGGCCGCCGGCGCCGCCAAGCGGGACCCCGCGCTCGGGCCGCTGGACGTCGTCGTGCACGCGTCGCTGGCGATCGGCGACAACGTCGACGAGCGACTCGCGTGGGTCAAGCCGCAGTTGGCCCTCTACATCGGCGGCATGGGCGCCAAGGGCCGCAACTTCTATCACAACCTGGCGACACGCTACGGGTACGGCGAGGAGGCCGACCGAATCCAGGAACTCTACCTGTCTGGGCGCAAGCAGGAGGCCATCGACGCCGTCCCCGATGAGCTGGTCCGGGGGATCTCGCTGGTGGGTCCCCGCGGTCACGTCGCCGAGCGCCTCGCCGCGTTCGCCGAATCGGGGGTGACGACGCTGTTGGTGAGCCCACTGGCCGCCGATCCCGCCGAGTCGGTGCGCTACGTCGAGGAAGCCCTGGGGCTGCGCCCCGCCTGAGCGTCACTGCCCCGCCTGCGGGAGCTGGTCGGCGGCGATCTGGCAGGGCGTGGCTTCCCCGTTCGCGCCATTCGGTGCTGGCGCGGCCCCCGGCGTTGGCGCCGCCTCAGGCACCGGCGCGGTCTCCGGCACCGGCGGGGTTTCCGGCACCGGCGGGGTTTCCGGCGCCTGCCGCGTCTCCAGCCCCGGCGCAATTTCGGGCGGCTGCGCCCCCACCGGCGCCACCGCATCCACCGACCGCGGCCGAGGATCGGCCTGTTTGAGGTCGTCGTCTCGCTCCGGGTGGAAGGGGTCGTCGCCGTCGAAGGGATCCTCCTCGAACGGGTCCCCGCCGTCGAACGGGTCTGCGCTACCGGGCTCGCCGGCCGCCGAACCCAGCAGGCCGCCCATCGCCTCGACGATCCGGCTCGCCAGTCCGGCCAGGCCACCGAGGCTCCCCACCCCGCCGCCCAGATCGCCCGTGGGCGCGCCCAGGGCGTCACCGAGCGCGGCTCCCCAGTCCGGTGGGGGTGCCGCCGCCGGCGCCGGGTCCGGCGCGGGGACCGTGGCGGGCGCGGGGGCCGGCGCGACCGCGGCGGGCACGACCGTGGCGGGCGCAATCGCGGCGCGCGGGGGCGGAGGCGTTGGCGGCGGCGATCCGCCGAGCCGCAGATCGCCGGGCAGCTCGAAGGAGGGCGTCGGCGCGGCGGCCATCTTGTCGGTGACCATGTTGTAGGCCGTGGCCACCCCGGCGACCGTCGAGCGCATCACCGTCAGCCAGTCCTGGCGAACGTCCTCGTCGACGTAGGGGGCGATCCGCTCGCGCACCACCTGTTCGGCGGCCGCCCGATCCCCCACACCGGTCGTGACCGTGGCGGCGGCGGCCAACCACTCGGGCCGCTGCTGGGCCGTCCGTTCGTCGACGGCGATTGCGGTCGCCACCTTGGAATCGACCAGGTACCACAGGTTGTCGCGCAACGATTCGCATCGCTGGGCGGCCGCGCGCAACTCGTCCGCCACCGCGGCCCCGTCAGCACAATGGCGCTCCAGGAACCGGACCGCGGCGTCCCCACCCGGGCCGGCCCACGCCGCGGCCAACTCCGAAACCTGGGCCCGCTGGATGCGGAGCGCATCGGCGACCGCGGACCCGGCCGCCCGCAGCTCGGCGCAGTCGCGGTCGAGCACGTGCAGGTCCAGACCGTCCTCGGTCTCGTACCACTCGGCGACCTGAAAGGGCCGCGCGGTCAGGTCGGGGTGGCCGTAGCCGAGCGCGCGGCACGCCAGCACGTAGCTCTCGGTGTGCTCGACCGAGGGCCTGCCGTCGGCGAGGCGTTCGGCGACATCGAACCGGTCGGCCACGGTCAGGCGATCCGGGCCGCGGAGTACAGCTCGGCGTCCGCGTAGCCGTCGGCGCTGGCGCGCAGCGCGACCGCGATGTCGGAACACGCCCGCGACCACTGCGACAACTCGGCCGCCAGCCGCTCCAGCAGGCCGCGCAGGGTGTCACCGCGGGCGGTGTGCGCCCGGCCGGCGGTGGCGCCGCTGAATGCGAGCCTGGTCAGGTGGCCCGCCACGGCGCCGTCGATGAGTTCGGCTGCGGTCTGGAACTGATCGGCGACCCGATACGTCGACGCGACGTCGACCTCGGTACGGGCCTCGGTACGGGCATTGAACGTTTCGCTGGCGGACGGGCGTGTTCCCCTGTCGAATCTCATGCCTAATCAGACGCCCGCCGCCGCGTCGGGGTTCCGACCGGAACTAGCGGGCGGCGCTCACCGCGTCGGCGACCCGGCTGGCGACCCGCAGTGCGAGGTCTTGTTCGGGGGCTTCCACCATGACCCGGATCATCGGCTCGGTTCCGGAGGGGCGCAACAGGATTCGACCGGTGTCGCCCAGTTCGGCCGCGGCCCTCTCGACGGCGGCCCGCACCGACGGCGCCGCTGCGGCGGTGGCCTTGTCCGCAACCTCGACGTTGATGAGCACCTGCGGCAGAGTCTGCATCACCGAGGCGAGACTGGCCAACGACGAGCCCGTCTGGACCATGCGCGTCATCAGCCGCAGCCCGGTGACGATGCCGTCTCCGGTGGAACCCAGCGCGGGCATCACGATGTGGCCCGATTGCTCGCCGCCGAGGCTGAAGTCACCGGCCCGCAGCTCTTCGAGGACGTAGCGGTCGCCGACGCCGGTGGTCCGCACCGCAATGCCGGCGGAGCGCATCGCCAGGTGCAGCCCGAGGTTGCTCATCACGGTGGTCACCAGGGTGCTGGAAGCCAGCTCGCCGGAATCGCGCATCGCCAGCGCCAGCACGACCATGATCGCGTCGCCGTCAACCACTTCGCCGTCGGCGTCGATGGCCAGGCAGCGGTCGGCGTCCCCGTCGTGCGCCAGGCCCAGATCGGCCTGGTGGGCGATCACGGCCGCGCGCAACCCATCGAGGTGCGTCGAGCCACAGCCGTCGTTGATGTTCAGGCCGTTGGGGTCGGCATTGATCGCGATCACCCGCGCCCCTGCCGCGCGGTAGGCGCGCGGCGCCACCGACGACGCCGCGCCATGGGCGCAGTCGACCACCACGGTCAGGCCGTCGAGGCGCAGGGTGCTGGCCTTGCCGACGTGGCGCAGGTACCGCTCGGCGGCGTCCTCCGCGTCGACGACGCGACCTATCCCGGCGCCGATGGGGCGCAACCCGGGGCCGGCCGCAACCAGCTCCTCGATCTGATCCTCGGTGTCGTCGTCGAGCTTGCGGCCGCCCGGGCCGAAGATCTTGATGCCGTTGTCGGGCATCGGGTTGTGCGACGCCGAGATCATCACCCCGAAGTCGGCGTCGTAGGCGCCGGTCAGGTACGCCACCGCCGGCGTCGGGAGGATTCCGACCCGCAACGCGTCGACGCCCTGGCTGGCCAGGCCGGCGATCACCGCGGCCTCCAGCATCTCGCCGCTGGCGCGGGGGTCGCGGCCGATCACCGCGACCCGCCGGCCCGGTCCACCCGCACTGGCCAGCCGCCGGGCCGCCGCGGCACCCAGGGCCAGCGCCAGCTCGGCGGTCAACTCGCGGTTGGCGACCCCGCGCACACCATCGGTGCCGAATAGTCGACCCATGCGGACAAACCTCTCACAGTCGTCGGTCGTGCACCTAACGTGCCCGTTCTTTTCTGACCGAAACCGGGCGCATTTGCGCGCAGACACGCCGAAGACCGTGCAGAACGACGCACGGCTTCGGCCAGGACGCGATCGCCGATCAGCGCTTGCTGTACTGAGGTGCCTTGCGGGCCTTCTTTAGGCCGTACTTCTTCCGTTCGGTCGCGCGCGGGTCACGGGTGAGGAATCCGGCCTTCTTCAGGGCGGGCCGGTCCTCCGGCGACGCGATGATGAGCGCCCGGGCGATGCCCAGGCGCAGGGCCCCGGCCTGGCCCGACGGGCCGCCACCGTGGAGGAGAGCGTAGATGTCGAAGTTCTCCGCCCGGTCCACGGTGACCAGCGGGGCCTTGATGAGCTGCTGGTGCACCTTATTCGGGAAGTACGACTCCAAGGTGCGGCCGTTGAGGTTGAACTGGCCGGTGCCGGGCACCAGGCGGACCCGCACGACGGCCTCCTTGCGGCGGCCGACCGTCTGAATGGGCCGGTCGAACACGTACGACTCGCTGGGGATGGCGGTCTCGTCCGCAGCCTGCACGGCTTCGCTGGTTTCGGTCGCCTCGGTTGCTTGGGTCACTGCGCCACCTGCTTGATCTCGAACGGAACCGGCTGCTGCGCCGCGTGCGGGTGCTGCGGGCCGGCGTAGACGCGGAGCTTCTTCTGGATCTCGCGGCTCAGCTTGTTCTTCGGCAGCATGCCGACGATCGCCTTCTCCACGACGCGGTCGGGGTGCTTTTCCATGAGCTCGCCGATCGAGCGCTTGCGCAGACCGCCGGGATACCCCGAGTGGCGGTAAGCCATCTTGTCCCGCAGTTTGTCGCCGCTGAGGGCGACCTTGTCGGCGTTGATGACGATGACGAAGTCACCGCCATCGACATTGGGGGCGAACGTCGGCTTGTGCTTGCCGCGCAACAGGGTGGCTGCCGCGACGGCAAGACGGCCAAGCACCACGTCCGTGGCGTCGATGACGTACCACGACCTCGTGGTGTCACCCGCCTTTGGCGCGTAGGTGGGCACAGCGCTTACCTTCTCTTCTCGTGGGTGGATCCCGGGTCGAGCCGGGTGCCGGTCAGGCGTCCGTTAGGTCTGCGGTGGGGCTGGTCTCGGCGACCGACGTTGACCCGAGGCCCCGGCGTACCGCACGCCAACGGAGCAGCTTACCGACCGGCGTCCCCGCTGGTCAAAATGACTGTGCGGTCCCGGCGGCTCTCCTCCGCCGGGACCGCACAGGGGTCAGTTGGCTTCAGGGGCGCTATCTGCCCCACACACCGGCCGCGCGGCGATCTGCGTCGGCCACCTCGTCCGCGCCGTCGCGAACCGCGTTTCCCAGGTCGACCAGGATCTCGTTGAGCGCGGAGGCCGCCTGGTGCCACTTGGACTGCTCGACCTGGTACGCGGCGGCCGCTTCACGCGTCCACAGGTGCTGCAGCGGGGCGATCTGCGACCTCAGCTCCTCGAGCGCGGCATTGAAGCGCAGCGAGGTGGTGTGGATCTCCTGGCGGACCGAGTGCTCGATCTCACCGAAGTTGTAAGACAGCAGCGGCTCCACGCGCCCCCTCCCTCACAGGTTTCCGCCGGCGGCGGCAATGTGTTCGGCATGGGCCTGGCCCACCTCGCGCAGCGCGGCCTCGTTGTGCCGGATGGTTTCGGCGATCGTGTGCAGCACGTCGTGAAGCCGCAGCGACTCGGCGTTCCAACGATCCACCACATGCTTGAACCGGGCCGCCGCGGGACCGCCCCATACCGTGGGCGGGACGGCGCCCACGCGCGCGATGAACGCCTGCAGCACAGCCCGGATCTCGTCGTTGCGGGCGTCCGTCGTGTTCGCCACCGACCGCATCAGGTCGAGATCGGCGCTCAGGGCATTCGTTGCAGTCATACCTGATCCGACTGCGGAGGGCGCCGTTTGGTTCCATCGAGTTCATCCGATGGCGCGGGCCGAGCGCACCGCTCGCTCGCACGCCTCCCGGACGGCGTCGCCGCCGCCGGGCCGGCTCTGGCATCCGATGCTGATCCGAACCGGCCCGTCGACGAAAACCGTCCATCGCACGTGATGGGTGGGGCGCAGCTCGCGGTAGGTCACCGCGGGGCGCCCGGCGGTGGCCCCCGATGGGTCGAAGTCGACGAAGATCCCGGCGGGTTCCGCGTCGATCCCGCGCTTGAGGCGCTCCGCGGTGCCGCTCAGGGCCTCGCCGGCGACCGGGGACTGCGTGACGTGCAGCGCCACCTCCGGGTCCGTCGGCGACGTGACCTGCACCCGCGCCGAGCCCGGCCCGGTCAGCACGCGCTGCGTCGGCCAGTTCGCGGGGACGCTGAGCGCCACCCGGCCTTCGACGAGATACGTCGTCGGGGCCGGCCGCGGGCCGACCGCCGACCCGCCGTGCCGGTCCGCCGGGGTCACGGCTGAGACGGCCAGTGGCGAGGCCGCCAGGGTCACCGCCGCGGCCGCGAGGGTGCCCAGCCTCCACGCACGGGGGCGGGCGGGAGGGGCGGCGGGCTGCGCGCACTCGCGGAATGCCGACCGCGCGATGCGGCTCAGCCGGGCCCCGTCCACCCTGACCACCTTGCGGGCGCAGTCACCGCGCACGGCGGCGGCCAGCGAGCCGGCTAGAACCGGTGCCCCGTCGACGCCCTCCGGGACGTCGATCACCACCGTCACCGTCGCGTCTCGCGGCATCCGCTCGATGGCGGCCGCGACGCCCTGGGCGATCACGTCCGGCTCGGCGGCACGCGGCACGGCCACCGCGTCGGCGCCGCTGACCGCCACCAACCGCTCGGCGATCTCCACCACGACGGTCGCCTCCGGCGGGGCGCTCGACGCCTGCCGCAGCAGCCACGACCGTGGCCGCGCCACGACGGAGCCCGCCGGCGCGGCCGCGTCGGTCACCCTGGCGACGCGGGACGGCGGCCACCAGGACGGGTGCACGACGACCGCGCCGTCACCGGACCCGCACCCCGCCGACGCCAGCGCGTCGCGCCACACGGAGTCGACGGCGACGGGCCGGCCGGCCACCAGCGCGACCGGATCGTCGATCGCGTCGAGCGCCGCCCGGGCCTGCTCCGTGTCAGGGAACGTTCCAGTGCCGCAACATAGTCGACGAATGGCGCCCGGCCCCGCCTCGACGATGGCGCGGTGCGGACTCACGGCGGGCTCCACCCGACTTGGACGAGCTGCTCGTCGCCGGGCCGCGTCGAAAGCAAGCCGCGGCCCGGCGGCAGCCGCACGGAGCGCCCCGAACCGAACGGCCCCACTCCGTCGGGGCGCCCGTCCATCCCGAGGGTCATGCAGCCGAGGTCGCGCAACGACGCCAACAGCGGCTCGAACGGCGCGCGTTCGGCTCCCCCGCTGCTTCGTGCCACCACCAGATGCAGTCCCACATCCCTTGCGTGTGGCAGGAATTCGATGAGGCGAGCGAGGGGGTTGCCGGCCGCGGTGGCCAGGTCGTAGTCATCGACGACGAGGAAGAACTCCGGCCCGGACCACCAGGAGCGGGCGCGCAGCTGCTCCTGGCCGACGTCGGCCGCGGGTACCCGCTGGCGCAGCGCATCGAGCAACTCCGGCAGCAGCGATTCCAGCGCGGGCGGGGACGCGGCGTACGCGGCCAGGTGCTCCCCGTCGACGACGCCGAGGAGCGACCGCCGGAAGTCGACGATCATCAGCCGGGCTTCGGCGCCGGTCCTGGTCCGGACCACCTCGCGGCACAGCGTCCGCAGCGTTGCGCTCTTGCCGCACCGGTTGTCGCCGACGATGAGCAGATGCGGATCCCGGTCGAAATCGATCGGAAGCGGCAGCATCCGCCGCTCGTCGAGTCCGATCAGCATGCGCGTGCCGAGGTCGCCGCTCGCCCCCTCGACCAGGGTGTGGTGGTCGACGTGCGCCGGCAGCATCGGGATCGGCGGGGCCGCGCGGCCATCGCGGGGAATATCGTCGATCGGCAGGGCGACCATCATCTGCTGCCCATCGCTGGACAGGCCGCGGCCGGGTGTGTCCACGGGCACTTGCTGGGCACGCCTGCGGTCGATCTCGGAGTCGGCCGGCTCGCCGAGCCGTAACTCGATCCGCGTGCCGATCTGATCCTTGAGCGCCGGCCGGATCTCGCCCCAGCGCGACGCCGAGAGCACCACGTGCACACCGAACGACAGACCCCGGGCCGCCAGGTCGGTGACGGATGCCTCATGGTCGGGGAAGTCGCGCCGCAGGCCGGCCCAGCCGTCGACCACCAGGAACACATCACCGAACGGATCTCCGCCCCGGTCGTCGTGGAGTTCCCGACCGCGCCATATCGATTCGCACTCGGCGATGATGCGGGAAACGAGCGACGGCTCGGCCCGGCCGGCGACGGCCCCGACGTGCGGCACCGTCCGCAGCGATCTCAGCGCGCCGCCGCCGAAGTCGAGGCAGTAGAACTGGACCTGCGTGGGGTCGTGGGTGGCGGCCAGGCCGGTGATCAGGGTGCGCAGCGCGGTCGACTTCCCCGACCGCGGGGCGCCGACGACCGCGACATTGCCCGCCGTGCCGGACAAGTCGACGACCAGAGGCGTGCGCCGCTGCTCGCGCGGACGGTCGACGATGCCGATGGGGACGGTCAGGCCGGACCGCGTGATCGCGGCATCGCCCAGCAGATCCCGCAGCGCCGGCGGCTGTCCCAGCGGTGGCAGCCACACCCGGTGTGCGGGCGGGCCCTGCGCGGAGAGCCGGTCGAGAACCGCGTCCAGCGGACGGGGCGAGGATGGCCGCCCGTCCTGGCGTCGGGTGACGCTGCCGCACAACGGGATGACGAACGGGCGGACCTCTGGAATCACTCCGGGCGTCGCCTCGGGACGCGCGGAGACGGCAACCGCCACCGACACGGGTGCGGCCTGGAAGCGCACCAGCTCGCCGCCACCCAGCCGGAGGAAGCCGGCGCCGGGTGTGTTCGGGAGATCGTAGGCGTCGAGCGTTCCCAGCGCGGCCCGCGAGTCACCGGTGGATAATGTCTTCAGGCACATCCGATACGACAAATGCGCCTCCAGCCCCCGCAGCCTGCCCTCGTCGAGCCGTTGGCTGGACAGCAACAAATGCATCCCCAGCGAGCGGCCGAGCCGACCGATCGCCACGAAGGTGTCCGCGAATTCCGGCTGCTGACTGAGCATTTCGGAGAACTCGTCGACGATGATGAGCAGGGTCGGCAGGGCAGCCCATCCAGCGCCCGCCGAACGCGCCCGCTCGTATGCGGCCACGCTGGCACACCGTGCCGTCCGGAGCACCCGCTGGCGCCGATCCATCTCACCGGCCAGGGCGTCGCGCATCCGGGCGACCAGGGGCGCTTCGTCGGCGAGGTTGGTGACCACGGCGGCGACATGCGGGGCGCGGGCGAGGTCGAGAAACGTTGCGCCGCCCTTGAAATCGACGAGGAGGAGATTGAGCTCCTCCGGCGTGTTGCGCGCGATCAGACCGAACGCGATGGTGCGCAGTAGCTCCGACTTCCCGGAACCCGTCGCTCCGATGCACAGCCCGTGCGGTCCCATTCCGCCTTCGGCCGGCTCCCTGATGTCCAGCAGCAGCGGTGTCCCGTCGCCCAGCGTTCCGATCGGGGCACGCAGCCGCCCGTGGACGGCCACGTCACCGAGCGCCGCAGCGGTCCCGGCGGGGCGATGGCCGGCCAGCCGGCGTGCGCACACCAGCGCGTCGAGGAGATCGAGGCGGTCGGGGCACGACACCTCGCACTCCCCCGCGTCCGCGCGGATGGTCAAAGGCGCGCCCTCGTGGGGACGCACCGCGAGAACGGACGCGCCCGGCATTTCGCAGACGGGCTCGTCGACGTCGGCGACGACCAGCACGTGCGCCGCCCCACGCCGGGCGAGCGCGGGGCGCGCCTCCGTGACGTTCGGATACACCATGCGCGCCGGGCCCGCCTCGTCGGCCACCGCCGGATGGCCATTGTGCGGCAACCACTTCAGCCAGTCCCAGTGCGCTCGATTGCGGTCATCGATCACGCCAACGACCAAGACCAGATCCGGCGGATGCGATACGGCGAGTTGGCAGATCACCGCCCGCGCCAGCGCGCGCGCCCGGGCGCCCGGACCCTCGACCGTGATGGGCGCAGCCGACCGCAGGTCGACCGTGACCGGCCCCAGGACCGTCGCATGTGCAGCGAAGAAGCGCCGTAGGGCCACCGCGGTCACCGGATCGGCGGGCCGCTGGATGTCCGGGGCGACCAGCCGGGGAGTGAGTGGCCGGGCGCCGAGGCCGAAGCGGACCTGACAGAATTCGGCGTCGAAGGCCTTGCGCTCCCACGTCCGCGGGCCACCGATCAACGTCCACAGCGCCTCGGGGTCGGGGTGCCTCGAGCGCAGTGCCGAGCGTTGCGAGTCCGCCAGGGCGGCAACCCTTTTACGCAGCGTCGCCAGGTAGTCGAGGTAGTCCGCGCGGTCCGCGTCGAGTCCCCGGCCCGCGCCGCGCGCGGCCGCGACGGCCATCGCCAGGGACGCCAGCGACACGACCGGCAAGGCGAGAAACGCCGGGCTGCGCGTGGCGGTCGATCCCGAAAACAAGGCCGCCGCCATCACAGCCATGCCGGCCACCGACATCGAGACCGGCAGCAGCCGCGCGGGTGACCGACGCCCCGACGCGACGCCGGGTGGCGGCTCGACCACGAGTTCCGCGACCACCAGCCCCTGAGTCATCTCTCCTCCAAACCGTGCGGCGAAGGTAGGCGGGTCCCTCGATGCGGCGCAACTCACCTGTGGACAGGCGGATATCGGACCGCCGAAAACTCGCTAGCGTGCGCGTATTCCGAGCGAAAGGGGCACTGTGGCCGCACCCAATCCGGCGCTGCGCCGCGTGTCCGTCCATGCCGACAGCACCGTCCTCGACCTGGTCCTGCCGGCCGGTGTTCCCGTCGCCGTCCTGATGCCGTCGATCGTCGACGCGCTCGACATACGTGCGTGCGGGGAGCCCCGCCGCTACCAGCTGTCCCGGCCCGGGGCGCCGGCTCTCGATGCGTCGACGACCCTGGCCGTCAACGGCATCCACGACGGCGCCGTCCTGATTCTCACCGCGCCGACCGAACCCGCGCCCGGGCCGACCCACGAGGATGCGGCCGAGGCCGTGTCGGTGACGCTCGCCGCGGCGAACCGGCCGTGGGACCGCCGCCTGCGCCGGCTCGCGGGCGCGGGCGCGGCCCTGCTGTTGACCGGCGTCGGAGGAATGACCCTCGGCCGAAACGCGGCGAACCACAACGGCATCCACGCAGCCGCCATCGCGGCGGCAGCGGCCCTTGCCGCGCTGCTGGCGGCGGTCGTGGCCTCCCGCGCCTATCGAGACCCGACTACCGGGCTGGCGCTGTGCCTGGTCGCGACCGGCTTCGGCGCGGTCGCCGGCGTGCTGCTCGTGCCGGGCGCGCCCGGCATCCCCCACGCGCTGCTGGCCGCGACGGTGGCCGCGGCCACCTCCGTCCTGGCCGCGCGGACATCTGGCTGTGGCGCCGTCACGCTGAACGCGACCGCCGGCGTGTCGATCATCGTGGCCGTCGCGGCCTTGGCGGGCCTGATCACCGCGGCACCGCTGCGCATCATCGGTTCGGTGGCGGCGCTGGCGTCGCTCGGCCTGCTCGGGATGGCGGCGCGGGCGTCGATCATCCTGGCCGGGCTCGCGCCCCGGCTGCCGCCCGATCCGGGCCCCGACGATCTCGAGCCGGGCGCGGCCGGCCTGGCCGCCAAGGCGATCCGCGCCGACCGCTGGCTGGCCGGCCTGCTCGCGGCGTTCTCATCGTCGACCGCAGTCGGCGCCATCGCCACCGTGCTCGCCGGCGCCGCACGGCCCTCCTGCATAGCGTTCGGCGCCCTCACCGGCGCGCTGCTCCTGCTGCGCTCGCGCGGCAACGACGCGACGAGGACGCTGGTGTTCGTCATCGCGGGATTGGCCGTCGTGGCCACGACGTTCGGCGCCGCAGCCCTGCACGCGCAGGGGCACCAGCCCGGGGTCGCCGGGGTGACGGCAGTCCTGGCAGCCGCCGCGATCGGCGTCGGTTTCGTTGCGCCCGGGACGTCGGTCTCCCCGCTCGCGCGCCGGGCCGGCGAGCTGCTGGAGTGGTGCGCAACGGTGGCGATGGTGCCGCTGACCGGCTGGGTATGTGGTCTCTACGGCGCCGTGCGGGGGCTGTCCCTCGAGTGAGCGCGCCGAACGTCATACGCCTGCTGGCGGCTTCGATTCTCCTGGCCCTCTCCCCGCTGGGAGCTCCGGTGGCACAGGCGATTTCACCACCGAAGATCGAAGACAAGTGGCTGCCCAGGCCAGCGTTGCCGGCGCCGCCGGGGCCGACCGTGCAACGCGAGGTCTGTGACACGGTGGCGGCCGCACAGCCCGGCCGCAACGAGCTGGCCGATCTGATGGACCTGCCGCGGGTCTGGCGGCTCACCCGCGGGGCGGGGCAACGGGTCGCGGTGATCGATACCGGCGTCGCCCGGCACCGCCTGCTGCGCGATGTGGTGCCGGGGGGTGACTACGTCTCGACCGGCGACGGCAGCCAGGACTGCGACGCACACGGCACCCTGGTAGCCGGCATCGTGGCCGCCAACGCCGATGGCTTCAGCGGGGTGGCCCCCGAGGCGACGGTGCTGAGCATCCGCCAATCGAGCACGAAGTTCGCCCCGGCCGGCGACCGGTCGCTCACCGGCGTCGGGGACGTCGACACCCTGGCGAAGGCCGTCCGGACGGCCGCCGATCTCGGCGCATCGGTCATCAACATCTCCTCGGTGGCGTGCGCGCCGGCCACGAAGGGCCTGAACGACCGCGCCCTCGGCGCCGCGCTGGCTTATGCCGTCGATGTGAAGAACGTCGTCGTCGTGGCCGCGGCCGGTAATGGCCCGCAGTGCCCACCCCAGCCGCCCGACGCGACCTGGGACACGGTCGCCGTCGCGGTCAGTCCGGCTTGGTACGACGACTACGTGCTCACCGTCGGGTCCCTCAACGCCGACGGGACGCCGTCGCCCTTCTCGCTCGCCGGGCCGTGGGTCGACGTCGCCGCGCCGGGTGAGGCGGTCCGCCCGCTCGGGTCACCGCCGGTATCCGGCACCAGCTACGCCGCGCCGGTAGTCAGCGGCCTGGCCGCCCTCGTCCGCGCCCGATTCCCCGCGCTGACCGCTCGGCAGGTGATGCGGCGCATCGAGTCGACGGCGCACCATCCGCCCGCCGGACGCGATCCCCGGGTGGGTCACGGCGCCGTCGACGCCCTGGCCGCGGTCAGCACCGGGCCGAGCGCGCCCCCCGAAAGGCCGAGACCGGCCCCGATCGCCACACCGCCCCCGCCCGCCGGTGGCTCGCCGCCGAACCCGCGGGCGAGGAACACCGCGCTGCGCGGCGCCGCCGGCTGCGCCGCCGCGTTGACGGCGGCCCTGGCGATCGGCGCGGTCGGCCGCGTCTTACGGCGATCCCGCGACGACGTCCCGGGCCACTGACGCCTGCTCCCGGCTCAGTTCCGGCCCGGACGGCAGCGCGCCCAACACCGGCCACGGCGCTGGGACGGCGGCCGGAAGGCCGAGGTCGCGCGCGGCGTCGTCGTCGTGCACCGGGAACCGCACCCCCGCCTCGGTGACGAGGTAGCGCGTGCCCGCGGGCCCGTCCGGCCGGACATACGCGCTGCGGCCCGGGGGCAGGGAGACGGCGTCCAGCGCGGGACCGGCCCCGTCAGCCTGCGCCAGCGCGACCGCGGGCCGGCCGGGCGGGACCGGTAGCCCGCCTCCCGCCAGGATCTGTGCCCCGGACGGCCCCCACGACGCACACAGGACGCCGCCGTCCACCAGCGTGGGCGCGCGGTCGGGGAAACTCGCCACCGGCAACGCGTCGACGACCGCCGCCGCCCTGATGGCGTCGGGCGCCACCGTCACGGCCCGCGCGGTGCCCCGCGAGTCGCCGAAGCGCAGCAGGTCGGCCGCGACCCGCCCGATGCGCTGCACCCCGTCGCCGAGGACCGCGTAATACTCGTCACCGTCGGCCCGGGCGATGCGCAGCACGCTGCCCACCGCGAATCCCGGCAGCCCGGTGGCCGGCCCGCCGGCGCCGTGGACCGGCGGCGCCGCGATCGGGGGCGCCTCGGGCACCGCGTTCAGCAACCACCGCGAGACCGACCGGGGCGCGCGGCCCTCGAGCCGGAGCGCCCGCAGCACCGCGGCGTCGGTCAGGTCCACCACTGCGCGTTGGCCGTTGTAGAGCAGATAGGCCGGCGAACCTGAGGCGGGGGCGACGAGGGCGGCCGCGTCGGGAGGCAGGCGGCGGGCCGACGCACCCTCGACCGGTCCGGCGACGACCGTCGTCTCGCGCGCGGCGTCGGCGTCGCACATCGTCCAGGCCGACTCGTCGGCGGTGAGCGCCCTCCCGAGCGTTTGAGGCGCGCCCGGGATGCCCACAGCCGGACCGCGTTTGGCTCGTGCCAGGTCGGATTCGCGGACCGGCTGCGGATTGGCGGGCGCCGCCGCGACCAACCGAGCCGAAGCCAGGTTGAGCGCCGGGTGCCACACGTCGCCCACCCGCACGTACAGGGCTCCGGACTCGGAAGCGATCACGATCCGGGCGTGATCGAGCACCGGCTGCGGCCGCAGCAGCGCGAGCGCCGCACACCCGACGGTGGCGACGGCCGTCAGCACGCACCCGGTAACGAGCGCCGCCGACCGCCCGCGCACTCGGGTGCCGGTCGGGTCGACGTCGCCGGTCAGCAACGCGCTTTCGAGCCGGCGCAGCAGGAATCGGTACCCGCTGATCTCGAGGCGGGTGCTCGGCTGGCGCGGCACTGCACCCCCTGACGCCGGCGTGGCTTTTGCCCACGGTAAACCGCTCCCGGCCGGCGCTACACCGCTTATCCACAGGTCAGAGGATTTTCGGTCGTCGCCGGCTGCGGTTAAACTTTTGGGGTGCTTCTTCAGCGGACACGTGGCCCATGGGGGGGCCCGCAAGGGGGGGTGGCCCGGTCAGCGGGTCGCTGGGCCGGCCTCGCCGGCGCCGCGTTCGTCGCCGCCGCCGTCACCCTCGTCAACCCCACCGCCGTCCCGGCCGCGTCGGCCTTCGACTGCCCCGACGTCGAGGTCATCTTCGCCCGCGGCACCAATGAGCCCCCCGGCCTCGGCCGCGTCGGCGACGCCTTCGTTGACTCGCTGCGCCAGCAGACCGGCGGCCTGAACATCCTGCCGTACGGGGTCAACTACGCGGCCAGCAAGCTGCAGCTGCACGGCGGCGACGGCGCCAACGACACCATCGACCGCATCAAGAAGAGCGTGGAAACCTGCCCGAACACCAAGATCGTACTGGGCGGCTACTCCCAGGGCGCGTCGGTGATGGACATCGTGGCCGGCGTGCCGATCGGCGGCATCAACTGGGGCAACTCGCTGCCGCCGCAGTACGCGAGCAACATCGCGGCCGTCGCCACCTTCGGCGACGTGGCCGACCGCGCCGGGGGGGCGCTGCCGACGGCCAGCGCGCTGCTCGGCTCCAAGGCGATCGATTTGTGCAACCCGACCGATCCGATCTGCCACGCGGGCTCCGGGAACGAGTGGACGGGGCACACCGAGGGCTACGTGCCGGTCTACACGACCCAGGCCGCCGCGTTCGTGGCGTCCAAGCTGCTGGCCGGCTCGGGCCAGCAGGCGCCCGGCTTTGGTCCGCCGCAGCCACCCGGCCCGACGCAACCCGGCGGGCAACCGTCGCCGATGTACGGGCAGGCGCCGCCCGGATCGGCGCCGTCGATCCACGGGGGCACCGACACCGCGCCCGCGCCGGACGCCCCGGGCGCGGTGTCGCCGCAAGCACCTCTCGTCTGAATCGTTATCGGCGCGATATCGACGCCCCCCTAACATCGTGGTGTGAGGCTTATTCCACTGACGCTGGGCGCCGGATTGCTGGTCGGCGCCGCGTTATTGGTTGCTCCGCAAGTGCTTCCACGTGCGCTGGCCTCCTGCCCGGGCGTCGAGGTGGTGTTCGCCAGGGGAACCGACGAGCCGCCCGGTGTCGGGAAGGTCGGTGGCGCCTTCGTGAGTTCGCTGCGCCAGCAGACCGGCAAAAGCGTTGGGTCGTATGGGGTGAACTATCCGGCGAACAAGGACTTCCTGGCCGCAGCGGACGGCGCCAACGACGCGAGCAACCATGTGCAGCAAATGGCCAACAACTGCCCCAACACCAAACTCGTCCTCGGCGGTTACTCGCAGGGCGCGGCCGTCATCGACATCGTCACGGCGGCCCCATTGCCCGGGCTGGGATTTCGTGACCCGCTGCCGCCGGATGCCGCCGATCACGTCGCCGCGGTGGCCCTGTTCGGCAACCCGTCGGCCCGCGCGGGCGGTTTGATGAGCGTGCTCACGCCGAGCTTCGACGGCAAGACCATCGACCTGTGCAATCAGGGCGACCCGATCTGCTCCGACGGCAATGAGTGGAAGGCCCACCTGGGCTACGTGCCGGGGCTGACCAGCCAGGCCGCCAAGTTCGTCGCCGGCAGGGTCTAATCCCGGGTCCGCAGGTCCCGCGTGATGAGATTGCGCTCGGCCAACTGGTCGTCGGGCGGATAGTCGACGCCGACCAGGGTGAGCCCGTGCGCGGGTGCGGCCGCAAAGCCACTGGAACGTTCTGTCGCCGAAAGCAATTCGACGCACCACGAGGGCGGGCGCCGGTGTTCTCCGACCGCCAGCAGCGCGCCAACCAGCGACCGCACCATCGACCAGCAGAACGCGTCGGCGCTGACGTGCGCGGTCACCAGGTGGCCGTCGCGCGTCCAGTCCAGCCGCTGCAGGTCCCGGATCGTGGTGGCACCCTCGCGCTGCCGGCAGAACGCGGCGAAATCGTGCAGCCCCAACAGGTCCCGCGCCGCGGTGTTGATCGCATCCACATCGAGGTCGCGCGGCCAGGCGGTGACGTACCGCGCCAGCTGCGGCTCCACCCCGTAGGGCGCCGTGGACAACCGGTACACGTAGTGACGCCGCAGCGCCGAGAACCGCGCGTCGAAACCGGCTGCGGCGCGGGCGATCCGCAGCACGCGGACCTCGGTGGGCAGAAATCGCCCGAGGCGGCGCAGCAGCGGCAGGAATTCGGGCTCGCCGACCCGTGGCGACCGCGAGTAGGCGTTCGCCACGGAGTCGACGGGCACGTCCAGATGGGCCACCTGCCCGGTGGCGTGCACCCCGGCGTCGGTGCGGCCGGCCGCGCGCAGCCGGACCGGGGTGCGGAACACCGTGGTCAGCGCCTCGTCGAGCACACCGGCCACGGTGCGCTGGCCCGCCTGCGCGGCCCAGCCGGCAAAATCGGTTCCGTCGTAGGCGATGTCGAGCCGCAGACGGACGATCTCACTAATCCTCGGTGGCCTCTTCGGGCTCGGCGGACTCCACCGAGGCCTGCGGCGCCGCCGCGGCCGCGCCCTCGACCGCTTCCGGGGTCTCGTCGAGAGTGGAGTCGTCGACCGCTTCGGGCTCGACGGACTCTGCCGAGGCCTGCGGCGCCGCCGCGGCGGCCTCGGGGGCGGCCTTCGACGACTTGACCCGGCGGGCCCGGTCGGCCTCCGAAGTCACCGTCTTCTCCAGCACCAGCTGGATCACGGCCATCGGGGCGTTGTCGCCCTTGCGCGGCTCCACTTTGACGATCCGGGTGTACCCGCCGTTGCGGTCGGCGAAGAACGGCCCGATCTCATCGAACAGCTTGTGCACGACGTCCTTGTCGCGGATCTTCTTGAGCACCTCGCGACGGTTGTGCAGCGTGCCCTTCTTCGCATGCGTGATCAGCTTCTCCGCATACGGCCGCAGCGCCCGCGCCTTCGGCTCGGTCGTCTTGATCTGGTTGTGCTCGAACAGCGACGTGGCCAGGTTGGCCAGCAGAGCCTTCTGGTGTGAAGACGACCCGCCGAGGCGAGGACCCTTGGTGGGCTTGGGCATTGCACTATCTCCTAAGTGGGGCCGACCCCCGTATCAGGTAGGGCCGGGACGGACTTCTGTTGTAGGTGTCCGGTTCCTCAGCAGCCGCTGCACGACCGCATCGTCACCGGACTTCTGTTGTAGGTGTCCGGTTACAGCTGTTCGGTTTCCGCGTAGTCCTGGTCGTCGTAGGCGGCGTCGGTGGACCAGGTGCCGGTGGCGACGTCGTAGCCCGCGACCTCGGACGGGTCGAAGGTGGCGGGGCTGTCCTTCAGCGACAGGCCCAGCTGGTGCAGCTTGACCTTCACCTCGTCGATGGACTTCTGACCGAAGTTGCGGATGTCGAGCAGGTCCGACTCGGTGCGCGACACCAGCTCGCCGACGGTGTGCACGCCCTCGCGCTTGAGGCAGTTGTAGGACCGCACGGTGAGGTCCAGGTCGTCGATCGGCAGCGCGAACGACGCGATGTGGTCGGCCTCGGCCGGCGACGGCCCAATCTCGATGCCCTCGGCCTCGACGTTGAGTTCGCGTGCCAGGCCGAACAATTCGACCAGCGTCTTGCCGGCCGACGCCAGCGCGTCGCGCGGGGTGATCGAGCTCTTGGTCTCGACGTCGAGGATCAGCTTGTCGAAGTCGGTGCGCTGCTCGACGCGGGTGGCCTCGACCTTGTAGGTCACCTTGAGCACCGGCGAGTAGATGGAATCGACGGGGATGCGGCCGATTTCGGCACCCGACGCCCGGTTCTGCACGGCGGGCACGTAGCCGCGGCCGCGCTCGACGACGAGCTCGACCTCGAGCTTGCCCTTGTCGTTCAGCGTCGCGATGTGCATGCCCGGGTTCTGCACGGTGACGCCGGCCGGCGGCACGATGTCACCCGCGGTGACCTCGCCCGGGCCCTGCTTACGCAGGTACATGGTGACCGGCTCGTCCTCCTCGGAGGACACGACCAGGCCCTTGAGGTTCAGGATGATGTCGGTGACGTCTTCCTTCACGCCGGGCACGGTGGTGAACTCGTGCAGCACGCCGTCGATGCGGATGCTGGTGACGGCCGCGCCGGGGATCGACGACAGCAGCGTGCGGCGCAGCGAATTGCCCAGGGTGTAACCGAATCCGGGCTCCAGCGGTTCGATGACGAACTGCGACCGGCTCTCGGTGAGCACCTCTTCGGACAGTGTGGGTCGCTGAGAGATCAGCATGGTTTTCTTCTTCTCCTTCTCGGCACCCGCTATTTGATGCCGACTGTGTTGTCCGCTCCGACCCGCCGCGCCCGGCTTCGCCGCGCTTGCGATCGTCGCAACCCAGCGCCGGGTTCAGCGCGGGGAGTCTTACTTCGAGTAGAACTCGACGATGAGCTGCTCGGTGAGCGGCACATCGATCTGTGCCCGCTCGGGCAGCTGGTGGATGAGGATGCGCTGGCGCTCCCCCACGACCTGCAGCCAGCTCGGGAGCGGCCGGTCGCCGGCCGTCTCGCGCGCGATCTGGAACGGCACCGTGTTGAGGGAGCCGTCGCGCACGTCGATGATGTCGTACTGCGACACCCGGTAGCTGGGGACGTCGACCTTCACGCCGTTGACGCTGAAGTGCCCGTGGCTGACCAGCTGGCGGGCCATGCGGCGCGTGCGGGCCAACCCGGCGCGGTACACGACGTTGTCCAGCCGGCTTTCCAGGATCCGCAGTAGCTCCTCACCGGTCTTGCCGGGCTGGCGCACCGCCTCCTCGTAGTAGCGGCGGAACTGCTTCTCCATGACGCCGTAGGTGAAGCGCGCCTTCTGCTTCTCCTGCAGCTGCTGCAGGTATTCGCTCTCCTTGATCCGCGCGCGGCCGTGCTGGCCGGGCGGGTAGGGGCGCTTCTCGAACGCCTGGTCGCCACCGACGAGGTCGGTGCGCAGCCGGCGCGACTTGCGGGTGATGGGTCCGGTATAGCGAGCCATGATTGGTTTCCTCCTAGACCCTTCTGCGCTTGGGCGGACGGCAGCCGTTGTGCGGCTGCGGGGTGACGTCGGAGATCGCGCCGACCTCGAGGCCCGCCGCCTGCAGGGAGCGGATCGCGGTCTCGCGGCCCGACCCCGGGCCCTTGACGAAAACGTCGACCTTCTTCACACCGTGCTCCTGCGCCTTGCGGGCCGCGTTCTCGGCGGCCAGCTGGGCGGCGAACGGGGTGGACTTGCGTGACCCCTTGAAGCCGACGTGACCCGACGACGCCCATGCGATGACGTTGCCCTGCGGGTCGGTGATGCTGACGATCGTGTTGTTGAAGGTGCTCTTGATGTGCGCCGCGCCGTGCGGGATGTTCTTCTTTTCCCGCTTGCGGGTCTTCTGCCCCTTCTTAGCGGAGCTTGCCTGCGCCTTTTTTGCTGGTGGCATCGGGTTCTACCTGGCCTTCTTCTTGCCCGCGATGGTGCGCTTGGGGCCCTTGCGAGTCCGCGCGTTGGTCTTGGTCCGCTGGCCGCGCACCGGCAGGCCGCGGCGGTGCCGCAAACCCTGGTAGCAGCCGATCTCGATCTTGCGACGAATGTCGGCCTGCACCTCGCGGCGCAGGTCACCCTCGACCTTCAGGTTGGCCTCGATGTAGTCGCGCAGGTGGGTGAGCTGGTCGTCGGTCAGGTCCCTGGTGCGCAGGTTCTTGTCGATGCCCGTCGCTTCGAGGATCTCGTTGGAACGGGTCCGGCCGACGCCGAAAATGTAAGTGAGCGCGATCTCCATCCGCTTGTCACGCGGCAGATCGACGCCTACTAGTCGAGCCATAGGTGGCGTTTCCTCTTTTTCTCAGCGGAGGTCTTTTCCCAGCCCGTTCCCGATATGGTCGGGGCCCGGCCTCCGTCCGGGCGTGGTTGAGCTGGCCCATCTCTACAGATGCCAGCCGCTCAGTGGTGCTGGGAGGTCATCATTCAGTTGTGCGACAAGCGCTGGCCGAAGGTCAGCCTTGGCGCTGCTTGTGCCGCGGATCGGAGCAGATCACCATGACCCGCCCATGCCGACGGATCACCCTGCACTTGTCACAGATGGGCTTGACGCTCGGGTTCACCTTCACGGCTGTCTCGATCCTGTTCTGTCTACTCGTAGGTGTTGTTCGGGCTCGTTGTCGTTACTTGTAGCGGTACACGATGCGGCCCCGGGACAGGTCGTAGGGAGACAACTCCACCACCACCCGGTCCTCGGGCAGGATGCGGATGTAGTGCTGCCGCATCTTGCCGCTGATGTGGGCGAGCACCTTGTGGCCGTTCTCCAGCTCAATGCGAAACATCGCATTGGGCAGGGGCTCCACCACGCGGCCCTCAACCTCTATGGCGCCGTCCTTCTTGGCCATAAGTTCCCAGAAATCCTCGTCAGTCTCGTATTCGTCTCGATGCGCCCGTATCGGCGCAGCATTCGCCCGACTAAAAACGTGAGCCAAGGGCAGGAAATTCCTGGAATTCCTAAGACGGGGCACGCAAAAAGTCGGCACGGATGACGCACCGCTGCCCCACGATACCCGGTCGGGCCCCCCGACCCAAATCGCGGACGGCGCAATCGGCGGGCGGATGGCCGTCGCCGCCGACCTGCCGCCAGCGCCCTGACGAGGGCATACTTGACGTCGATGAGTAGCCCCGCCAGTCCTGCCGGCCCATCCGTTCAACCTCGCAGGCCGGTCCTGCTGACCGTCGACGACGATCCGTCGGTCTCCCGCGCGGTCGCACGGGACCTGCGCCGCCAATACGGCGACAAGCACCGGATCGTGCGCACCGAGTCGGGTCCCGACGCCCTGGAGACGCTCAGGGAGCTCAAATTGCGCGGCGAGACCGTCGCGGTGCTGATCGCCGACTACCGGATGCCGGAGATGAGCGGCATCGAGTTCCTCGAACAGGCGATGGACCTCTACCCGGCCGCGCGCCGCGTGCTGCTCACCGCGTACGCCGACACCCACGCCGCCATCGACGCGATCAACGTCGTCGACCTCGACCATTATCTGCTCAAGCCGTGGGACCCGCCGCAGGAGAAGTTCTACCCGGTCATCGACGCGCTGCTGGACGCGTGGCGGGCGGCGCCCGAGCACCCGATCCCCCACACCAAGGTGATCGGCCACCGCTGGTCGCAGCGATCCTGGCAAGTGCGAGACTTCCTGGCGCGCAATGGGTTGTACTACTCGTGGTTCATGGCCGACGACCCCGACGGCGAGCGGTTGCTCAAAGCCGCCGGGGAGGACGGCCTTCGCCTGCCCGTCGTCGTCACCGAACGCGGTGACACCCTGGTCGAACCGACCGACGCGCAGCTGGCCGACACGCTGGGCCTGACCACCACGCCGTCGCAGGAGTTCTACGACCTCATCGTGATCGGCGGTGGCCCCGCCGGGCTCGCCGCCGCCGTCTACGGCGCCTCGGAGGGGCTGCGCACGGTCTTAATCGAGCGCACCGCGACGGGCGGCCAGGCCGGCCAGAGCTCGCGGATCGAGAACTATCTCGGGTTCCCCGACGGGGTGTCGGGCGGCCAACTGGCCGACCGCGCCCGCAGGCAGGCCGAGAAGTTCGGCGCCGAACTGATCACCGCCCGCACCGCCACCGCCCTGGAGGTCAACGGCCCCAAACGCACGGTGCGGTTCGCCGACGGCGGCTCCGTCGACGCGCACGCGGTGATCCTGGCCACGGGCGTGGCATACCGCCAGCTACCGGCGGAGGGCTGCGGGGAGCTGACCGGGCGGGGCGTCTACTACGGGGCGGCGGTCTCCATCGCGTCGGAATGCGCCGGCGAGGAGGTCTACGTCGTCGGCGGCGCGAACTCCGCCGGCCAGGCCGCGATGTACCTGTCGCGCGAGGCCAAGTCGGTGACCATCGTGGTGCGCGCCCCCTCGCTGGACGCCTCGATGTCCTACTACCTCATCCAGCAGATCCGCGAGCGGCCCAACATCACGGTGCGCACATGCACCGAGGTGCGCCGCGCCGTCGGCGCCGACCATCTCGAGAGGCTGACCCTGGTCGACAACAAGACCGGGGAAACCCAGGACGTCACCTGCGCCCGGATGTTCATCTTCATCGGCGCCGCGCCGCGTACCGAATGGCTGGACGGGGTGCTGGCCCGCGACCAACACGGCTTCGTTCTCACCGGACCGGACCTGCGCAACGTGTGCGGGTGGACGCTGGACCGGCCGCCGCACCACCTCGAGACCAGCGTGCCCGGCGTGTTCGCCACCGGTGACGTGCGGGCGGAGTCGGCCAAGCGCGTCGCCGCCGCCGTGGGCGAGGGGTCGATGGCCGTCATGCTGGTGCACCGCTACCTGGCCGAATCGTGACCGACACCCCGTGCAAGCCCGACGAGCTGCGCAGCCTGTTCCTCTTCGAGGCGCTGACCGACGAGCAGCTGGCGGCGTTGTGCGCCAGCGGGCACGTCGACACCTATCAGCCGGGCCCGATCTGCGTCGAGGGCGAACCGGCCACCTGTCTGTACGTCCTGATGGACGGCGAACTGGTGATGTCGAAGCGCTCGGGCGGCCAGGACATCGAGACCAACCGGACGTCGCAGCGCGGCGTGTATTGCGGCGCGTGGCGGGCGTTCACCGGTCAACCGCAGGACCAGAGCTACGACGCGACGGTGCACGTCACCAAACCGTCGCGGTTCTTCGTGCTCGACGCACCGGCGTTCGCCCATTTCATGAAGGACCAGTTCCCGATGGCGGTGCATCTGCTCGACGGCATGGCGGTCGGCCTCGAGCGGACCCGACGGATCATCGACAACCGGGAGAAACTGCTCGCGCTGGGCCAGCTGTCCGCCGGTTTGACCCACCAGCTGAACAACCCCGCCGCCGCCACCGTCCGCGCCGCGTCGGAGCTCCGGCAGCGGGTCGCCGGCATGCGCCACAAACTCGCGATGCTGGCCGACGGGACGGTCACCCCGGAGGCGCTGCGGACGCTGGTGCGGCTCCAGGAGGAGGTCGCGGACCAGGTCGCGAAGTCGGCGTCGATGAGCCTGACCGCCATCGAGACGACCGACCTCGAAGACGCCGTCGGCGAATGGCTCGAGGACCACGGCATTGACGGCGGCTGGGACATCGCGCCCACCTTCGTCGAGGGGGGCATCGACACCGACTGGCTGGAGCGCATCGCGGCGGCGACCGACGAGCTGGGAGCGGCGACGTCGTTGGAGAAGGCCGTCGGCTGGCTGACGTACACGGTCGAGGGCGAACTGCTGATGACCCAGATCCTGGAGGCGAGCAAGCGGATCTCGGCGCTGGTGGCCGACGCCAAGCAGTACTCGCAGATGGATCGGGCCCCCTTCCAGGTCGCCGACCTGCACGAGCTGCTGCGCAGCACGCTGGTCATGTTCGCCGACCGGTTGGGCCGGGACGCCGGGATCACCGTCGTCAAGGAACTCGACCGGTCACTCCCCGAAATACCTTGCTACCCAGGCGATCTCAACCAGGTATGGACCAACATCATCGACAATGCGATCGCGGCGATGCGCGATCGGGGCGGGACCCTGACGATCCGGACCTGCCGGGAAGGCGAGAAGATGATCCGGGTCGAGATCTGCGACACCGGCCCGGGGATTCCCGAAGAGGTGCGCGACCGCATCTTCGAGCCGTTCTTCACCACCAAGCCGGTCGGCGAGGGCACCGGCCTCGGGCTGGATCTGGCCTGGAACATCGTCGTCAAGAAGCACCGCGGCGATCTGCGGGTGGAGTCGGCCCCCGGCGACACGCGGTTCATCGTGTTGCTGCCGCTGGAGGTGCCGGCGCCGGACGCGGAAGTGCCGAACCCGGAATAGCCGCGCCGCGGGCCTGGTTGGAGAAACCATGACCGATGGAGTTACGAGCAAGCCCAACCTCGGCCGGTTCGGATCGTTCGGACGCGGCGTCACCCCCCAGCAGGCCAAGGAGATCGAATCCCTCGGCTATGGGGCGGTCTGGGTGGGCGGTTCGCCGCCCGCGGAACTGGCCTGGGTGGAGCCCATCCTGGAGGCCACGACGACGCTGCAGGTGGCCACCGGCATCGTCAACATCTGGACCGCCGCCGCCCAACCCGTCGCCGAGTCCTTCCACCGCATCGACAAGGCCTACCCGGGCCGCTTTCTGCTCGGCATCGGCGTCGGGCATCCGGAGGCGCACAGCGAATACCGCAAGCCCTACGACGCGCTGGTCGAGTACCTGGACAAGCTCGACGAGTACGGGGTGCCGGCCAATCGCCGCGTGGTGGCCGCGCTCGGGCCCCAGGTGCTGAAGCTGTCCGCTCGGCGCAGCGCCGGGGCGCACCCGTATCTGACCACTCCGGAGCACACCGCGCAGGCGCGCGAGCTGATGGGCCCGTCGGCCTTCCTGGCGCCCGAGCACAAGGTCGTGCTGACCACCGACCCCGCTAAGGCCCGGGCGGTCGGCCGCAAGGCGCTCGACATCTACTTCAACCTGGCTAACTACCGCAACAACTGGAAGCGCCTCGGCTTCTCCGAGGAGGAGGTCACCCGGCCAGGCAGCGATCGCCTGGTCGACTCCGTCGTCGCCTACGGCACCCCGGACCAGATCGCGGCGCGGCTGACCGAACACCTCTCCGCCGGCGCCGACCATGTGCCGGTGCAGGTCCTCACCGCGGACGAGAACCTGGTGCCCGCGCTCGCGGAGCTGGCTGGCCCGCTCGGGCTGCTCGGGCCTAGATGACCGCGTGTGGGCCCGCTGAGTGAATTGGCCGGGCCATTGGGGTTAACCCGCACCGGCTGACCGCGGGCCTCCGCTAGGGTTTTCGACCATGCGATTGTTGGTGACCGGAGGGGCCGGCTTCATCGGCGCGAACTTCGTGCACAGCACGGTCCGCGAGCACCCCGAGGATTCCGTGACGGTGCTCGACGCCCTGACCTACGCCGCCCACCGCGAGTCGCTGGCCGACGTCGAGGGCGCGATCAGGATGGTCGTGGGCGACATCTGCGACACCCAGCTGGTTTCCAGGTTGGTCGCCGAGTCTGACGCCGTCGTGCACTTCGCGGCGGAAAGCCACGTGGACAACGCGCTGGACGACCCCGAGCCGTTCCTGCACACGAACATGATCGGCACCTTCAGCATCCTGGAGGCGGTGCGGCGCCACGGCGTACGGCTGCACCACGTCTCCACCGACGAGGTCTACGGCGACCTGGAGCTCGACGACCCCCAGCGGTTTACCGAGGCGACGCCCTACAACCCGTCGAGCCCCTACTCCGCCACCAAGGCCGGCGGCGACATGCTGGTCCGCGCCTGGGTGCGGTCGTACGGGGTGCGCGCCACCATCTCCAACTGCTCGAACAACTACGGGCCGTATCAGCACGTCGAGAAGTTCATCCCCCGCCAGATCACCAATGTCCTCACCGGCCGGCGGCCCAAGCTGTACGGCAGCGGACACAACGTTCGCGACTGGATCCACGTCGACGACCACAACAGCGCGGTGCGGCGCATCCTCGAGAAGGGCGAGATCGGCCGCACCTACCTGATCAGTTCCGAGGGTGAGCGGGACAACCTGACCGTGCTGCGCACCTTGCTGCAGATGATGGGCCGCGACCCCGAAGACTTCGACCGCGTGACCGACCGCGTCGGCCACGACCTGCGCTACGCGATCGATCCGTCGGCCCTGTACAACGAACTGGGTTGGGCCCCAACACATACCGACTTCGAGGAGGGCCTGCGCGCCACGATCGACTGGTACCGTGCCAACGAGTCGTGGTGGCGGCCCCTCAAGGACGCCGCGGAGGCCCGCTACGAGGAACGGGGCCAGTGACATGAAGGCCCGCGAGCTGAGCATCCCCGGCGCGTGGGAGATCACCCCCGCCATCCATGGCGATTCCCGCGGCCTGTTCTTCGAATGGCTGACCGACCGCGGATTCACCTCCTTCGCCGGTCATCGCCTCGACGTCCGGCAAGCCAACTGCTCGGTCTCCTCGGCGGGTGTTTTGCGCGGCCTGCATTTCGCCCAGCTGCCGCCGAGCCAGGCCAAGTACGTGACCTGCGTGTCGGGTTCGGTGTTCGACGTCGTCGTCGACATCCGGGTGGGGTCGCCGACCTTCGGTCGGTGGGACTCGGTCCTGCTCGACGACCGCGACCACCGCACGATCTACCTCTCCGAGGGGTTGGCACACGGATTCCTTGCCCTGCAAGATAATTCGACCGTGATGTACCTGTGCTCGGCGGAGTACAACCCGCAACGCGAGCACACCATCTGCGCGACGGATCCCGAGCTGGGGGTGGACTGGCCGCTGGTCGACGGCGCCGCGCCCAGCCTGTCCGACCGGGATGCCGCGGCGCCGAGCTTCGCCGAGGTGCGCGCCTCCGGGCTGCTACCCACCTGGGAAGAGACGCAGACCTTCATCGCCGGATTGCGCGACGCGTAAGCGCGCTGCCGCACAAAAACGTTCGTTGACGAAAACGGCGAATTTCCCGTTGATTTCCGCCTAGCATTCCGATTGTCGCCAATCGGGGCGAGCGCTCTATTGCGCGGGGTGTGGGGAGGTCTCGCATGTCGTTTGTGATCACAGTGCCGGAAATGGTGACCGATGCGGCGACGAATTTTGCGGGCATTGGCTCCGCAATTGACGCGGCCCATGCCGCGGCCGCGGGGGCCACGACGCAATTGCTCGCCGCGGGTGCCGACGAGGTGTCGGCGGCAATCTCGAAAGTGTTCGGAGAATACGGGTCGGCGTATCAGGCGCTGACCGCTCAGGCCACGGCCTTTCACACGCAATTCGTGCAGGCACTGAATTCCGGCGCAGGCATGTACGCGGCGACGGAAGCGGCGAGCGTCGACCCCCTGCAGACCATCCAGCAGGACATCTTCGGTCTCATCAACGCGCCCACCAACACCCTGCTGGGACGCCCGCTGATCGCCGACGGCGCCAACGGCCACACCAACGCGCAGGGGGTGGGGACGCCCGGCGGCTCCGGTGGGCTGCTGATCGGCAACGGCGGGAACGGCGGGAACAGCACCGCGACCGGTGCGCCCGGCGGCGCGGGTGGCGCCGCGGGGCTGTTGTTCGGCAATGGCGGGAACGGCGGGACGGGCGGTCCGGCCGCGCTCGGCGGCGCGGGCGGTCCCGGCGGCCTGCTGGGCGCGCCCGGGGCCACCGGCGCTCCCGGCCTGGCCACCGTCCCCCTGTCGTACGACGGCAGCAACTTGCTCGTGAACCTGTCAGTGGCCGGGGGCCCCAGTTCGACCGTCATCGTCGACACGGGGTCCCGGGGCCTCATCCTTCCGCCGCAGGACGTCAATATCGCCAACCTCGGCCCCGTCACCGGGACCGGCAGCGTCACGTACGGCGAACCGTTGAATACGTTGACGGTCAACTACAACACCTATTCGACCACCGTGAATTTCGGCAATGGAATGGTCACGCAACCGACCACCATTGCCGTAGCCACTTCGGCGGTCCGGAATTACATCTTCAGCTATCCCGTCCAGCAGGTGCCGGCCATATTGGGGGTCGGCGTGAATCCGGGCGGCGGCCCGTTGGGCACCAGTCCGCTGACGGCATTGCCGGGCGCTTTCGGTCAGGGCGTCCTCATCAACGAGCCGGGCGGGGTGCTGCAGTTCGGCCCGAATCCGCTCACCGGATACGCCTCCGTGAGCGGTGCTCCGGCCACCACCCTTGACGTCAGTTTCAATAATGGCGCCCTGCACCAGACCGGCGGCGCGTACATCGATTCGGGCGGTCTGGGCGGATCGGTTCCCGACAATGTGGGCGCACCCAATTCCGGGGGTTACCTGCCCGCCGGAACCACCGTTTCGGTCTACGCGCCGGACGGTCACACGCTGCTGTACACCATGACGGCCGGCGGTAATCAAACACCCGTGGTGTCGAGCTTGTTGGGCGGCAACTTCAACACCGGGATCGCCCCGTTCCTCCAGCACCCGATTTACCTCTCGTACGGGAGCACGGGGACGATGGTCTTCGACGTCTGATCCGCCGCGTTCGAAACATATTGAAAATCCGCAATTTCCGGACTCTCACTGGCTAATATCCCGCTTGTCGCCGGTCGGTCGCGGCCGAACGATGCAAAGACTTGCTGGAGGGTCGGATGTCGTTTGTCATCGCGGTGCCGGAGCTGGTGACGGGTGCGGCAACGGAATTGGAGAGCCTCGGCGCGACGCTCAACTCGGCCCATGCGGCCGCGGCCGCGCAGACGACGGGCATCGCCGCGGCCGCCAAAGACGAGGTGTCGGCGGCGATCGCGGCGCTGTTCTCCCAGCAGGGCTCCGCATATCAGGCGCTGGGCGCGCAGGCCGCCGCCTTGCACGCCCAGCTGGTGCAGGCCCTCAACGCCAGTGCGCAAACCTATGCGACCGCCGAGGCGGCCAACGCCACGCTGCTTCAGACACTCGAGCAAGACGCGCTGGCGCTGATCAACGCGCCGACCGAGACCCTGCTGGGCCGTGCGCTGATCGGCAATGGCGTCGACGGCACCACCAACGCGGCCGGGGTCGGCTCGGCCGGCGGGGCGGGCGGAATCCTTCTGGGCGATGGCGGTCGCGGCGGCGCAAGCACGGCCGTCGGCGTGGCGGGCGGGGCGGGCGGCCCAGCCGGGTTGATCGGCACCGGCGGCTACGGCGGAATGGGCGGGTTCGGTGCGGCCGGCGGGCGCGGCGGCACCGGTGGGCTGCTCTGGGGCAACGGCGGGGTCGGCGGGTTCGGCGGACCGACCGGCGTCGGCGGCACCGGCGGCAGCGCGCTGTTCTTCGGCGCCGGCGGCCAGGGCGGCCAGGGCGGGACCTTTACGGTCGACGCCAATGGTCTCCCCGTTCCCGGTGGGAGCGGCGGGATCGGCGGCACCGGGGGCCTGTTCTTCGGCAACGGCGGCGAGGGCGGCATCGGCGGTCCCTATGGCGCCGGCGGTCCCGGGGGGAGCGCGCAGTGGTTCGGAGCGGGCGGCGCCGGCGGAATGGGCGGGGCCTTCGCCAACGGTGGCATCGGCGGCGACGGCGGACACCTGATCGGCAACGGCGGCGCCGGCGGGACCGGCGGGGTGGTCTCCGGCATCGGTGGCCCGGGCGGCGCGAGCGGCGCGTTCTTCGGGGAGGCCGGGCTGGCCGGAGCCAACGGCGGGCCGGCCAGCGTCGCGCTGCAGATGGGCGGGGACGGACCCAACCGCCCACTGATAGAGATCTCCGTCAACGACGGACAGCCGACTTGGGCCTTGGTCGACACGGGCTCCACCACCACATTGATCCCGAATTTCGCCGTCAACATGCAATCCCTGGGGGATCCGACGGCCACCGGTCTCACATACGAGTTCGGCCCGAGTTCCGACCCCAAGTTGCAGACGATCGACTACTACAACACCTACACAGCCTCACTCGACCTGGGCAACGGGATCATGACCAAACCGATGACCATCGGCGTGATCACCAACGAGACGAACGGCTTGGGGACACCGACGCCGATGAGCGACTGGGAAACCGTTCTCGGGGTCGGGGCCAACACGACAACCGCGGGGTGGTCACACGGTTTCGTGCAGGAGTTGCCCACGGGTCTCAACCAGGGCTTGCTCATCAATCAACCCGCTCACTATGTCCAGTTCGGCGACAACCCGCTCAGCTATTTCGCCGCGGTTTCCGGCGCACCGGAGACCTCCCAGCTCCAGGTATCCGTCAGTTACAACGGAGTCAGCACCGGCTTCCTGCCGGCCGGGACAGTGAATGTCGACACCGGGGGCGTGGGCGGAGCCATCCCGCAGAACCTGCTCCCGTCGACGCTGGCCGGGTATCAGCCCGGGGCGGACTTGCCGCCGGGCGCGACGATCGAGGTCCAGGTTCCCACCCTCGACGGCACCGGATACCAGACGCTGTACGTACAGACGACCACCAACCTGCCCGCCTATCCCCCGACCCAAGTCGAGTCGCCAGAGGCTGCCTCCGGGCGTCTCATCACCGGAAATTACATCTTCTCCCAGATGCCGATCTACTTCTCGTACCTGCCCAGTGGCGGAGCGATCTACTTCGACAACCTCAGCTAGTCGCCGCCTGGGCCGAGCCCATTCGCCGGCCCCACCTGACCGACGCACCCCACAGCAGCACGGCCGATGCCTCGGCGACCACGCTGATGGCGGCATAGGGGGATGGCTCCCACCCCCGTTCCGAAAAGCCCAGCAGCCCAACCGTCCTCGACAAGACGAACGCGGCCAGCGACCCGCCCGCCACGGCCGCGCCCGACCACCGCAGCCACGCCGGGCCGCGCGCCGCGACGAGCAGGGCCAACGACAACGACACGCTGGCCTGGACCAGGAAAGCCGCACCGATCTTCGGGATGTGCTGATAGCCGTGCGCATAGAGGACGGCATGGGTGAGGGCGCTGACGGCCAGCGACGTCGCCAGCCCGAGCCGGACCGCGGCGTTCATTGCAGCGCCGTCTCTTTCAACGCCAGGGCCGTCTGCCCGCGGGTGTAGTTCACCTCGCGAATCCCGAGGGCATCGCGCAGCTTGCCCGCCGGCAGCGTGACCGGCTTCGGCGCCGGCCCGTCCCCTGGGCGGGGCAGCGGGTAGGCGGTCGTCGTGCCGCTGTAGAAGGTGACATTGCCCTCTGTCTTCGAAAAGAGCTGGTGGACATGTCCGTTCAGGCAGGTGACCGAGGCAAACCGGCTCAGGTAGCCGAGCGCCTGGGCGGCGTCGTCGGTGCCCCAGCCCCAGTCCGGGTACATCGCGAACAAGGGGATGTGGCTGAACACGATGATCGGGGTATCGCTCGACAGCCCCGCGACATCCTTCCGGACGAACTCGAGCTGGTCGACACCCAAGTGCCCGAGCTTCTTCAGGTTCAAGGTGTTCACCACCGCGATCACATGGACCCCTGCGACGTCGAAGCTGTACCAACCGTCCCCGCGGCTGCCCGCCCCAAAGGCGCCCCGGTACTTCTGCCCCGCGTCGTCGACCGAATCGTGCTCCCCCGGCACCGTGAAGACCTGTGGCGTCCGCAGCCGAGTCATCATCTGCTTCACCCGGTCGAACTGTTCGGGAGTGGACAGGTGGGTGAGGTCGCCGGTGTGGATGACGAAATCCGGTGTGTAGCCGAGGTTGTTGATCTGGTCGATCGCGTGGCCGAACGTGCCGGTGACGTCGGGGTTCTGTGGACCACCGAAGCCGATGTGACTGTCGCTCACCTGGGCGAACCGCAGCGTCGGTGAGCCCGCGTGCTGGGCCGCCGAGGCGCCGGCGACATGGGAGATGACCTCGCCGCCGATGACGGCGAATCCAACGGCCGCGCCGAACCATGCCGAGTGCCGCAGGAGTTGCCGGCGGGTCATCGACTGGGGATCCCGCGTCATCCCGTCACCACCACCGTGCCGTGCATCATCGGGTGAATCGAGCAGACGTAGTCGAACTTTCCCGCGGCCGGAAAGGTATGCGAATACGTTGCCCCGGTTCCCATTCCGGGCGAGTGGAACGATCCGTCGCTAGCGGCGACCGTGTGCGGCTCCTCGTCACGGTTGGTCCATGTGACCGTGCCACCGGCGTGGATAGTCAGCGTCACCGGTGCGAAAGCAAAATCGTCGATGCTCACCGTGTCCCCGGCGACTGCCGCCGGTGCCGGTGGGCTCGAACCGAACGTGACCGACGGCCGAGCGGCGGGGGGCGCCGACGAACACGCGACCAACACCACACCGGCGGCCGACAGGGCGACGCAATGATTTCGAAGTTTGGCGGTAGTCATGCCCACAGATAGGGCGGCGGGTTACACCGCTATGCGGGCTCGTCGTCGCGCGGCGGGGCGAACACCTCCACGGCGCCGTCGACCTCGCGAACCATCAACGTGGGCAACGGCTTCGGGGCGATCGGCAACTGATGGGTGAGCACCTGCCCGGTGGGCGAGAACGAGGTGGAATGGCAGGGGCAGCGCAGCCGATCGCCGGGCGCGTCGAACCACAGCCGGCAGCCCTGATGCGTGCATACTCCGGAGACCGCCTCGACCTTGCCGCCGACCCGGCGCACGAACCCGCTGACCGACCCGAGGTCGAAGGGATGCATCCGCTCGTCGGGCACGTCAGAGCTCGCCGCGACCCGCTGCCAGCTCCCGTCGTTGGGGGTGAGCCGGCCCGGGGCCGCGTCGGCCGCCGGAACCTCACCCGGGTGGCCGACGATGGCGCGGTCGATGGACACCGCGGCGACGGCCGCGGCCGCGGCGGCCGACGTGCCGACGATGACCTGCCGCCGCGTGCTGCTCGACGTGTGGGGCGGTTCCATTGGCGTGCCGGCCGCGCCGGTCATCTGCTCGGCCAGGCGGCGGTGCAAGTCGGTGAGGAACTCCTCGCGGGGCTCGGCATCGGGACCGGGACGGGCGGCGCGCAGCTCGATCGCCGTGCGGATCTGCGCGGCCTCGAAGTCGTCGGGCTCGAACGGCTTGGGACGCCGGCCCCTCAGCAGGTCGTCGACATAGCGTCGCAGGCCGCGCGCGTTCATGACCGCCCCCCGTCGTTCACCTGGGCCGCCAACCGCAGCGCACGATGCTGGAGCACTTTGGCGTTGGCGACGCTGATCCCGAGTTCGGCCGCAGACTCCTTGATCGAGTTTCCCTGCAGGAAGCGCAGATCCAGGATCTGGCGGTAACGGTCCGGCAGGTTGTCCATCACCTGGGCGACGCGCTGGGGGGCGGTGCTGATCGCTTCCTCGCTATCGGGTGGTTGTTCGATGTCCTCGATCGAGGTTATCTCCCGCCCGAGGGTCTCACGCCAGTGCGCGGCCAGCACGGTTCGCGCGGTGGCGCGCAGGTAGGCGCGCACCTCGCCGACGCTCGCGGTCAGGCGCAGCGGTCGCAGCGCCGCGAGGAAGACCTCGGCGGTGAGGTCCTCGGCGTCGGCCCGGTTGCCGACACGGGCGAACAGCGTGCGGTACACCCAGGACGCGTTATCGGAGTAAACGGCTTCCCAGTCCGGGTAGCCGCCATCGGGCACCGCGTGCAGTGGTCGCGGGCCGGCGGGATCGTTGTGAGACGCCACGTGCCTCCTTTACCGATCAATATCGGGTCGGGTTACACACGCCGTCGGCCAACAGCCGGTCCAGTTTCTCCACGGTTTTCTCGACGGTTGCCGAAGGGGCCGTCTTGGCCATACTCAGCAACCGTTCGCCCACCCGGGGCTTCGCCGACGCGGGCGCCAGCCGATGTCCGACCAGCTGGCCGGACAGGTTCAGCCGCATACCGGAGAACCATGCCGTCAGCTCCGGGTCCTCGAACCAGCGCAGCTGGTTGCGGTAGTCGGACAGGGTGTTGGGCGCCCAGTCCAGGTCGGCGCCGGGGTGCGCCACCGGCGCGCAGAGCAGGTTCCCGGCGGTGTGGTCGCGATAGTTGGCTTCGACGTGGGCGATCAACGCGGCGCTGAACACCTGCTGGCAGCCACGGAGGCTCTGCAGCGTGATCCGGCCGTCGCCGAAAACCGGCGTCGCCGGGACCTTTTCGGCGCCGTCGGCCGTGCAGTCGACGTACAGCGCCGACCCGTGTGCCGCAACCTCGCCGTCGTCTAGCACCAGCTTGTCGCGGTCGACGTGCCGCAGGCGGCCCATCCGCACGATGTCCGTGATGCGTCGCAACTGCTCGAGCTCGGTGCGCGTCACGGTCGCGCAGCGGTACATGGTGGGCCGCACGGCGCGGTCGAGCCGCAGCACCACGCCGCCGTCCTCGAGGCGCGCGAACAGATCCTCGATCGACACCGCGACGCCGGGGGCCACCCCGTAGGGCGGCGGGCGCATCGCGGGCACCGTGACCCGCATGTAGGTGGCGTCGACGACGCGCCGCGTCACGCTCACGGTGTGATGCCCGTCAGGCTGCTGGTTGCGGTCCACCAGCACCACGCGAGCGTCGGTCTCGGTGATCAGCGTGTCGACGAACGCCATGCCCATGGCGCCCGCGCCCACCACCGGGCAGTCCGTCTCGATGGTGGGCATACGCCTGACCTCAACCGATTTGGGCGGCGGCGGCGCGCAGGTCGTCCAGGGCCGCACGGGCCAGCTCCCCCAGCCCCCGCTCGTCATCGGTCGCAACCCATTTGGCGAACGCCTCTTTGAAGGCGAGCACCCCAAATTCGGCCGCGAGGGTCGCCGACCGGTCCGCGACACCGCGCGCCCGCAACGCTCCGGCCATGGCCGCGGCGAGCCCAACCTGTTTGAGCGCGTCGCGTTCCTGCAGTTCAGTGCTGGTTGCGATGACGGCCTTCAACCGCGGAGCGAGTTCGCGATTTAACGGCGTCATCTCGCCCGCGGCGCGGTCCAGTCCGGCCGCCACCGCCGCCAGCGGGGTGGCGTCGGCGGGCGCCGCGGCGATCCCCTCGACCAGGAGCCGTGACAACGTCTCCTGACCCGCGGCCAGCACCTCCCGCTTGTCTGGAAAGTATCGGAAGAAAGTGCTCTTGGTCAGGCCGGCGCGCTCGGCGATCTCGGCGACGGTGGTGCGGTCGTAGCCCCGCTCGGAAAACAGGTGCAGTGCGGCGGCGACGAGCCGCACACGCGCATCGGGTTCCCAGCGGGGCATGGGTGCCATCGTACGGACGAGACATCGGTCGCATCACCTGCGTGAGGATGGGCGGGCCGTAAACCTCGAGGCCGCGGACTACGGCTTGGGTAGCGCTGCCATAGCTCGTCGTTCGAGCCGTCGGGCTTCGGCATCGACAGCCCCGGACGATACGGAGATCCGCCCTCAATGGACCAGCCCGTAAGTTGATTCCGCCAGCTTTCAGGCACTTCGCTCCAGGGGCACTCTCATCTCACCGTCTCCCGAAGCCCCTCGGCCCCTTGTTCGCCGCCATGCACAAGGGAGATCGACACCGTGAAGGTGCGCGTGAATCCGGTTTCTCGGCCTCCCCAACCGCACCACAACGAGTGGTCCCGACCTGGTCGATGCTGCCGTTGCCGAGGTTCCGCGAGTTGACACAGTGGAACGCCCACAGCCGGTGCAGTCGCACGAACGGGTAGGCCAGGGCCCAGCACCGCCCCGGCCGACGGTCGCGATCCGCCAGCACCACGCGTGCCTTCGTTTCGGACACGAGCTTGTCGATGAACGCCCTGCCCATCGCGCCCGCGCCAAGACCAGACAGTTCCCGACTAATGGCTCACATGCTGGCGAGGATCTGGTCGGCGGTCTTGATCCAGATGTAGGGCTTGGGGTTGTCGTTCCAGGTATCGATCCACGCGCGGATATCGGCGTTGAGTTGGCGCACCGAGGTGTGGGCGCCGCGACGAAGCTTTTTGGTCGTCAACTCGGCGAACCATCGTTCGACGAGGTTGAACCACGACGAACTGGTAGGAGTGCAGTGCAAGACGAACCGGGGATGGTTGGTCAGCCAAGGCTTTACCGCCGGTGTCTGGTGCGTGGAGGCATTGTCGAGCACCAGGTGCACGTCGAGGTCGTCGGGAACTTCGGCGTCGATCTTGCGCAGGAACGCCAGGAACTCGCTGGCCCGATGTCGCGAGTGCAGGGCTCCGATGACCTTGCCGGTGGTCAGGTCCAGCGCGGCATACAGGCTGGAGGTGCCATGGCGGACGTAGTCGTGGGTGGCCCGCGCCGGAGTGCCCGGCAGCATCGGAAACACCGGTGCGGTGCGGTTGAGGGCTTGGATTTGGGTCTTCTCATCCACGCACAGGACCAGGGCCCGTTCCGGCGGGTCCAGGTAAAGCCCGACGACATCGCGAACCTTGGCCACGAACAACGGATCCTTCGACAACTTGCACGAATCCTGCTTGTGCGGGGCAAGTCCGAACGCCCGCCATACCCGCGACACCATCGACTGCGACGACCCCAGATGCTCAGCCATCGACCGCGTCGACCAGTGCGTGGCGTCTTTGGGCGCGGTCTCCAACGTGGCCACGATCAACTCCTCGATCCGCTCGTCGCCCACAATGCGCGGGCGGCCCGGACGCGGCTCATCGAGCAATCCCTCGAGCCGGCCCGTCACAAACCGCGTGCGCTGCAGACGTGAATATCGAGTTTGTCTGCGATCGCGGTATTGCTCAGCCCATCAGCAGCTGCCAACACAATCCGCGACCTCATCGCCAAAGCATTCGCGCTAGTGGACCGCCGCGACCACGACACCAACTCAGAACGTTCATCCTCGGTCAAAACCACCACCGGAGCGACAGGGTTCGGCACACCCCAAACCTAAATGCTACCAACCAATTAACGACTCAGGACACTAGGTCGGTTTGACCGGCGGTGGGGGTTGGTAGGGGTCGTACCACCACCATTGGGCGCGCTCGCCGGTGGGCCCGGGGCACGGTGGGACGGCGGGCGGGGGCCCAGTGGGTGGGCGCGCCAGCGATCCTGGGCTCAGTACTTGGCCGGCGTTGTCGGTGACGCGCAGAGCGTCTGCGGGTCCGGCGATGGTAATGACGCCGCGGTGGTGCAGCCGGTGGTGATAGGGGCAGAGCAGCACCAGGTTGGCCAATTCGGTGGGGCCGCCGTCTTCCCAGTGCCGCAGGTGGTGGGCGTGCAGGCCGCGGGTGGCACCACAGCCGGGAACCGCACAGCACCGGTCGCGGTACTCCAGGGCGCGGCGAAGCCGCCGGTTGATCAGCCGGGTCGCCCGGCCGGCACCGATGGGCTCGCCGTGGCGTTCCAACCACACTTCACACGTGGCGTCGCAGGTCAGGTAGCGGCGGTCGGCGTCGGATAGCAGCGGACCCAGATGCACTGCAGCGGCGCGTCGCTCGACGTCGAGGTGGACCACCACGGTGGTGTGCTGCCCGTGGGGGCGGCGGGCCGCATCGGCGTCCCAGCCCGCCTCGACCAGGCGTAGAAACGCCTCGAGGGTGCCCGGCAGCGGCGGCCGCTGATCTGGGGCGCCCTTGCCGTCGCCGTGATCGTGCTTCCATTCGGCGATCAGCGCCTCCCGATGCGACGCCAGCGCGGTGTCGAATTTCGCCGCGTCGGGGTGCGGAAGGGTGATCCGATAACAGCTGCCCTGCCCGTTGCTGGTCTTGGTGATCGAGCGCTGCGATTCGGGTCGGGGGTCAAGTTCGGGGCGGGGTTCGAGCTTGATCGCGGTACGCAGCTGGGTGACCGTGGCGACCCCGGCCAGCTGCGCGTAGTGCTCATCGGAGCCCTCGCCGGCCCGGGCTGCGATGACCCCGACCTGATCCAGCGACAACCGGCCCTCCCGCAGGCCCTGGGCGCAGCGCGGGAACTCCGCAAGCCGGCGCGCGACAGTGGTGAGGGTGTGGGCGGTGGCCGGCGAGCAACCGGTCTTCCAGGCCACCAAAGCCGGCACCGACCGCGCCCCGGTGATGCCACCCAATTGATCCCGATCAATCTCGGCGACGATCTCCACCAGGCGCCCGTCAATCGCATTGCGCTGACCGGTCAACTCCGCCAACTCCTCGAACAACACCTCAAGACGCTCGCCAGGACTCACCGCCACGGCGTCAGCAGATCCGGTCGAAGACATGACGCCATCATCGCAACCACCACCGACAAAACCCGGCCCAACCGGACTGCAACAGCTCTACCCGCTACGACAGACACCGCGAAACTCGATTCGCCGATCAACGCCATGCCGTGGCGCCCGCGTCGACGACTAGGTAGCCGGCCCCGACGGTGCGCATCCGCCCGAAGGGCTATTCGTTCGGGTCCGAGAGGCCCGGTATCTTACCGAATCCGTTTGGCCCGTGACTATTACGTTCGCGTCGATGGGTGCGACTACTCGGTCGACCCGCGGGTCATCGGTGGGTTCGTCGACGTCACCGCCAGCCTGACCGAGGTCCTGATCTCCTGCGACGGCCAGGTAGTCGCCCGCCACGATCGCTGCTGGGCCAAGCATGCGGTCATCACCGATCCCGGCCATGTGGCTTCGGCTGCGGTGCTGCGTCATCAGCACATCGACCGCCAACGCCAGCGCCGCCGCGCCACCCGCCATCACCTCGACGGCCACGCCGTGGCGCTACGGGCGCTCCCGGACTACGACGCCCTGTTCGGCGTCGACTTCACCACCGACCCCACACCGTTCGACGACACCCCACCCATCGCTACGGAGAACACACCATCGTGACCACCACAACCAAGACCACCGCTGAACCCACCGCGCTCAAGGACTCCCGGATACCGGCTGACGGATTACCTTCGCAGCTGGCCTACCTGACCCGAGTCCTCAAGACCCCCACCATCGGACGGTGCTGGGAGGACCTGGCCGATCAGGCCCACGACGAGAACTGGTCCCACGAGGAATACCTCGCCGCCTTATTGCAGCGCCAAGTCGCCGACCGCGAGTCCGCCGGCACGATCATGCGGATCCGCACCGCCCACTTCCCCCAAGTCAAGACCTTGGAGGACTTCAACCTCGACCATCTACCCTCACTGCGCCGAGACATATTGGCGCACTTGGCTACCGGCACCTTCGTCCCGAAGGCGGAGAACGTGATCCTGCTCGGACCACCGGGTATCGGGAAGACCCACCTCGCGATCGGGTTGGGCATCAAGGCCGCCCACGCCGGCTACTCGGTGCTGTTCGACACCGCGTCGAACTGGATCGCCCGCCTCGGCGCCGCCCACCAGGCCAACCGACTGGAAGCCGAGCTGAAGAAGATCCGCCGCTACAAGCTCATCATCATCGACGAAGTCGGCTACATTCCGTTCGACCAAGACGCGGCGAACCTGTTCTTCCAGTTGATCGCCTCCCGCTACGAGATCGGGTCGATCATGGTCACCAGCAACCTCCCGTTCGGCCGGTGGGGCGAGACGTTCTCCGACGACGTCGTCGCCGCAGCGATGATCGACCGACTCGTCCACCACGCCGAAGTACTCACCCTGACCGGGGACTCCTACCGCACCCGGGCACGGCGCCAACTACTCGCCAAGGACCGCACCACCGACTGAGCCAAGCCCCCTCACTACCGCACCGCGATCACGCCGCGCGGCACCATAAGGACGTCACACCGCACCAGTTCGATACTGGTGCGAAAACCGGTGCATACCGTCGTCGAAACCGTCGAGATGCCAACCCATCGAGGCAAAGAAATCGAACGCCGGGCGATTGTCCGGATCGACGAATGCGATCCACTGCTGCGTCGGCGGATGCCCGTCCCAGGCCAACACCGAGGCCAACACCTGACGCCCCAGACCTGAACGCCGCCTCTGCGGGCAGACAGCCAGGTCGGTGATCGCGTGCGCGTCACCCGCAGGATCCCAGGCGCACCCGGTGAGACCCACCGCTGCACCATCGGCAGCAGTAATCACTAGCTCAACACCGTCGTCTGACGATAAGACGTGTTCGAGCCAGTCCCGATCGAGCGGACCCAGCTTGCGGCTGAGTTCCACATCCTCGAACCAACCCGCAATCCACTCCCAGTCGGCACGCACTATCCGACGAACGTGCAAACCCCCCGCTGCCGACGACTCCACAACACCATCATTTCAGCTCAGCCAAGACCGTCGAGCCCCGCAGACACCACCTGTGGGTGTCAATCCCAATCCGTCGCGGAGGGGTCGATTCCAATCCGACGTTGACAACAGCGCGAACACGTATTCGCCGCAATGAGATTGCGACGCCCCGCATAGCTACGCGGCGGCTCAGCATCTTGTTCCGTCACACCGCCTATCCCTTGGCCCATTGCGCCCGCGCTGACGACCAGCCTGTCGGCCTCGATGCTGCGCACGCGCCTGACGGCTATCCCTTCGGGTCCGATAACCCCGGTAAGTACGGGGGAATGCCTTCCGTGGTCCATCCCGCCGGCTGATTGAGCCAGGCTTCCGGAAGCTTCGGCAGCGTGCAGTCGTTCTCGTACGCTGAGCACCCCACCGAAAGGCCGATATGTACTGCGACATCGGCCAGTTCGCTCAAATCGATCCCGGTGCCCATTGGCATGATGTGAACCACGCAGTCCCCCACCACCGCCCTCACATGGCCCAGGTAATACAGCACAAACACGTATTCGCCGGGTCGAGCACCGGCGATTTCATAGGCTTCCGGATTCGGCCGATGCAAGTCCAGGCCCGGCACGCATTCCTCGCGGATCATCTCTCGGATTTCGTTCGCCCGCTGTTCGCCGTCTGCAGCTTGATAGATCGACACAGTCACGCTGCGGCTGCGCCCGGTTTCCTGGTCTGCCCAGCCGCACAACAGCGAGTTCTCCCAGAACTTCTGGGCAGCCTCCGAGGTGGGCCGCATGTTGGTCGGCGCCATGGCGCTGATGCCGAAATAAGGCTCCAGCTTCCGGGCAATGAGATTGCGACGTCCCGCATAGCTACGCGGCGGCTCAGCATCTTGATCCGTCAAGCCGCCTATCCCTTCGTCTGGGGGAATGCCGTGATGACCTTCCCGTCGGTCGCGGAAATGACTACGCGGGTGGTGAAGACGTAAGTGCCGTCCGAGCTCGAGATCCTCCGGTACAGGGCAAACGTGTCATTGTCTTGGTTGTTCTCCACCCGTTCTGGGCAAGCCAGGGTCTGAGCTGTCGAGTAATCAGCGAGGTACCGCCAATTGCCCGCGGTCGGCCATCGTGAGTTGGCTACCAGATCCCAATGGTCCTCATGTTCTTTCTCGATGTGCAGCAGCCCGTAATTTGTCATTGCCGCAGTACAACGCTGAATCACCCCCAGGCAACGAGCGGAATCCCGCGCTGATCGGCGCGTGGTAGAACGTCCTGACGACTTTGCCCGGGTCCTGCCCGCGTGCCCGGCATGCCCCCACACCTTGGGCTGATAAGGAGGGAATGGCACTGGCGCGGGAGGGGGCCCCAACGGCTCGGGGCCGAATCCGACGGCTTGATAGGACGGCCCCTGAGAATCCCCACCCACACTCGGGAATCCGCAGCGGTCCCCTCAACGACTCGAGTGATTTCTCGCGTCTTGGCCGCCAGAAATTGGGAGAAGGCCGTCGCACCCGGCGGGGTGTCCGGAGCGAAAGACTCCTGGTTCGCGACGGCAGTCTCGATTTCGGCGCTGATCGCGTCGATCTGCCGTCGCCCACGCACGGCGCCCTCATAGGCGGCCTGCAGCGTCGGAGCGACGAGCTCATCGGCCTCGCTGGGCACTCGGAGAGCCCTGGCGAGCACCGCTTCACATCCCCGCGCCGCGTCTGCACCGAGACCAGTCTCTTCCGCCACGTCGAAACGCTATTCACCAGCGACAACCAGCGACAAGTCACCTTTCTTGCCACGTCCGGCGCCAGTTACTAGGATATGCAACTATCCCCTCTTTGGCGAGTAGAGACATACGAGGACACGATGACCACACAGATCCCGCACTTCATCGACGGCAAGCGTGCCGCCGGCACGTCCGCCCGCACCGCTGACGTGTTCAACCCCAGCACAGGGCAGGTGCAGGCGCAGGTGCCGATGGCCGGCCAGGCGGACATCGACGTAGCGGTCGCGTCGGCCGTCGAGGCCCAAAAGGGTTGGGCGGCATGGAACCCGCAGCGCCGCGCCCGGGTGATGATGCGCTTCATCGATCTGGTCAACCAGCACATGGACGAGCTGGCCGAGCTGCTGTCGCTGGAGCACGGCAAGACCGTCGCCGACGCGCGCGGCGACATCCAACGCGGCATCGAGGTGATCGAGTTCGCCATCGGCATCCCCCACCTGCTCAAGGGCGAGTACAGCGAGGGCGCCGGCCCGGGCATCGACGTGTACTCGCTGCGCCAGCCGCTGGGTGTGGTTGCCGGCATCACGCCGTTCAACTTCCCGGCGATGATCCCGCTGTGGAAGGCGGGGCCGGCCCTCGCCTGCGGCAACGCGTTCATCCTCAAGCCCAGCGAGCGCGACCCGTCGGTCCCGGTGCGGCTGGCCGAGCTGTTCCTCGAGGCCGGCCTGCCGCCCGGCGTGTTCCAGGTGGTGCACGGCGACAAGGAGGCCGTCGACGCCATCCTGCACCACCGGAACATCCAGGCGGTGGGTTTCGTCGGCAGCTCCGACATCGCCCAGTACATCTACGCGACTGCCGCGGCCACCGGCAAGCGGTCGCAGTGCTTCGGCGGCGCCAAGAACCACATGATCGTGATGCCCGACGCCGACCTTGACCAGGCCGTCGACGCGCTGATCGGGGCCGGGTACGGCAGCGCCGGCGAGCGGTGCATGGCGATCAGCGTCGCGGTGCCCGTCGGCGAACAGACCGCGGAACGGTTGCGCGCCAGGCTTGTCGAGCGAATCAACAACCTGCGGGTGGGCCACAGCCTGGACCCCAAGGCCGACTACGGACCCCTGATCACCGAGGCCGCGCTGGCGCGGGTGCGCGGCTACATCGCCCAGGGCGTCGAGGCGGGCGCCGAGCTCGTGGTCGACGGCCGTGAGCGGGCCAGCGACGACCTGACCTTCGGTGACGCCAACCTCGAGGGCGGATTCTTCATCGGCCCAACGCTGTTCGACCACGTCACCCCCGACATGTCGATCTACACCGACGAGATTTTCGGGCCGGTGCTGTGCATCGTGCGCGCCCACGATTACGAAGAGGCGCTGCGGTTGCCCTCGGAGCACGAGTACGGCAACGGCGTGGCGGTCTTCACCCGCGACGGCGACGCCGCCCGCGACTTCGTCTCCCGGGTGCAGGTGGGCATGGTCGGTGTGAACGTGCCGATCCCGGTTCCGGTGGCCTACCACACCTTTGGCGGTTGGAAGCGCTCGGGCTTCGGTGACCTCAACCAGCATGGCCCCTCGTCCATCATCTTCTACACCAAGACCAAGACAGTGACGTCGCGGTGGCCGTCCGGCATCAAGGACGGCGCCGAATTCATCATCCCCACAATGGATTAGGACCCTATGTTCACCCTGAACGATGACGAGCGCGTCATCACCGAGACGGCCGCGGCGTTCGCCGCCAAACGGCTCGCCCCGCACGCCCTGGACTGGGACGCCGCCAAGCATTTCCCGACGGACGTCCTGCGCGAGTCCGCCGAGCTCGGTATGGCAGCGATCTACTGCCGCGAGGACGTCGGCGGCAGCGGGTTGCGCCGCCTCGACGGGGTCCGCATCTTCGAGCAGCTGGCCGTCGCCGACCCGACCACCGCGGCCTTCCTGTCCATCCACAACATGTGTGCGTGGATGATCGACACGTTCGGCACCCCGGAGCAGCGTAAGACGTGGGTACCGCGCCTGGCCGCGATGGACGTCATCGCCAGCTACTGCCTCACCGAGCCCGGGGCCGGATCGGACGCCAGCGCGCTGAGCACGCGTGCGGTCAGACACGGCGGTGACTACGTGCTGGACGGCGTCAAGCAGTTCATCTCCGGCGCCGGCGCCTCGGACGTCTACGTCGTGATGGCACGAACGGGTGGACCGGAACAGCCCGGACCGCGTGGCATCTCGACGTTCATCGTCGAAAAGGGCGCTGCCGGGGTGAGTTTCGGCGCGCCGGAAGAGAAGATGGGCTGGCACGCGCAACCCACCGCGCAGGTGATCCTGGAGGGGGTGCGGGTGCCCGCCGATGCGATGCTGGGCGGCGCGGACGGCGAGGGCGCCGGGTTCGGCATCGCTATGAACGGCCTCAACGGCGGCCGGCTCAACATCGCGGCCTGCTCGCTGGGCGGCGCGCAGGCCGCCTTCGATAAGGCCGGGGCCTACGTGCGGGAACGGCAGGCGTTCGGCAAGGCGCTGCTCGATGAGCCGACGGTGCGGTTCACCCTGGCCGACATGGCTACCGGCCTTGAGACGTCACGAATGATGCTGTGGCGGGCCGCAAGTGCGCTCGACGCGGACGATCCCGACAAGGTCGAGCTGTGCGCGATGGCCAAGCGCTACGTCACCGACACCTGCTTCGAGGTTGCCGACAAGGCACTGCAGCTGCACGGCGGATACGGTTACCTGCGGGAATACGGCCTGGAGAAGATCGTCCGCGACCTGCGCGTGCATCGGATCCTGGAGGGCACCAACGAAATCATGCGGGTGGTCGTCGGGCGGGCCGAGGCCTCGCGGTTCCGCAAAACGGCTTAGAAAGGCGACCATGGCTCAGCTTGCCAGCATTGCTTTCCTCGGACTGGGCAACATGGGTGGGCCCATGTCGGCCAATCTGGTGCGAGCCGGCTACAGGGTGCGCGGGTTCGACCCGGTGCCCGCGGCAGCGGCGGCCGCGACCGGCCACGGCGTCGCGGTGTTCGACAGCGCCGCCGATGCGGTCGAGGACGCCGACGTGGTCATCACGATGCTGCCCAATGGGAACGTGGTCAAACGCTGCTATGCCGAGATCCTGCCGGCGGCGCAACCGGGGGCGTTGTTCATCGACAGCTCGACGATCTCGGTGAACGACGCACGCGAGGTCCACGAGCTGGCGGCGTCCCGCGGGGTCGCGCAGCTGGACGCGCCGGTGTCCGGCGGCGTCAAGGGCGCCGTGGCCGGCACGCTGGCGTTCATGGTCGGCGGGGACGAATCCGCGCTGCAGCGGGCGCGCCCGATGCTGGAACCCATGGCGGGCAAGGTGATTCACTGCGGCGCCGCCGGGGCGGGTCAGGCCGCCAAGGTCTGCAACAACATGGTGCTGGCGGTGCAGCAGATCGCGATCGGCGAGGCATTCGTGCTGGCCGAGAAGCTGGGACTGTCCGCCCAGTCCCTCTTCGACGTCATCACGGGCGCCACCGGCAATTGCTGGGCGGTGCACACCAACTGCCCGGTGCCGGGCCCGGTGCCGACGTCTCCGGCCAACAACGACTTCAAGCCGGGCTTCGCGACGGCGTTGATGAACAAGGACCTCGGGCTTGCGATGGACGCGGTCGCCTCCACGGGTTCGTCCGCTCCGCTGGGTACGCACGCCGCCGACATCTACGCTCAGTTCGCCGCTTCCGACGCGTCCCACGCCACCCTGGACTTCAGCGCCGTCATCGAGATGCTCCGCAACGGCTAACGGTTCTCGGCGAGGGCGCCGCGAACGAAGGTCGCCAGCGCGCGCGCCGGGAGATTCGCCTTCAGCGACCCGTTGGCCGCCCGTTGCAGCGCCAACCCGTGCGAGAGCGCGATCTGCGAGACGCCGAATTCGTAAGGACTGAGCGCGGATTCGATGCCGAGGCGCGCGAAATGGGTGCCGATCAGTTCGCCCAGCCGGCGCCGGTAGGACTCGTAGATCTCCCCGAACTCGTCGGCTTTGGCGCCCCCGCGCATCGAGTAGAGCTGGAACTCGGTGGTCAGCAGGCACCAGCTGCTGTCCTCGCCGAGCACCCGGTAGCGGCGTTCGATCGCGGGAGCGAGGCCGTCGGCGGACTTGATGCGGTCGAGCGCACGGCTGAGCGTCTCGATCTCCTCGTCGAGGTGGTGGCGGATGAGCTCGAGAAACAGCTCGTCCTTCGAATCGAAGTTCGAGTAGAACGCGCCGCGCGAGAAGCCGGCCTCGTCGGCGATGACGTCGATAGGTGCGGCCTCGAAGCCGACACGGCAGAACACCCGTCCCGCGGCTTCGACGAGCCGTTGGCGGGTCTGTTCCCGTTGCTCGGTGCGGCTCAAGCGAACCATCGGCAGCCTCCTGATTCATGCGCTTGACACCAGCGTGTCAGAACCGCATTCTGATACACAACTGTATCTGGATTTGCCACTGCATCGAAGCGGCATGACCACGACGAGGTGTCATCGTGATCGACCAAGGCGAACTACCCGGGGCCGCAGCATGGATCGGGGAAAACGAAACCCTCACCAGCCGGCGGGGCCATCGCATCGCGTATCGGCGGCGCGGGAGGGGACCGACAGTGCTGCTGCTGCACGGTTTCCCGACCTGGTCTTACGACTACGCCGCGCTGGCCGGCGATCTCGCTCGGGACCACGACGTCATCACCCTGGACTTCCTGGGCTACGGCGCGTCGGACAAGCCGAACCCGTACGACTACTCGGTGGCCGAATCCGCGGACACCGTCGAGGATCTCGCCGCCCACCTCGGCATGCACGCGGCGACCCTGGTGGTCCACGACTACGGCGGCATCGTCGGGCAGGAGCTCGCCGACCGCGCCAATCGAGGACGCCTCAGCTTCACCATCGACCGCCTCGTCGTCTTGAACTGTGGCATCGTCTACAGCGCCTACCGCCCGACCCGCCTGCAGAGGCTACTGATCATGCCGGTCGTCGGCAGGCTGCTGGCGGCCCGCGTCGACGCCGCGCGGGTCCGGTCCGGGCTCGACGCGGTGCGCGGATCACGGCTTACCGACACCGAATTCGACGACCTGTGGCTGGGCATGTCACGAGACGGCGGCCACAAGCTGGCGCACCTGCTGATCAGGTACAACGCCGAGCGGGCGACCCATCACCGCCGCTGGGAAGCGGCGTTGGCCGAGTGGAACGGGCCGCTGCAGCTGGTGTGGGGGCTCGACGATCCCGTATCGGGCCGCCACGTCCTCGACCGGGCCACCGAGGTCCTGCCGCGCGCCTCCGTGACCGAACTTCCAGGGGTCGGCCACTACCCCCAGTCCGAAGCCGCAACGGCCGTCGCCGCGGCGATACGGCGGCGGTGAAACTCAGAAGTCGCCAGCGTTGCGCCGCAACGTCTCCACCGAGGAGACCAGGGCGCGCGATTCGGTGTCGGACATCCCGATATCGGCGAACACCTGCTCGTTGAGCGTGACGGTGGCGTCCTCGACGGTGGAGCGGCCCAGATCGGTGATCTCCACCAGCGTCGTCCGGCCGTCGGTGGGGTGCGGCACCCGCTTCACCAGCCCGTCGGCCTCGAGCCGGCGGATCGCGTGCGTCACGCTCGTGACGTGTACCTGCAGCCGGTCAGATGCCTTGGTGATCGGCAGGGCACCGGTTCGACTGAACGCCAGCAGCCGCAGCAACTCGAACCGGGAAAAACTGAGATCGTAAGGGCGCAAGGCGGATTCGACTCGCGCGAGCAGAATCTGGTGCGCCCGCATCACGGACGTCACCGCGACCATGCCCTGCGCGACGTCGCCCCAGCCAGCGTGCTCCCAGTTGGCGCGGGCGAGCGCGATCGGGTCGCGGTGTCGAGGTTGTGCGGCGGCCACGCCCCTTCATACCGCACTTACAGCGAACGCTGCAGCAACACCTGTCCGTTGTCGGCGGAGACCACCTGCACGGCGGCGATCTGATCGACCGGCGTCGAGATGCTGCCCGCGGGCGTCGCGGTGTGGCCGGGCTCGGCCACCCACGTCGCCAGGCGCGTCTGGCTACCGTCTCGGCCCACCACCACCATCGCCAGGGTGTCGTGGTGCGCGGTTAGCGGGGCCAGGCAGACACAGTTCAAATTGATCGCCGTGCCCCAGTGCTGACTGTTCAGCTGCACGGTCGACGTCAGCAGATTGGTGCCGATCTGCGCCATCGGCTGCGAGGACGCGGCCACCTGCGGCGTGGGCAGCGACGAGAACTGCTCGACACCGACAAACACGCCGACGCCCAGCAGCACGGCCGCCGCGGCCATCAAGGTCACGACGCGGGTGCGGCGCCGACGCCAGCGAACCGTGGCCAGCAGCGACGGCAGGAGCCCCGGCGCCAGTTCCGGAGTCGACGGGACCGCACCCGGCTCGTCCATGGCCGCCACGTCCCGGTGGCTCAGCTGCGAGAGCAGGGCCGGCACGCCGCTGAGGTCGGCGACGGCCTCGCGGCAGGCCGGGCAACCGGCCATGTGATCCTCGAATTCGCGGCGGTCGGCCGGCGACAACGACCCCAGCACGTATGCGGCATCCCACATCGCGTACCGGTCACGGGGCGGACCGCTGCCCCCGACCTGGCCTTCTACCGGCGTCCTCATGTTGTCCATCTCCTGTCACCCTTCAAGCATCTGAGAGCACGTCATCGCGTGACTCCAAGTTCCTGGAGAGTGAGCCGCAACGCCCGTACGGCATAGTGTAGTCGCGACTTCACTGTCCCCTCGGCGATTCCGAGGTCGGCGGCGATCTGCGCGGTGGTCCAGCCCCGGTAGTACGACCGTTCGATCACGGCCCGATGCTCGCCCGAAAGCTGGGCCATCGCATCGGCGATCAGCAACCGGTCCAGGGCCGCATTGACCTCGTCCGGAGTCGACTGCTCCGGGGTACCCGATTCGTCCGTCGACCCGACGACGTTGCGATATCGCGCGCTACGCCGGTCGTCGATGATCATGTTCCGGGCGACGGTGAACAACCAGGCCCGCGCCGACCGCTCCGTGTCGCCGATGACCTCCGGATGTTGCCACGCCCGCAACAGAGTCTCTTGGACGACGTCCTCCGACAGGCTCGCGTCGCCGGTCAGCCGCAGCGCATAGCGCCACAGGACCGCCGCGTGCTCGTCGTAGAGCGCCTTCATCAGAGCGGCCTCGGCGGCCCCGGACGCTCCCCAAGTGCCGGTCACACGAGCCACTCGATCACCTCCGCCTACAAATACGAGCGGACCTGGTGTTTAGTTCAGGGGCCTAACTTAGTGTCAGTATGCGCGGCCCCGCGTCGGTGACGGCCACGGTGTGCTCCCAGTGCGCGGCACGGGACCCGTCGGCGGTGGTCACCGTCCACTCGTCGTCCTGCACCACCGTCTTGCCCGTCCCGAGCGTCAGCATCGGCTCGATGGCCAACACGGAGCCCGGCGCCAGAGTCGGGCCCCGGCCGGGCGAACCTTCGTTGGGCAGGAACGGATCCATGTGCATATGCCGGCCGATGCCGTGCCCGCCGTAGCCCTCCACGATGCCGAAGGCCCGGCCGTGGCGGGCCTCGGCCGCGCGTGTGCCCAGTTCGATGGCGTGCGCCACGTCGGTCAACCGGTTGCCGGCGACCATCGCCGCGATCCCGGCCTCCAGCGACGCCCTGGTCGCGTCGCTGAGCGCTTCGTCGGCCGGGTCGAGAGTCCCGATGCCGAAGGTGACCGCGGCGTCGCCGTGCCAGCCGTCGAGCACCGCGCCGCAGTCGATGGACACCAGGTCCCCGGGCACCAGGATCTCCGCCGCGGACGGGATGCCATGGACAACCCGGTCGTTGACGGACGCGCAGATCGACGCCGGGTAACCGTGGTAGCCCAGGAACGACGGGATGGCGCCGGCCTCGCGGATCACGGATTCGGCGATCTCGTCGAGGCTCAGGGTCGACGCGCCAGCGACCGCGGCGGCCTGGACGGCGCGCAGCGCGGCGGCCACCACGGCGCCCGCCGCCGCCATCGCGTCGAGCTCGGCGGGGGTGCGCTGCGGTACGACCCTGCGGCTGCGCAGGCGGCCCAGCGTCTTCATGCTTACTTGCCCAGCGCCCGGAGCGCGCGGGCGAAAACCTCGTCCAGGGAGCCGACGGCGTCGACGGTCTTCAACTCGTCGCTGTAATACTCCAGCAGCGGGGCGGTCTCGTCGCGGTAGACCCGCATCCGGTTGAGGATGATGTCGTCGGTGTCGTCGGCACGGCCGCGGCCCTTGAGCCGCTGCAGCAACTCGTCCTCCGAGACGCGGAATTCCAGCACCGCGTCGATGTCGGTGCCGCGACGTTCGAGCATCTCGTGCAGGGCCTTGGCCTGCTCGAGCGAGCGCGGATACCCGTCCAGGATGAAGCCGTTCGCGGCGTCGGGGTCGTTCAGCCGGTCGTCGACGAGCTGGTTGGTCAGGTCGGAGGGGACCAGGTCGCCGGCGTCCAGGTAGCGCTTGGCCTCCACACCGAGCTTGGTTCCGTTCTCGATGTTGCTGCGGAACAGTTCCCCCGTGGAGATCTGCGGGATGCCGAGCTTCTCGGAGAGCTTCTGGGCCTGCGTTCCCTTGCCCGCCCCGGGCGGTCCCAGCAAAACGACTCTCACTTCAGGAACCCTTCATAGTTGCGCTGCATGAGCTGACTCTCGATCTGCTTGACCGTATCCAAACCGACGCCAATCATGATCAAAACCGCGGTGCCGCCGAACGGCAAGTTCTGCACCGCCCCGCCGTTGCCGATCTGCAGGAACATGTTCGGCAAAACCGCTATTGCGCCGAGGTAGATCGAGCCGGGCAGCGTGATCCGGCTGAGCACATAGCGCAGGTAGTCGGCGGTAGGCTTGCCCGGCCGGATGCCGGGGATAAACCCACCGAACTTCTTCATCTCGTCGGCGCGCTCGTCCGGGTTGAACGTGACCGAGACGTAGAAGTACGTGAAGAAGATGATCAGGCCGAAGTAAATGCTGATGTAGACGGGGTGGCTCGGGTCGGACAGATAGGTGCCGACGAACTTGTCCCACCAGCTGTTGCCCACGCCGCCGCTGCCGCTGCGCACCAGCTGGGTGATCAGGTGCGGGATGTAGATGAGCGACGACGCGAAGATCACCGGGATGACGCCGGCCTGGTTGACCTTGAGCGGCAGGTACGTCGAGGTGCCGCCATACATGCGGCGGCCGACCATGCGCTTGGCGTACTGGACGGGGATGCGGCGCTGGCCCTGCTCGACGAACACCACGCCGACGATGATCGCCAGCGCCGCGACGCAGACCGCCGCGAAGATGGCCCCGCCCCGGCTGTCCAGGATGGTCTTGCCCTCCCCGGGGATGCGCGCGGCGATGCCGACGAAGATCAGGAGCGACATGCCGTTGCCGATGCCGCGCTCGGTGATCAGCTCGCCCATCCACATCACCAGCGCCGCGCCGGCTGTCATCACCAGCACGATGACCACCAGCGTGAAGATGCTCTGGTCGGCGATGATGTCCAGCGAGCAGCCCTGCAACAGCCCACCGTTCGCCGCCAGGGCCACGATGCTGGTGGCCTGCAGGATCGCCAGCGCGACGGCCAGATAACGCGTGTACTGCGTCATCTTGGCCTGGCCGGACTGGCCTTCCTTGCGCAGCTCCTCGAAACGCGGGATCACCACCGTGAGCAGCTGGGTGATGATGCTGGCGGTGATGTAGGGCATCACCCCGACCGCGAACACGGTCAGCTTGAGCAGTGCGCCCCCGGAGAACAGGTTGATCAGCGAGTAAATCTGACCGGCAGCGCCGCTGCTGGCCTCCTTGATGCACTGCTGGACGTTCGGGTAGTTCACACCTGGAGACGGAAGTGCGGCGCCGACCCGGTAGAGAAGGATGATGCCAAGCGTGAAAAAGATCTTCCGTCTCAGGTCGACTGTCCGCAGCGACGAGATGAAAGCCGAAAGCACTCTATCCTCCTGCGCAGCGGGGGTCAGTCCTGCATCACGCGCCCACCCGCAGGCCAGGACGTACGGCGTCGCGCGTCAAATCGTGTACGAGACTAACAGCTGGTCGACGCAGGTCGGGCCAAGGGCCTTAGAGAGCCTTTAAATCCGCGCGCCGCAACGGGCCGCCGGGCGGCGTAGAGTTTTGTTGGCTCGTTGCATTTGCTAAGTAAATAGGAGCAGCATGACGCGCACTGATCAGGACACCTGGGACTTGGCCTCCAGCGTCGGCGCCACGGCCACCATGGTGGCCGCCGCCCGGGCGGTAGCCAGCATGGGCACCAACCCGATCATCGACGACCCGTTCGCGGCCCCTCTCGTGCGGGCGGTGGGTCTGGACTTCTTCCGCCGCCTCGTCGACGGCGAGGTGGCACCCGTGGGCGTGGACGGCGGCGAGCGGGACCTGCAGCTCGAGACCGACTCGATCGCCGTGCGCACCCGATTCTTCGACGATTTCTTCCTCAATGCCGCCCGCGACGGCATCCGGCAATCGGTCATCCTTGCCGCCGGGCTCGACGCCCGCGCCTACCGGCTGGCCTGGCCGCCGGCGAGCGTGGTCTACGAGGTGGACCAGCCCAAGGTCGTCGAGTTCAAGACCACCACCATGGAGAACCTGGGCGCCAGCCCGGCCGTCGACCGTCGCACCGTCAGCGTCGATCTGCGCGATGACTGGCCGGAAGCTTTGCGGCGCAGCGGGTTTGACACCACGCAGCCCACCTCTTGGAGCGCCGAGGGTCTGCTCATGTACCTGCCCCCCGAGGCCCAGGATCGGCTCTTCGACAAGATCACCGAGCTGAGCGCGCCCGGCAGCAAGCTGGCGACCGAGTACCACGGCGACGCCGACCGGACGATGAGCGAACGCGCCAAGCAGTTCAACGAGCGGTGGGCCAACCTGGGTTGCGACATCGACCTGTCCGGGCTGTTCTTCGACGGCGACCGCAACAACGTGGTGGATTACCTGAACGACCGGGGCTGGCAGGTGACCACCCGCCCACGGCGGGAACTGTTCGCCGAGTATGGGCTGGTCTTTCCGGACGACGAGGAATCCCAGCTGCGGAACATCATCGCCGTCACCGCGACGCTGCGCTAGGAGCGCTAGCCCGACGGCGGCGACCCGCCGCGCCCGACCAAGCCGCGCTTGCGATCGCCGCTAGGCGGGATTGGCGGCCGGCGCCCGCACCACCATCGGCACGGCGGGGAAGCACCAGGCCATCTCGGAGCGCGACTTGCGCAGGGCGGCGGTGCCATAGCCGCGCTTGCGGTGCTCGGGGTGGATCCAGATCCGCACTTCGACCTCGCCGTTCAGCAGCTCGCCGAAGACCATCCCGACCTTCTGGCCCGAGTCGACGGCCACGAACCAGGCGGCCTCCTCGTCGCCGACACGCGCCAGTGCCGCGCCGATCTCGTCGTCGAGGTTGCCGGCGGGACCACCGGATCCGTCGCCGGCCGTCTTGATCTCCTCGGTGCGGGCGGCGAAGATGTCGCGGTCGTCCTGGGCGGAGAATGGCCGCAGCTCCAGGGTTTCGCCCGAGCTGGCCGGGCGCTCCCCCAGCGTGAAGCTCAGCTGCTTGTTCAGGTCTTCGAGTTCGGCCAGGATCTTCCGGCGCGAATCTTTGGTCAGCATGTCGAAGGACATGCCGACGATCGCCTCGGCGGCCACGTGCGACGTATCGAGCAAGGCGACGATCGCTTCCACCGCGGCCGCCTTGTTCTCCGACTCGACGACGATGTCGGCGATTTCGTGTCGGCGTTCAAGGGCTTTGAGCAGGGCGTCGGCAATCTCGCGACGGGCGGCTTTGCGATCTTGGTCGGTCATTGCACCAGACTAGAGCGCGACCGGCGGGATCGCGCTAGATCTTCGGCCCCCCAAATCCAGGAACCTGCAATAGCGGTCCTGAACGGCGGCCGCCCAGGCGGGGTCGGGGTCCACGATGCGTTCGGTACGCACCCAGCGGCCGGCGTCGGCGATCGTCGTCTCCAGGCCCGCGGCGATGCGGGCGAGGAATGCCGCGCCGAGCGCCGCCCCCTCCGCGACCCTGGACACCTCCACCGGGCGGCCGGTGGCGTCTGCGATCGCCTGCATCCACGGCGCCACCCTGGTGCCGCCGCCGGCGGCGACGATCCGCGACACCGGTGCCCCGCTCAGCTCGATGATCTGGCGGACCACGAAACCCGACGCCTCGTAGGCGGCCCGGCGCAGCGCGGCGGCGTCGTGGGTGAGATCAAGGGTGTCCAGCACGCCGCGGCGATCCGGATCGTGGAAGGGGGTGCGTTCGCCGCGGAGGTATGGCGACCATACGGGGACCCGGCCGGGTTCGGCGGCCGCCGGGTCGGCCGCCGCCACGACCCGGTCGACCCAGCCCAGGAACAGCCCACCGGCGTTGCTCGCGCCGCCGATCTGGCTCTTGCCCGGCGCGGTGTGCGGAATGGTCCACAGGCCGGGCACCTGGCGGGCCTCGCCGATGGTGGTCCACACGACGAGGGTGGTGCCGCACAACACCAGCACGTCGCCGTCACGGTCGGTGCCCGCCACGATCTGCTCGCACAGCGCGTCGATGGAGCCGGTGGCGATCACGGCGCCCGTGCCGGGCACCCACCCCACCGCCGCCCCGATGGGCTCGGCCCGGGGCATCCGGTCGACGGACGCGCCGCAGTCGCCGCACGCCGCCGCGCTCCAGGCGGTCCCGTCGAAGAGCGGGAACGCGGTCGCGGCGGTGGCGACATCGATCACCGCCTCCCCGGCCAGGGCGTAATTGGCCACCGCGACCGCCGGCCAGTAGCCGGCCGCGTCGGGGGCACGCGCGGCGGTCCACCGCAGGAACCCGTCGGTCTCGCCCAGCGCCGGCAGCGGCTGGTCCGCCGCACCGGGCACCCGGCCCCGTTCATCGCCGTAGAGCAGGCCCGGCGTGACGGGTTTGCCCTCGGCGTCGACAGCGGTCAGCGAGGGCACCATCGCCGCAACGGCCACGGCCCGCGCGTCGGGGCGGTCGAGCCCACGCAGGGCGGCCAGCGGACCACGCCGCCACGCCTCGTCGGCGTCATGCTCGAGCCGATCGGGGGCCGGCACCCGCAGCCGGTGCGGGATTCGCACGCGCGCCGCCACGCGGCCGTCGGCGTCGGCGGCGACGGCTTTGACCGCGGTGCTGCCCACATCGATGCCGATCGTGACGTCATCGCTTGCCACATTCCTGCGTGACACGCGCGTCACCGTACGCCAGCATTGGCAGTCGTGAGTAGACCACGCGCCCTGGTGACCGCTCCGCTGCGCGGACCGGGCTTCGCCAAGCTCCGGCATCTGGCCGACGTGGTCTACGACCCCTGGATCGAGCAGGCCCCGCTACGCATCTACGGCGCCGAGCAGCTGGCCGAGCGGATCAGCGCGGAAGCCGCGGATGTGGTTGTGGTGGAAGGGGACTCGGTGCGCGGCCCGGTGTTTGACCTACCCTTGCGGGCGATCGCCGCCACCCGTGGTGACCCCAACAACGTCGACGTCGCCGGGGCCACCGCGGCCGGCGTGCCGGTACTGAACACCCCGGGCCGCAACGCCGACGCCGTCGCAGAGCTGACGGTGGCCCTGCTACTGGCGGCCACCCGCCACCTGCTGACCGCCGACGCGGACATCCGCGGCGGCAACATCTTTCGCGACGGGACGATCCCCTATCAGCGGTTCCGCGGCTGGGAGATCGCCGGGCGCACCGTCGGCCTGGTGGGACTGGGTGCCGTCGGCCGCGCCACGCGGTGGCGGCTGACGGGGCTCGGCCTGCGGGTCATCGCTTACGACCCCTACAACGACGAGGCCGAACACACGCTCGCCGAACTGCTGAGCGAGGCCGACATCGTGTCGCTGCACGCGCCGGTCACCGGCGAGACCGCGGGGATGATCGGCGCAAAGCAGTTCGCGGCCATGCGCGACGGCGTGGTCTTCCTCAACGCCGCCCGCGCGCAACTGCACGACACCGACGCCCTGGTCGACGCGCTTCGGTCCGGCAAAGTGGGCGCCGCCGGGCTGGACCACTTCGTCGGTGAATGGCTGCCGGCCGATCACCCGCTGGCCGGCATACCCAACGTCGTGCTGACGCCGCACATCGGCGGCGCCACCTGGGACACCGAGGCGCGGCAGGCCCAGATGGTGGCCGACGACCTGGAGGCCCTGCTATCCGGCCGGCCGCCCACCCACATCGTCAACCCGGAGGTGCTGGCACCATGAACGCCGTCAAATCCGTTGCCGACGCCGAGAACGCGGTGCTCGACGCGGCCAAGGACATGCTGCGCCGCGGCCTGGTCGAGGGAACCGCAGGCAACATCTCCGCGCGACGTCCCGACGGAAACATCGTCATCACGCCGTCCTCGGTGGACTACCGCGACATGCAGCTCGACGACCTGGTGCTCGTCGACGAAGACGGCGCCGTGCTGCGCGCCGCGGAGGGGCGTTCGCCGTCGTCGGAGATGCAGCTGCACCTGGCCTGCTATCGGGCGTTCGGGGACATCGGCAGCGTCATCCACAGCCATCCCGTGTGGGCGACCATGTTCGCCATCGCGCACCAGCCGATCCCCGCCTGCATCGACGAGTTCGCCGTCTACTGTGGCGGCGACGTCAGGTGCACCGAGTACGCGGCGTCCGGCACTCCCGAGGTCGGAGCGAACGCGGTCTCCGCGCTCGAGGGCCGCGGGGCCGCGCTGATCGCCAACCACGGCATGGTGGCCGTCGGGCCCCGCCCCGACAAGGCCCTGCACATCACCGCCCTGGTCGAGCGCACCGCCCAAATCATCTGGGGTGCAAGATCTCTCGGCGGTCCGGTGGCGATCCCGGAGCACGTCAACCGCAACTTTGCCAGCGTGTACGACTACCTGCGCGCCAACACGTGATGCCCCGCGTCCAATTCGGCCGCGCGAGCGTGACGCGGGTGCCCGAGCTTCGATTCTCCTTGGGCGCGAAGGTTTTCCCGCACACGCCGCCGTCGGGCTGGCGGGAAAACGCCGACCTGCTGGTGCCGGACTTCTTCGACCCGGCCGCCGACCAGTGGCACATCGCGATCCAGACCTGGGTCATCGAGGTCGACGGACTGACGGTCGTCGTCGACACCGGCGTCGGCAACGACCGGGACCGCCCGCACATGCCACCGCTGGATCACCTGAACACCGGGTTCCTGGCGGCGCTGAAGTCGGCCGGCGTCGATCCCGCCGCCGTGAATGTTGTGGTCAACACCCACATTCATTCCGACCACGTCGGCTGGAACACCATGCTCGACGACGGGCGGTGGGTGCCCACGTTCCCCAACGCCCGATACGTGGTGCCGTCGGCCGACTATCACCACTTCGAGCCGGGCGGACCCGCGCAGCGGCGGTCGCCGCGCTCCGAAGAGGACGAGATCCAGCAACGTGGCAATCGAATAGTCTTCGCGGACAGCGTGTTACCGGTGGCGGAGGCGGGACAACTCGTGCGGTGGTCGGACGACTACCAGCTCAGCCCGTCGCTGCGGCTGCGGCCCGCTCCCGGACACACGCCGGGCTCGGCGGTGCTGTGGCTCGATGCGGGAGAGCCGGCGGTGTTCGTCGGCGACCTCACCCACAGCCCCCTGCAGCTGCGCCGGCCCGCCGACGCCTGCACCTTCGACCTCGACGCGTCGGCCGCCGCGGCAACCCGGCGACGGATCTTCACCGAGGCCACGCGGGCCCGGGCCGCGGTGATACCCGCGCACTACCCGCGCCACGGCGGCGCGACGATCCGCGCGACGGGAGACGAGTTCGACGTCGACACCTGGCTCGACTTTCCGGTCGCCCCGTCTCGCGACGGCCGTTGACGCCGCATCGGCCGGCGTACAGTGGAGTGGGCTTGTTATATCGGCTAAGTATCTGGCTCTTCTGACAGGGGAAACACATGACTTCGACCAGCTCCCGGTACGAGGGCGACACCTGGGACCTGGCGTCGAGCGTCGGCGCGACCGCGACCATGGTGGCCGCCGCCCGCGCGATGGCGACGCGGGCCGAGCGCCCGCTGATCGACGACCCGTTCGCCGAGCCGCTGGTGCGGGCCGCCGGCATCGACCTGCTTACCCGACTGGCGAGCGGTGAGCTCGACGCCGGCGCACTGAACGACGCCCACGACGGCGCCAGCGGAGCGCCGGGCGCCATGTCCCGCATGGCCGACAACATGGCGGTGCGCACCAAGTTCTTCGACGACTTCTTCCTCGCCGCGACGGAGGCGGGCGTCAGGCAGGTGGTGATCCTGGCCTCGGGCCTGGACTCGCGCGCGTACCGGCTGCCCTGGCCCGCGGGCACGGTCGTCTACGAGGTCGACCAGCCCGAGGTCATCGCATTCAAGTCCCGCACCCTAGCCAAGCTGGGCGCCACGCCCACCGCCTACCGTCGGGTGGCCGCCGTCGACCTGCGCGACGACTGGCCCACGGCGCTGCGCGCCGCCGGATTCGACCCGGCCCAGCCGACCGCGTGGAGCGCCGAGGGCCTGCTCGGGTACCTGCCGCCGGAGGCGCAGGATCGCCTGCTGGACACGATCACCGACCTCAGCGCGGCCGGCAGCCGGCTCGCCACCGAAAGCGCGCCCGCCCCCGGGCCCGGCGACGAGGAGAGGCTGAAGGAGCGCATGCAGGCCATCGCCGAACGCTGGCGGGAGCACGGTTTCGACCTCGACATGGCGGACCTCGTCTACTTCGGTGACCGCAACGAGGCGGCCACCTACCTGAGGGACCGCGGCTGGGTGCTGAGCGGCAGCAGCATCCGGGAACTGTTCACCGCCAACGGGCTTGCGCCGCTGGAGGACGACGACATGCGCATGGGCGACGTGCTCTACGTGAGCGGCACCCATGAGTGAGGGACGGGCGGAAGGCGACAGCTGGGACCTGGCGTCCAGCGTTGGTGTGACCGCGACGATGGTCGCGGCCGGGCGCGCCATGGCGACGAAGGATCCGCGCGGACTGATCGATGACCCGTTCGCCGAGCCCCTCGTGCGGGCGGTCGGAGTGGACTTCTTCACCAAGATGATGGACGGGGAGCTCGATTTCGCGGCGATCGAGGGCTCGTCACCGGTGCGCATGCGGGCGATCGTCGACGGGATGGCCGTGCGCACCCGATACTTCGACGACTACTTCCTCCACGCCGCCGACACCGGCGTGCGCCAGGCCGTCATACTCGCCTCTGGGTTGGACTCGCGCGCCTACCGGCTGCCGTGGCCGTCCGGCACCGTGGTGTACGAGATCGACCAACCGCGCGTCATCGAGTTCAAGACGACCACCCTGGCCAGCATCGGGGCCCAGCCGACGGCCACGCGGCACGCCATACCCATGGATCTGCGCGGGGACTGGCCGGCCGCCCTGACGGCGGCGGGGATCGACGTGAGCGCGCCGATAGCGTGGTTGGCCGAGGGCCTGCTGATCTATCTACCGCCCGACGCGCAGGACCGGCTGTTCGACAACATCACCGAGCTCAGCGTCCCCGGCAGCACGATCGCCACCGAATTCGTGCCCGGCATCATTGATTTCGACGCCGACCGCGTGCGCGACATGGCGGGGACTTTCCGCGAGCACGGGGTCGACGTCGACATGGCGTCGCTGGTCTACGCCGGCGAGCGCAACCACGTCGTCGACTACCTGACCGAGAAGGGTTGGGAGGTCGAGGGCGTCACCCGCACGGAATTGTTCCAGCTGCGCGGGATTCCCGTTCCCCCGCCGGAAAACGACGACCCGCTCGGGGAAATCATCTTCATCAGCGGCACGCTCCACCATCCGGACTAAAGCCGCGGTGTCCCCAGCCACAGCGCGTTGACGCCGCTCAATGTCTGCTCGACGTTGGCCAGGATACCGGCGGCGGTGCGGCCCAGCAGCGCGCCCAGGGCATCCGGCAACGAAGCGGCGGCCGGTTGCGACGAGGAGCGCGGGCGCACCATGTCGAGCAGCGAGGAACCCGGGTAGCTGAGCAGCCGGACCTCGGTGTCCTCGTCCAGACCCGCCAGCACCTTCGCCCGCCGCACGGCGGTCTTCAGCCCCCCGAGCTCGTCGACGAGCCCGCGCTCCAGCGCGTCGGCCCCGGTCCAAACCCGACCCCGCGCAACGCGCTCCACCGCGTCGACGGTCATGTTGCGGCCTTCGGCGACCCGTTCCACGAAGTCGGTGTAGACCAGGTCCGCTTCGGCCTCGCGCCGGGCCCGCTGCTCGGGGGTGAACGGCGCGTCGATGGACCAGGCGTCCGCGTTGGCGTTGGTGCGCACGGTATCGGAGAACACGCCCAACCGTTGCAGCAGGTCGCGCACCACCAGCTTGCCGGTGATCACACCGATGGAACCGGTGACGGTTCCCGGGTTGGCGACGATCGCGTCGGCGCCCATCGCGATGTAGTAGCCGCCGGAGGCGGCGGCGGCACCCATCGACGCCACCACCGGCTTGCCGCGCTTGCGAACCCGAGTCACCTCGCGCCAGATGGTCTCCGACGCGGTGACCGAACCGCCGGGACTGTCCACCCGCAACACGATCGCGGCGACCGAATCGTCGGCGGCAGCCTCCCGGATGGCCGCGGCGATGGTGTCGGCGCCTGCCGCCGATTGGCCGACGGGCAGCAATTGTGGTCCCCCACGGCCGTTCACGATCGCGCCGTGGACGGTAATCACTGCGAACGCCAGGCGGGGCCGGCGGCCGGGAACCGGTGGCACGGGCGGGGCGAGATGCGGCCGCGCGGCGGCGGCGTAGCGCGTCAGGTATAGCCGCGGCGGGCCGGACTCCTCGGAATAATCCTCCGCCCCAACGAGTTCCGCAATACGCGCGTAGGCCTCGTCGCGGAATCCGACGCGGTCGATCAGGTTCGCGGCGACGGCGTCGTTGCGCAGCAGGGGGGCGCGGTCGGCGAGCTCGTCGAGCGTGCCGGGGTCGATCTTGCGCGACGCCGAGACCGCCGCCCACACCTGCTCCTGAACGCTTTGGAGCATCCGGGTGACCGCTTCGCGGTGCGCCTCGGTGAACCCATGCTCGGTGAAAAGGTTTATCGCAGACTTGTATTCACCGCGTGCGACGAAGTCCGCCTCGATGCCCGCCTTGTCCAGCGCGTCGCGCAGGAAGGTCGCGTTGCTGGCCAAACCGATCAGCCCGACCGTTCCGGCGGGCTGCATCCACACCTCGCGAAAGGCCGAGGCCAGGTAGTAGGACATCGTCCCGGGATAGGTCTCCGCCCAGGCCAGCGACGGCTTGACGGCGCTGAACGCCGCAATGGCCTCCCGCAGCTCTTGGACCCCCGCGGGCGGCGACGCCACCAGCTGCACGCGAGCGATGATCCCGGCGACCCGCGGATCTTCGGCGGCGCGGTGGATTGCGGCGACGACGTCCCGCAGCGTCATCGGGCGACCGCCGGTGATGATCGCCAGCGGGTCGAAACCCGCCGTCTCCGGGGGCACCGAGCGCAGGTCGAACTCGAGCACGCAGCCGCTGGGCACGCCGCGGTGGCGGGCGGTGTCGACCCGGCTCGCTACCGCGCGCAGCTCAGAGACGCCGGGGATCGAAGGGAAGAAGCCGAACATATCGGCAGCCTACCCATCCCCGTAGGGTGGTCAGGTGAGGTATTCGATCGCCATTCCCCAATTCGATTACGACCGCTTCGACGCCGCCGGCCTTCGATCCTTCCTCTGCCGGGCAGAGGAGCTCGGCTTCGAGGGCGGCTGGGTGCTCGAGCAGACCATCGGAGAGGCGCCCCTGCTGGCGCCGTTGGAGCTGCTGGCCTGGTGCGCGGCCAACACCGAGCGGCTCCGGCTGGGCGTTGCCGTCCTGGTGACGTCCCTGCACGAGCCGCTGCAGCTGGCCCAGTCGGTGGTCGCCGTCGACCGACTGAGCCACGGCCGGCTCGACGTCGGCGTCGCACCCGGGGGTGGCGGCCGTCAGTTCGCCGCGTTCGGAGTGGACAAGGACCACTTCATCTCGTATTTCACCGAGGGCCTCGAGCTGATGAAGGCGGCATGGTCGGACCAGCCCACGGTCGAATTCCACGGCCGGTTCCGCGACGTCGACGGCCTGCCGTCCAACCCGAAGCCGGTCCAGCGGCCGCACCCGCCGATCTGGTTCGGCGGCCTCGCCCCGAAGGCGCTGGCCCGGGCCGTCCGCCTCGGCGACTCGTTCCTGGGAGCGGGCTCGTCGACGACCGAACACTTCGCGGGGGCGGTCACCATCGTCCGCCGCGAGCTCGACGAACAACAGAAAGACCCGGCGCACTTCACGATTGGCAAACGGGTCTACCTGATGGTCGACGACGATGCGGCCCGCGCCCGGGAGCGCGTGGCGGACGGGTTGCACCGCATCTACGCCAACGCGATCCCCGGCATCGAGACGGTGCCGGTCTCCGGCACTCCCGACGACGTCGCCCACGGGCTGCGCGAGGTGATCGACGCGGGCGCCGAATACCTACTGCTCAATCCCGTCGGGGCCGACGTTCCAGAGAACCGCGAGCAGATGGAACGCCTTGCCGCGGAGGTCATTCCGCAGCTGAGCTGACTACAGCTCGGTGACCGAGCCGCCCGCCGCGGTGATCTTCTCGCGCGCGCTACCGCTGAACTTGTGCGCCGACAGGTCGACCTTCACGCTCAGCTTGCCGTCACCGAGAACCTTGACCAGCGAGTTCTTTCGGACCGCGCCCTTGGCCACCAGCTCGTCGAGGCCGACCGAGCCGCCCTCGGGGAACAGCCGGTTGATGTCACCGACGTTGACGACCGCGTATTCGGTGCGGAACCGGTTGCGGAAGCCCTTGAGCTTGGGCAGCCGCATGTGGATCGGCATCTGCCCACCCTCGAAGGTGGCCGGCACGTTCTTGCGGGCCTTGGTTCCCTTGGTACCGCGGCCGGCCGACTTACCCTTCGAGCCCTCACCGCGACCGACGCGGGTGCGCGCGGTCTTCGAGCCCGGCGCGGGCTTCAGGTCGTGCAGCTTGATGGTCACTTGGTCTCACCTCCGGCGCCCGTCTCGGCGGGCTCCACCTCGACGAGGTGGTTCACCACCGCGATCAGGCCGCGAGTTTGTGCGTTGTCTTCGCGGATCACCGAGTGGCGGATCCGCCGCAGGCCCAGGGTGCGCAGGCTCTCGCGCTGCTTCCAGCGCGCCCCGATCGTGCTGCGCACCTGGGTGATCTTGAGCTGACTCATTGTGCAGTCGCCTCCCTTGCCGCCGCACTGGCCAGCGCGTCGCTCTCGCGGCGCGCCTTCAGCATCCCGGCCGGCGCGACGTCCTCGATGGGCAGGCCGCGACGCGCGGCCACTTCCTCGGGACGCTGCAGCATCTTGAGCGCGGCCACCGTCGCGTGGACCACGTTGATCGCGTTGTCACTACCCAGCGACTTGGCCAGGATGTCGTGCACGCCCGCGCATTCCAGCACCGCGCGCGCGGCGCCCCCGGCGATCACACCCGTACCAGGGCTGGCCGGGCGCAGCATCACCACACCGGCGGCCGCCTCACCCTGCACGGGGTGCGTGATGGTGCCGCGGATCAACGGCACGCGGAAGAAGCCCTTACGCGCCTCCTCGACACCCTTGGCGATCGCGGCGGGCACCTCCTTGGCCTTGCCGTAGCCGACCCCGACCATGCCGTTGCCGTCGCCGACGATGACCAGCGCGGTGAAGCTGAAGCGCCGACCACCCTTGACCACCTTGGAGACACGGTTGATGGCGACGACGCGCTCGAGGTAGTTGCTCTTGTCGCCGTCCCGGTCGCGTCCGCCACGGCCGCCACCGTCGCGCCGACCCCGGCCGTCGCGGTCGCCGCGCGAGTCGCGGTTGTCTGGGGCGCCTCCCGGCTGTTCCGCCATTATGCGGTCCTTCCGTTCATCAGAATTGCAATCCGTTCTCGCGCGCGGCGTCGGCCAGCGCGGCGATCCGTCCGCCGTAGGTGTATCCGCCGCGGTCGAACACGACGCTGTCGATGCCGGCGGCCTTGGCGCGCTCGGCGATCAGCTGTCCGACCCGCACGCTGCGGGCTTTCTTGTCTCCGTCCAAGCCGCGCACATCGGCCTCGATCGACGACGCGGCGGCCACCGTGGTGCCGTCCTGGTCGTTGACGAGCTGCACGTGGATGTGTCGCGACGACCGGTTAACTACCAGCCGCGGACGCTGCGGTGTGCCCGCGACCTTCTTGCGCAGCCGCGCGTGCCTGCGCAGCCGGGAAACGCGCCGAGTCGCGGATACGTTCTGCCCGACCGGCTTTCGCGCGGCGGTGTCAGCTTGTGATTGCGCCATGACTACTTACCTGTCTTTCCGACCTTGCGGCGGATCTGTTCGCCCTCGTAGCGCACGCCCTTGCCCTTGTACGGGTCCGGGCGGCGCAGGCGGCGGATGTTCGCCGAAATCTGGCCGACCTTCTGCTTGTCGATCCCCGACACCGTGAACTTGGTCGGTGACTGGACCGCGAACGTGATGCCCTCGGGCGCCTCGATCACGACGGGGTGGCTGTATCCCAGCGCGAACTCAAGGTTGGAACCCTTGAGCTGCACCCGGTAGCCGACCCCGAAGATCTCCATCTTGGTCTCGTAGCCCTGCGTCACACCGGTGACCAGGTTGGACACCAGGGTGCGCGACAGCCCGTGCAGCGAGCGGTTCTCCCGCTCGTCGTTCGGGCGGGTGACCACGATGGCGCCGTCGTCGTTGCGCGACACGACGATCGGCTCGGCGACGGTCAGGTCCAGGGAGCCCTTGGGACCCTTCACCGAGACCTTCTGGCCGTCGATCGTGACGTCGACACCGGCGGGCACCGGAACCGGTTGCTTACCAATACGCGACATAGTCTTTCGCTACCTCTCCGCCTCTACCACACGTACGCGAGGACTTCGCCGCCCACGCCCTGCCTGGCCGCCTGGCGGTCGGTCAGCAGACCGGAGGAGGTCGAGATGATCGCCACGCCCAGGCCGCCGAGCACGCGCGGCAGGTTGGTGGACTTTGCGTACACGCGCAGGCCGGGCTTGGAGACGCGGCGCAAACCCGCGATGCTGCGCTCCCGGCTCGGGCCGTACTTGAGCTGGACGATCAGCGACTTGCCTACCCGAGCGTCTTCGGTCCGGTAATCGCTGATGTAACCCTCGCTCTTGAGGATCTGGGCGATGTTGGCCTTGATCTTGGAGTGCGGCAACGTCACCTCATCGTGGTACGCCGAATTGGCGTTGCGCAGACGCGTCAAAAAGTCTGCGATCGGGTCCGTCATGGTCATGACAGCCGTGTCACCTTCCTCGCGGGGGTTCCCGTCCCGGGCCTACCGCGCAACTGTTCTGGGCTTGTTACCAACTGCTCTTTTGCACGCCCGGCAGCTCGCCGGCGTGCGCCATTTCGCGCAGGCAGATCCTGCACAACCCGAATTTGCGGAACACCGCGCGCGGGCGCCCGCACTTGTTGCAGCGCGTGTAGCCGCGCACCGCGAACTTCGGCTTGCGTGCGGCCTTGTTGACCAGTGCCTTCTTCGCCATCGCTCAGTTCTCCTTGAACGGAAAGCCGAGGGCCCGCAACAGCGCTCGCCCCTCGTCGTCGGTCGTCGCCGAGGTGACGACGTTGATGTCCATGCCGCGAACCCGGTCGATCTTGTCAACGTCGATCTCGTGGAACATCGACTGCTCGGCCAGCCCGAACGTGTAGTTGCCGACGCCGTCGAACTGCTTGGGCGACAGCCCGCGGAAGTCGCGGATACGCGGCAGCGCAATGGAGGTCAGGCGGTCGAGAAACTCCCACATCCGATCTCCGCGCAGGGTCACGCGCGCGCCGATCGGCATGCCCTCGCGCAGCTTGAACTGCGCGATCGACTTGCGCGCCCTGCGGATCTCGGGCCGCTGACCGGTGATCAGCGCCAGGTCGTTGACCGCGCCGTTGATCAGCTTCGCGTCCCGGGCCGCCTCACCGACGCCCATGTTGACGACGACCTTGGTAACGGTCGGGATCTGCATGACGTTGGGGTAGTTGAACTGCTTGTGCAACGAATCGCGAATCTCGCTGCGGTACCGCTCCTTCAGCCGGGGCTGAACTTTCTCTGCAGTAGTCATCAGATGTCCTTGCCGTTGCGCTTGGAGACGCGGACCCGCTTGCCGGTTTCCTCGTCGACGCGGTAGCCCACACGGGTGGGCTTGCCGTCCGAGTCGACCACCATCACGTTCGAGACGTGGATCGGGGCTTCCTGGGTGACGATTCCGCCCGACTGGGCTCCACGCTGGTTGGCGGAAATGGCGGTGTGCTTCTTGATCCGGTTGACGCCCTCGACCAGCACCCGATTGCGTTCCGGGTAGGCCTGCAGGACCTTGCCCTTGGCGCCCTTGTCCTTGCCGGCGATCACGAGGACGGTGTCGCCCTTATGCACCTTCATCTACAGCACCTCCGGGGCCAGCGAGATGATCTTCATGAACCGCTTCTCGCGCAGCTCGCGGCCGACGGGGCCGAAGATGCGCGTGCCGCGCGGATCGTTGTCGGGCTTGATGATCACCGCGGCGTTCTCGTCGAACTTGATGTAGCTGCCATCGGGACGCCTGCGCTCCTTGACGGTGCGCACCACGACGGCCTTGACGACGTCCCCCCGCTTGACGTTGCCGCCCGGGATGGCGTCCTTGACGGTGGCGACGATCACGTCACCGATCCCGGCATAGCGTCGCGACGAACCGCCGAGCACCCGGATGCACAAGATCTCCTTGGCGCCGGTGTTGTCGGCGACCTTCAACCGCGATTCCTGCTGAATCACTCGATCTCCTGAACTGGTTGCGTGTGCACGGCAGGACGGAACCACCGAACCTGACGTGCGCGGTCTTGTAAAGCAGTAGTCACCGAAAGGCACGCGGGGCCGATAACGTTTGCACGCGCCGGCCGAGGTCTGCCCAAGGCAACCCCTAGAGTCTAGGGGACGAGCAGCTCACAGCCAAATCTTTCGACGTCGCCGAGGTGATGGACGCCTTCGTGCATCGCCCGGCGCGCGAGCCAACGCGCGGCGCGCCGCTTACCGGGCAACCGGGGGCGGACGCTCGCGGGGGCGGACGCTCGCGGGGACGGATGCGGGCTCGCGGGCGGTTGCCTTCGCCCGCGAGCAGACGCAAAAGCCCCGCGACACGCCGGTGAGCGGCCTCTTTTGCGTCTGCTCGCGCAAGAAGGGTGTGCGGCGCGGCACCGGGACCAGGCTGCGGCTAACTATGCAGCGCCGCCGGCACCCACCAAACGTCGAGACGCACCTCGAGACCTCAGCCGGAGTGCCGATACCACGCGGCGACGTAGAGCACCAACGCGGTCGCCAGCGCGATCAACACCCAGATCACCACTGCCTGGTCGATCCAGGCACCCGCGGGCGGTGACCCGGGCAGGATGTTGCGCAACGGCACGACGGCGAACAGCATCGCCGCGTACCAGGTGGAAAAGGGCGGCAGGAATTGCCTTCGGCCGGTCAGCATTTGAATCGCCACGAACAGCGCGAGCGTCGGCAGGGTGATGAGGACCAGACAGATTCCGAGATCGAAGACCAGCGGACCCTTGGCCCGTTGCAGCGTCACGATCACGTTGTCGGGACGATCCGAGTCGAAGCTGTCCCGCCCGACCCGCCTGACCGAAATGTCCCAGCCTTCCAGCGATCCGGTGACCTCCACGCGGGCGGGCTTGTATTGCCGGTTCTCGCCCGTTCCGACGAGCACGTCCGCCTGGATGGTGTCGGTGTGGTAGGAGTCGAAGGGCCAGTCCCCCGGGTCACCGTGGGCCTCGATGGTGGTGGCCACCTGCGCCGGCAATTTCCCCACCGGGTACTGCAGGTCACCCAGGTCGTTTTGGGGGAAGAACCGCACCGACGTATCGGTGGTGAGGACGTTGAGACGCTTGTCGATCATCGAGTTATCGGGCATGACAAGCACTTTGACGTCGAGGCGGTTCGCCACCGAGTGCAGTTGCTCGAATCGCACCAAAACCACGGTGCCATCGGAGGTGTTCACGTCCGGCTCGGGCAGCGGCCCGGGCACGGTGGCCAGCCAGTGGTAGCCGAACAGCGAGAGGGTGTACACGACGATCACGCCGACGATGATGGAGACGTCGAGCACGAGGTGCCGCCGACGCGGCTTGCGGCCCGGCTTCGGATCGGCTGGAGCGGCCGGCGCGCCACCGTTGGTCTTTGCGGGCGCCGCCGCGACCACCGGCGGCTCGAGGGCAGCGGGCGGCGCGCCAGCGGGGTATCCCGCTGGCGCGGCCAATTCCTCGTGAATGGTCACTGCGCCGAAGACTAACAACGGCCATGTTTGCTGGCACTAGATAAAACAGCATCGCTACGCGCTTTTAACACAGCGCGGGGGTCAGTCCCCCTGCCGGACCCACGCGGAGATATAGAGGCTCATCGCCGTCACGAGCGCCAGCAGCACCCATTGCACGACGGCCTGGTCGATCCACGAGCCGGGCGGTGGGGCGCCGGGAAGGATGTTCCGCAGCGGGACCACCGCGAACAGCATCGCGGCGTACCACGTTCCGAACGGCGGCACGAACTTCCTTCGGCCCATTGCCATGGGAATGGCCACCAACAGCGCCAGCGTCGGCAGCGCGACGAGGACAAGGCAGATGACCAGGTCGAAGACGAGCGGCCCCTCGGCCCGCTCCAGCGTGATGACCACGTTGCCCGTGTCCATGGACCGTGAGGTTCGCAGGCCGCTCGGGTCGCGGATGCGTTCGACGCTGACGTTCCAGCCGTCCAACGATCCGGTCACCTCGACCCGGGCGGGCACCTTCTTGCGGTTGTCGCCCGCCCAGACGAACGCGTCGGCCGCGATCGGCTCGGTCTTGTACTCGTCGAATGGCCAGTTACGGGGATCACCGTGCGCCTCGATGGTGGTGGTGAGCTGCGCTGGCGCTTTGCCCTTCGGGTAGTTGAGGTCCCCGAGGTCCCCGGTGGGATACAGCCGCACCGCAACGTCGTTGCCCAATACGTCCAGCCGCGGATCGTATTGCGAGACCCCGGGATAGACCAGCACGTTCACCGTCAGGCGATTGGCTACGGGTTTCAGCTCCTCGAGGCGGAGCTGCACGACCGTGGCGTCGCTCCCACCCTGGCTTAGATCCAGCGCGGGCAGCGGGCCCCCTGACCTCTGCAACACGTGGACGCCCAAAAGCGACAGGGCGTAGGCGACCACGAAGGTCACCAGGAGGCCCGCCCCGATCTCGATCTGAGTTCGGTTCAGTTTCGGCGGCTTAGTCCTGCCGGGCGACTTTTTCTTCTTTTTTGCCACCGCCGGCGGTTCGACGACCGGCGACGGCTGAGCCGGTGCCGGTTGAGCCTCAGTCGTCATGTTGCTGAGGTCCGGCTGGTCGGGGCGCCACGTGGAAAGATGCTAGCGAACGACCACGCGGATTTCCTGCGGAAATGTCACATCTGTGCGCGCACGACGCTTCCGTCGCCCGCTGGAAACCCGGCGTTCACCTGCGGCGACGGTGGCGCACGCAATCGGCGGCGGCGACACCAGCCGTTCATCTGTGAGATTGGGCCGATTCATCTCGACTTTGTTTGCTGCGCGGCAACGGCTGTAAGTCTCATCAGGTGCCGAGCCGGGCACGCGAATCTCCCGCCGCAAGGAAACAACCACGGTGAAGCGCAATCGATCGGTCGCAACGGCCAGCCTGCTGACTGCGGGTGCCGTGGCGCTTGCGGCGTGCAGCAACGCGCCCGCGACGCTGCCCTACACCGCGGGGGCCAAGGTCAACTGCGGCGGCCAGCAGACGCTGACCGCCAGCGGCTCGACCGCCCAGGGCAACGCGATGAACCGGTTCATCAGTGCCTATACGCAGGCCTGCACCGGCCAGACGCTCAATTACACCGCCAATGGTTCGGGCGCCGGGATCAACGATTTCATCAGCGGCAAAACGGATTTCGCCGGATCCGACATACCGCTGAACGCCGACCAATACGCCGCGGCCAAGAAGCGCTGCGGCGGCGCTGACGCCTGGAACCTACCGGTGGTCTTCGGGCCGCTGGCCATCACCTACAACCTCAGCGCCGCCGACTCATTGGTGCTCGACGGCCCAACGCTGGCGAAGATCTTCAACGGCACCATCACCCGGTGGGACGATCCGGCACTCACCGCGCTCAACGCGTCCATGCCGGCCGAGGACATCCACGTCATCTACCGCAGCGACGCATCGGGCACCACCGACAACTTCCAGGCCTACCTCCAGGCCGCGTCCGGTGGGGCGTGGGGCCGGCCGGCGGGCAAGACGTTCAACGGCGGCGTCGGCATCGCGGCGGCGGGTAACGCGGGCACCGCGGCGCTGGTACGCACCACCGAGGGGGCGATCAGCTACAACGAACTGTCGTTCGCGCTGCAGCAGGGGCTCTTCGCCGCCGAGCTCAAGACCCCGGCCAGCCGCAGGTCGCTGCGGCCGGTTCGCATCGGAACCGACGCGGTCGGCAAGACCATCACCGAGGCGAAAGTCGTGGGCAACGGCAACGACCTCGTGCTCGACCTTTCGTCGTTCTACAACCCGGCCCACCCGGACGTCTACCCGATCGTCATGGCGACCTACGAGATCGTCTGCTCCGTCTATCCCAGCGCCGACGTCGCCAAGGCGGTCAGGGCATTCCTGCAGGCCGCCATCGGCCCGGGCCAGATCGATCTCGCGAGGAACGGCTACATTCCCCTGTCCCCGGACTTCCGGGCGAGAGTCTCGGGCGCCATCGACGCGATCGGGCCGTCGGACTCACCGAGCTGAGACTCGAGACGCTAGGTGTTCTGGGGTTTCTTTCGGTCCCGGTGCCGCCACCAGGCGAGGATGAACAGGGCCATCGCGGTAACCAGGCCTATCAACACCCATAGCACGAGGGCTTGGTCGATCCAAGAACCGAACGGTGGGCTGCCCGGCAAAATGTTGCGCAGCGGAACGATGGCGAAAAGCATTGCGCCGTACCATGTTATGAAGGGCGGCAGGAAGGACGTCCGGCCCAACACCATGGGTATGGCGACCCACAGCGCCAAAACGGGCAGGGCGATGAGGACCAGGCAGATCCCGACGTCGAAGATCAGGGGGCCCTTGGACCGCTGCAGCGTGACGGTCACGTCGTCGAGGGCGTCCGGGTTGGGATCCTCGGAATCGTGGACCCGGGTGACCGTCGCGTCCCAGCCGTCCAGCTTTCCGGTGACTTCGACACGCGCGGGTACCTTTTCGCGGTTCGTCCCGGTGCCGGTGAACACGTCGGCAGCCAGGACCTCCGTCTTGTAGGTGTCGAACGGCCAGTTACCGGGATCGCCATGCGCCACGATGCTGGTGCTGACCTGCGCCGGCGCCTTGCCCACCGGGTATTGCAAGTCCCCCAGGTCGTTTTCCGGGTACAGCCGCACGGCCGCGTCAGTGGTGAGTACGCCGAAGTTCTTGTCGTAGAGCGAATCCTTCGGGTAGACAAGCACATTCACCGTCAAGCGGTTCGCGACCGTATCCAGTTTCTCCAGATGCACCTGGACGACGCTGTCGTCGGCCTCGAGCTTGCTGAAGTCCACTGCGGGCAGCGCCGGCGCCGACCTGGCCAACAGGTGGACGGCGATCAGCGAGAGGACGTAAATGACGATGACGGCGCTGATGATCCCGATCGCGATCGCGGTTTGCCGTCCCCGCGCACCGGACGGCGCCGGAGGGGCCGGGGGCGCCGGGGTCCCGGCGGTCATTGAGGCATCACGGGGCCAGACATTAGCAGGTTAAACGGCATTTTTAGAAGACAAACCGGCAAATTCCGGCACCCGGCCGCGCGGCGCCGGCCCCCGGCGTCGGCCGCTCAATCCCGCGAGAAAGCCAGGGCCAGTTCCTTTTCCACGTCTTGGTAGGGCCTACCGGAGAGGTCGACGGTGACCTGGGCGATGGTGCCGCCAGTAAAACGGAACGGCGCCTTGTAGCGGCTCGATACGGCCGAACCGCCATTGTGACCGACGGTGATTCCGGCGCCCGCCAACCCGAACGTTCCCGGATGAGCCTGCACATCCGCGAGGGTGCCCACCGCGGCGTCGTCGACGAACAACGTCACGTCGCCGAGCGGGGTGTGGCTGCCCGGCACGGTGCCGGTTCGGGAGTAACTGGCACCCAACACGTGCCGGCCCAGCGGCACCGCCGCCGACGACGACACCGCCTGCTGCCGCTCACCCAGGAAGTTGTAGACGTAGTGCAGGCGCCCATCCTGGATGAACAGCACGTGCCCGCCGTGGGCGCCGCCCTGTTTGAACAGCACGCCTTCGGCGCCCGTGGTGTCCACGACGACCTCGGCCAGCACCGCGAACGACCTGCCGCGGATCTCGGCGGCTGCGCCGATCCCGACGTCGGCGCAGTGGGGATAGTAGACGTAGCTGGGACGTTCCCCGACCAGATAGGGCCGCGACCGCATCATCGTCTCCACGATGTTGAGGTCCGACAGCGGCAGGCCGTTGTACTTGGCGGCCTCGGAGAACCACAGCGCCTTGAGTTCCTCGAGCTTGTCGGGGTGCTCGGCGGCCAGGTCATGGCATTGGCTGCGGTCCGCCTCGATGTGGTAGAGCTCCCAGCGGTCGGCGTCGAAGTGCGACCAGCCCGCAGGCGTGGCCGCGTGCACGGTATTGGCGAACCAGCCCTGGTGCCATACCCCGCGGGTGCCGAGCATGGTGTAGAACTGCGTTCGCTTGCCGGTGTCGGCGCCCGGATCGTCAAGAGCCGCCTTGAAACTGATGCCGTCCAGCGGCTTCTGGGGGATTCCGCGGACGGTCTCGGGGGGCGTCATGTCCAGCAGGTCGTAGACGGTGGGGGTGATGTCACTGACGTTGACGTAGGTGTCGCGGACCTCGCCGTGGGCCGCAATACCGTTGGGCCAGGAGATGATTGCCGTGTCGGCGATGCCGCCCTCGTGAGACGCGTAGCGCTTGTACAGCTTGTAGGGCGTGTTGAACGCCATCGCCCACCCGATCGGGTAGTGGTTGTATGTCTCGGGACCACCGAGATGCTCGAGCAGCTTCAGGCTTTCCTCGACGGTGTCGATGTAGCCGTTGAAGAACTTGCCCTCGTTCACCGATCCGTTGGGACCGCCCTCGCCGCTGGCCCCGTTGTCGGAGATCACCACGATGATGGTGTTGTCGAGCTGACCGGATTCCTCGAGGTAGTCCAGGATCCGCCCGATCTGGGCGTCGGTGTAGCTCAGGAAACCGGCGAACACCTCGGCCATCCGGCTGAACAGCTTCTTCTCGTCGTCGGCCAGGGAGTCCCATGGCCGCACGGTGTCCTGCAGTGGCCACGCCTCGCCGTTAGGTCCCTTCACGTCGAGGTACGGGTTCACCGGCGAGAGCTCGGTGTCCGGTGGCACGATCCCGAGCGACTTCTGCCGTTCCAGCACGATCTCGCGGTAGCGCTCGTAACCCATGTCGAAGCGCCCCGAGTACTTGTCCGCCCACTCGGAGAAGACGTGATGCGGCGCGTGCCCGGCCCCCGGGCACACGTAGCTGAACCAGGGCTTGTCGGGCGCGATCACCTTGGCGTCACGGATGAATTCGATCGTCCTGTCGGCGATGTCCTTCGACAGGTGGTAGCCGTCCTCCGGGGTCCCCGGCGGGCTGATCGGATGGTTGTCGTAGACCAGGTCCGGATACCACTGGTCGGTCTCGCCACCCATGAAGCCGTAGAACCGCTCGAAGCCGCGCGAAGTCGGCCAGTGCCGCTTCGTCGCGGCCAGATTGGACTCCTCCAAGGGTGTCAGGTGCCACTTGCCGACGCAGTATGTGTTGTAGCCGCGCTCGGCGAGCACCTCCGACAGCAGCGCCGTCTCGAACGGAATGCGCCCGTTGCAATTGGGAAACCCGTCGGTGAACTCCTCGATGGTCGCCATGCCGACGGTGGTGGCGTTGCGACCGGTCAGCAACGAAGCCCTGGTCGGCGAGCACAGGGCGGTGGTGTGGAACTGCGACAACCGCACCCCGCGCTCGGCGATCCGCGTCATGGCCGGCATGTCGACCAGGCCGCCGAAACAGTCCCACGTCGCGATGCCGGTGTCGTCCCACACCAGGTAGAGGATGTTCGGCGAGTCATCCGGCGCCGTCGGGGCCGCGTAGGGGCCCCAGTCGGCCTCCGAGTCGCGAATGTCCAGCTCGATCTTGCCCGAAAACTCCGTCGCCACGCCGGCCTCACTCTCGTCCCGGTCTCGCCAGCCGAATGTCGCGAGCAGACTACACCCGCGGATGGGCTGAATAGCGAAATCGCCCGAGACCGTATGGTCCCGGGCGATTCTTGGTGCGTGCGCCTACTTTGCCTTTTCCAGGATTTCGACCAGCCGCCACCGCTTGGTGGCCGACGTCGGGCGCGTCTCCATCAGCGAGACGCGGTCGCCGATGCCGGCGGTGCTGTTCTCGTCGTGCGCCTTGACCTTCTTGGTGGTCCGGATGATCTTGCCGTACAGCGGGTGCCGCACGCGGTCCTCCAGCTCGACCACGATGGTCTTCTGCATCTTGTCGCTCACGACGTAGCCGATGCGCACCTTGCGCCGGCCGCGCACCTTCGGGTTGGCCGGGGTGTGCTTCGGGCCCTTGCCGCCGGGGGTGGCCTTCTCTTCTGCCATCACGATTCCTTACCGTCGGGTCCGGAAGCCAGACCCAGCTCTCGTTCCCGCAGCACCGTGTAGATGCGCGCGATCTCATGGCGCACCGTACGGAGGCGGCGGTTGTTGCTGAGCTGCCCAGTCGCCATCTGGAAGCGCAGGTTGAACAGCTCTTCCTTCGACTCGCGCAGGCGCTCGGTCAACTCTTCCTCGTTGAGTTCGCGCAGTTCGCCCGGCGAAACTCCTACTGCCATCAGAACTGTTCCTCTCGGGTCACGATGCGTGCCTTGATCGGCAACTTGTGGATGGCGCGGGTGAGCGCCGCCCGGGCGATCTGCTCGTTGGGGTAGCTGAGCTCGAACAGCACCCGGCCCGGCTTGACGTTGACGACCCACCATTCCGGCGAGCCCTTACCGGAACCCATCCGGGTCTCGGCGGGCTTCTTGGTCAGCGGACGGTCGGGGAAGACGTTGATCCACACCTTGCCGCCACGCTTGATGTGCCGGTTGATCGCGATACGAGCCGACTCGATCTGCCGGTTGGTCACGTAGGCGTGCTCGAGCGCCTGGATGCCGTAGTCGCCGAAGTTCACCGACGTGCCACCGCTGGCGATGCCGCGCTGGCGCGGATGGTGCTGCTTACGGTGTTTGACCCTGCGGGGAATCAACATGATCTAGCTCTCCGTGCTCTGTGGTTCCGGTGCGGGCGCGGTCTCGGCGGGCGCCGACTCCTCACCCGCCGCGCGCCCGGCCTCGGTGCTGGTGGCCGTGGTGCCCGACGAGCCACTGCGCCGCGGGCGGGTGCCCGACGGGCGCTCGCGGCGCGGACGGTCGGCCCCGGCGGGAGCGGCCGCTGCCAACTCGCGCTTCCCGCCGACGATGTCGCCCTTGTAGATCCACACCTTCACGCCGATCCGGCCGAAGGTGGTCTTCGCCTCGTAGAGGCCGTAGTCGATGTCGGCGCGCAGCGTGTGCAGCGGCACCCGACCCTCGCGGTAGAACTCCGAGCGGCTCATTTCCGCGCCGCCGAGGCGGCCCGAGCACTGCACCCGGATGCCCTTGACGTTCGGCTGGCGCATCGCCGACTGGATCGCCTTGCGCATCGCGCGACGGAAGGCCACGCGGTTGCTCAGCTGCTCGGCGACACCCTGAGCCACGAGCTGGGCCTGCGATTCGGGGTTTTTGACCTCGAGGATGTTGAGCTGCACCTGCTTGCCGGTCAGCTTCTCCAGGTCCGCGCGGATCCGGTCGGCCTCGGTGCCGCGGCGCCCGATGACGATGCCGGGGCGCGCGGTGTGGATGTCGACCCGCACCCGGTCACGGGTGCGCTCGATCTCCACGTCGGCGATCCCGGCGCGCTCCAGCCCGGTGGACAGCAGCCGGCGGATCGCGACGTCTTCCTTGACGTACTCGGAGTACTGCTTGTCGGCGTACCAGCGAGACTTCCAGTCCGTGGTGATGCCCAGCCGGAAGCCGTGCGGATTGATTTTCTGGCCCACTACTCTGAGCCTCCCTTCGCTTCAGAAGTCTCAGCGGCTTTAGCGGGCGCTTTCTTCGCGGGCGCTTTCTTGGCGGGTGCCTTGGTCGCCCCGGAACCAAGTCCAGCCTTGGCGGCGGCCTTGCTGGCCTCGGCGCGGCGGCTGCGCGTCGACTTCGCCGCGCGCTGGTCCTTCACCGGCCGGCTCTCCACCACGACCGTGATGTGGCTGGTGCGCCGGCGGATCCGGAACGCCCGCCCCTGGGCGCGCGGACGGATGCGCTTCGCGGTGGGGCCCTCGTCGGCGTACACGGTCGCGACCACCAGGGTTGCCGGGTCCAGCCCGTTGTTGTTCTGCGCGTTGGCCGCCGCGCTCGCGATGACCTTGGCCACCGGCTCGCTGGCGGCCTGGGGCGCCCAGCGCAGGATGTCCAGCGCGTCGGCCACGGACTTGCCGCGCACCAGGTCGATCACCCGGCGCGCCTTCGTCGGCGACACCCGCACGAACCGTGCCTTGGCGACCGCCGTCGGAAACTCAGTACTTGTCATCGCCTCTTCGACTTCCGGTCGTCCTTGATGTGTCCCTTGAAGGTCCGCGTCGGCGCGAATTCACCAAGCTTGTGACCGACCATCGACTCGGTGACGAACACCGGGACGTGCTTGCGGCCGTCGTGCACCGCGAAGGTGTGGCCGATGAAGTCGGGAATGATCGTCGAACGCCGCGACCAGGTCTTGATGACCTGCTTGCTGTTCTTCTCGTTCTGGACGTCCACCTTCTTGAGCAGGTGGTCGTCGACGAAGGGGCCCTTCTTGAGGCTGCGTGGCATGGCTGCTCCTGGAACTTCCTACCGGCCGTGCTTCTTGCCGGTACGCCGGCGCCGCACGATCAGTTTGCTGCTGGCTTTGTTGGGCTTGCGGGTGCGGCCCTCGGGCTTGCCCCACGGGCTGACGGGGTGGCGGCCACCGGAGGTCTTACCCTCACCACCGCCGTGCGGGTGGTCGACCGGGTTCATGACCACACCACGGACCGAAGGGCGCTTGCCCTTCCACCGCATCCGGCCGGCCTTACCCCAGTTGATGTTCGCCTGCTCGGCGTTGCCGACCTCGCCGACCGTTGCGCGGCAGCGCACGTCTACCCGCCGGATCTCGCCGCTGGGCATACGCAGGGAGGCGTAGGTGCCCTCCTTGCCGAGCAACTGGATGCTCGACCCGGCCGAACGGGCCAGCTTGGCGCCGCCGCCCGGCCGCAGCTCCACCGCGTGGACCACGGTACCGGCGGGGATGTTACGCAGCGGCAGGTTGTTGCCGGGCTTGATGTCGGCGTTGGCGCCGGACTCCACCACGTCACCCTGCGAGAGTCCCTGCGGGGCAATGATGTAGCGCTTGTCCCCGTCGAGGAAGTGCAGCAGCGCGATGTTGGCGGTGCGGTTCGGGTCGTACTCGATGTGCGCGACCTTGGCGTTCACACCGTCTTTGTCGTTGCGGCGGAAATCGATCAGCCGGTAGGCGCGCTTGTGGCCACCACCCTTGTGCCGCGTGGTGATCCGCCCGTGGGCGTTGCGGCCGCCGTGGCCGTGCAGCGGACGCACCAACGACTTCTCCGGAGTCGACCGGGTGATCTCGCCGAAGTCGGAGACGCTCGCGCCGCGACGGCCGGGGGTCGTCGGCTTGTACTTGCGAATTGCCATGTCTAATCAGGTCTTTCTGTCGCCGGCTAGGCCGGTGCTCCGAACAGATCGATCGGCTTGCTGCCGGGCGCCAGGGTGACGATGGCACGCTTGGTGCTCTTACGCTTGCCGAAGCCGGTCCTGGTGCGCTTGCGCTTGCCCTGGCGATTCGCGGTGTTCACCGACGCGACCTTGACGGAGAAGATCTTCTCGATGGCGATCTTGATCTGCGTCTTGTTCGAATCGGGGTGCACCACGAACGTGTACACGTTGTCGTCCAGCAGTCCGTAGGACTTCTCCGAGATGACCGGCGCGAGGATGATGTCGCGTGGGTCGGCGATGGTCGCCATCAGGCCGAAACCTCCTCGGCTGTCGTCGTGTTGGCGGCGATGTAGGCGCCCAGCGCCTCGACGCTGAACACCACGTCGTCGGCGCGCAGCACGTCATAGGTGTTGAGCTGGTCGGGCGTCAGCACATGCACACCGGGCAGATTGCGCACGCTCTTCGCGCCGGTCTCGTCGCTGCGGCCGATGACCACCAGCAGTTGCTTGCGGTCGCTCAGGCTGCCGAGGAACACCCTGGCGCTCTTCGTCGAGGGCGTCTGGCCCGCGACGAGCTCGGTCACCGCGTGGATACGCCCGTTGCGCGCCCGGTCCGACAGCGCGCCGCGCAACGCCGCGGCGATCATCTTCTTGGGCGTGCGCTGGCTGTAGTCACGCGGCTTCGGGCCGTGCACGACGCCACCGCCGGTGAACTGGGGAGCGCGCGTCGAACCCTGGCGGGCGCGGCCGGTCCCCTTCTGCCGGTACGGCTTGCGGCCACCGCCGCTGACGTCACCGCGCGTCTTAGTCGAGTGCGTGCCCTGGCGCGCCGCCGCGCGCTGCGCGGTCACCACCTGGTGCATCAGCGCGATATTGGCCGGGGCATCGAACAATTCGGCCGGCAGCTCGATCGAGCCCTCGACCTTCCCGTCCGGTGTCTGGACGTCAATCTTGAGTGCCATTACTTCTCACCTCGTTTGACCGCGGTGCGCACCATCACGAGTCCACCGGTGCGGCCGGGGACCGCACCTTTGATCAACAGCACGCCGTTCTCGGGATCGACCTTGTGCACCACCAGGTTCTGGACGGTGACGCGGTCGCTGCCCATCCGGCCTGACATCCGGGTGCCCTTGAAGACACGCGCCGGGGTGGCGCAGCCGCCGATGGAACCCGGGCGGCGGTGCACCGCCTGAGCGCCGTGGCTGGCGCCCTGGCCGCGGAAACCGTGCCGCTTCATGGTGCCGGCGAAGCCCTTGCCCTTCGAGGTCCCCGTCACGTCGACGTAGCTGCCGTCGGCGAAGATCTCGGCGGTGAGCTCCTGGCCGACCTCGTAGTCGGCCACCGCGTCCGCGGTGTCCAGGCGCAGCTCGGCGAGGTACCGGCGCGGGTTCACGCCCGCCGCCGAATATTGGCCCGTCACAGGCTTGTTCACCTTGCGCGGGCTGATCTCGCCGTAGGCCAGCTGCACAGCGCTGTAACCGTCGCGCTCCGGGGTCCGGATGCGCGTCACCACATTGGGGCCGGCCTTCACGACCGTCACCGGTACGACACGGTTGTTCTCGTCGAACACCTGCGTCATGCCCAGCTTGGTGCCCAGAATGCCTTTTCTTGCCATCAGTCCACCGAGCTCCTACTGGATGTTGACGTCGACACTGGCCGGCAGGTCGATGCGCATGAGCGCGTCGACCGTCTTCGGCGTCGGGTCGAGGATGTCGATCAACCGCTTGTGAGTGCGCATCTCGAAGTGCTCCCGCGAGTCCTTGTACTTGTGCGGGGAGCGGATGACGCAATACACATTCTTTTCGGTCGGCAGCGGCACCGGCCCTACGACGCTGGCACCCGTGCGGACGACGGTCTCGACGATCTTGCGCGCCGAGGCGTCGATGGCCTCATGGTCGTAGGCCTTGAGCCTGATGCGGATCTTCTGTCCCGCCACGCTTCTCCTACCCTCACTCCACTGAAGTCCGTATCGGACCTCAAGATCTTCGTCCTCACGTGCCCCCGGCGCGCGGATCGGTCCCGCCCTTAAGCGGGCCGATCGAGCGTCGCGCCGGTTACTGCGCCGCTGTTTACCTGTCGTGGTCCACCGGCCCCCGCGGTCGGGTGTGTCACCCTCACGCAGCCTCGGCGCGCCAATTTCTTGGCGAAATTAGTCGCTCCAAGGATGGGACCGGACGCGCCCGTTTGGGCGCTGGTCGTATGCCCGGCCAGGCGCAAACCCGGCTCAAGGCAACCTGAACAGTATGCCTCAGATCATGGGTTTGGCCAAATCCCGGCCGAACTCGGCGGGCGCGAGTGTGCGACGCGGCTAATGCCCAGGTCAGCGGCCCCTTTGCGCACGGGCGGGCGGTCAGGTAGTCCCGGGACAGGGTCAGCGCGACGCCCGTGGCGGCGAGCAGCAGGTAGACGGGCGCCAGATGCTCAGGACTGTATGTTCCTCAGGCACCCGCCGATTCGGTAGTCACCGCGGCGGCCCCGCGGTGCGCGCGCTGAACGTGCAGGAAACCGTCAACGGCCGCCTGCGCGCACTCGCGGTAGTCGAAGTCGGGCAGGGTGGACAGTCGGCCCAGTACTAGCGGGCCGATCAGCAGCGCGATCGCGCGCGATCGGTCCACCTCGCCCAGTTCGGCCACGGCCTCGGGGCTGTCGAAAATGGCGTCGAACGGGGCCGCGTGCTGCTGGGCGATGCGCTCGCGCAGTGTCGTGATCGCGGCGCTGTCCACGGCGTGGGCGCCGCTCGAATGGGGCAAACCGCTCAGGTCGGGCCCCAGCGCCAACCAGGACATCGCGGTCAGCATTGTCGGCGCCTCGGCCACGGACTCCGCCTGCGCCAGGACTAGGGCGAAGAGCCGCTCCCGCAGCGAGCCCCCGGGCGGCGGCATCGGGGCCGGCGGCAGCAGGCTGCCGAACGCGGCCGCCAGCAGTTCGTTGCCGCTGGCGAAATGGCGGTACAGGGTGGCCCGGGCGACGTTGGCGGTTCGGGTGACCGCGTCGACGGTCACGGCGCTGGGCCCCCCGGAACGCAGTAAGGCGGCGGCGGCTTCGAGCAGGCGAGCCCGGGACCGCGCCGGCCGTGGATCGGTAGTCCCCCGGGTGATGGTGATCACCTCCCTGTTTGGGGCCGGCATTAACGGCTACTTCCGAGACTGACGGTCTCAAACTTCCACGCCATCCCCGAGGAGGCGCAGCCATGGTCGAGATCCTCAGCAGGCCTGATCAGCGTAGTGATGCCGTGAGCATCGGCGGAAGACCCCGGGCCCGCAAGTGGACCCTGGCGGTTGCCTGCATGGGCGTCGGGCTTGTCGTCGCATCCATGACGGCCCTGAACACCGCGCTCGGCGACCTCGCCGTGGACACCTCGGCGACCCAGTCGCAGCTGAACTGGATCGTCGACGGTTACACCGTTGCCCTGGCATGCTTGCTGCTGCCCGCGGGGGCGATCGGTGACCGCTACGGGCGGCGCGGCGCGCTGCTCCTCGGCCTCGTCGTCTTCGCGCTCGGCTCGATTGCACCGGCGATCCTGCATCAGCCCACGCAGATCATCGCGGCGCGCGCCGTGGCCGGTGCCGGCGCCGCGTTCGTGATGCCGGCCACCCTCTCGCTTCTGACGGTCGCCTACCCCAAGGAGGATCGGGTCAAGGCCGTCGGCATTTGGGCCGGCACGGCCGGATCGGGCGCCGTCCTCGGGATGCTGGGATCCGGCGCGCTCCTCCACTTCGGGGATTGGCACGCCATCTTCTGGTCGCTGGGCGTCGCCGGCCTGGTGATCTTCGCACTCGCCTGCGCGATCGCCTCCTCCCGCGACAGCGGCGCGCCGCGGATCGACTCGGCGGGCGCCCTGTTGATCGGGGCCGCGCTCGCCGTCGCCGTCGCCGCCATCCTGGAGGCACCCACCCGCGGGTGGGGCGACCCCCTGGTCTTGGGCGGAATCGTCGCGGGCGCGGTGCTGGCGGCGGTCTTCGGTGTCGTCGAACTGCGCAAGCGCCAGCCCTTGCTCGACGTGCGACTGTTCGCCGATCCCGCGTTCGCCACCGGCGTGGCGTCGATCGTCGTCCTGTTCGGCGCGACGTTCGGGTTCTTCTACCTGGGCATGCAGTACGTGCAGCAGATCATGGGCTATTCGCCGCTGATGACGGCCGTCGCGTTCACGCCGTTCATGGTGCCGCTGGGCATATTCTCCGCGCTGTCGTTCTGGTACGTGCCGAAGTTCGGGCTGCGGTTGGTGATCTTCGTCGGCACGCTGCTGATGGCGGTGGGATTCGCCAGCATGCACGTGCTCAACCTGCATACCTCGTATCTCGAATTAGCCTGGCCCACACTCATCCTCAGCACGGGCATCGGATTGTGCACGGCGCCCACGACCTCGGCGATCATGGGCGCGGTTTCCGACGAGAAGCAGGGGGTGGCCTCCGCGGTGAACGACGCCTCCCGCGAGATGGGCGGCGCCCTCGGCATCGCCGTGGCGGGCTCGATCCTGGCCGGACGCTATTCACAGGAACTGGCCCCCGAACTGGTGGCATTCCCCGCACCGGTCCGCGGCGCGGCCACCGATTCGCTCGCCAAAGCCGTCGAGATGGCCGACCGGCTCGGGCCGCAGGGCCGCCAACTGGCCGAGCTGAGCAAAGCCGCGTTCATGGCGTCGCTGCACGCCTCGACGACCGCGCTGGCCGTCCTCGTCGCCGTCGCCGCGGTCGCGGTCGGGCTGTGGGCGCCCGGCCGCGACGGCCGCCAGCTGCGCTGGGTTCGCCGGGCGCGTCCGAGCAGGCATCGGGCCTGAATAGTTCCCTCAATGTTGTTGCCCGCCAGGATCAAGGCGGTCGCGGAGGCCGAACGACCAAGGCTGTGGCAAATACGCCACGTCGACGGGAATGCATGTCGAAGGGAGGTGATGGGAACCGGGGGCGGTCGTGCCGTCCACGAACATTGCGACGCACCGTTCGCGCCTGACGTACATCTGCGCGCGCACCGCCACTGTCGTGGCCATCTACGTGGACCGCACGAACGCCCCTTTGCTGGAAGTTTCCGGAGATGCCAGCCAAAACCACCTCGGCCTTACAGCGACCGGGTTACGATTCGATGCATAGCACCTGCCAAGGGTCGGTGGGTGACATCCGGCCTAGCTGGGGGGACGCATATAGATGTCATGGGTGATTGCGGCACCGGACTACGTGGCCGCCGCCGCTACCGACTTGGCGAATATCGGGTCGACGATCGACTCGGCCAACTCGGCGGCGTCCGGCCCGACCACGAGCGTGCCCGCACCCGGCGCTGACGAGGTCTCCGCCAGCATCGCCGCCCTGTTCGACGCCCATTCCCAGGTCTACCAGGCGATCAGCGCCCAGGCGGCGGCCTTCCACGCGCAGTTTGTGCAGCTCATGAACGGCGGCGCGGCGCAGTACGCGGCCACCGAGGCGGCCAACGCCTCGCCCCTGCAGACCACCCAGCCCGGCGCCCTGAGCCCCAACGCGGCCGGTCAGGCGCTGTCCAGCGCGCAACCGATGGTCGCCTCCGCGGCCGCCAGCTTGCCGGCTTCCGCGGCAAGCGCAATAGGCGGTTCGGCGCACGTCGCCCCGGTGTCCGCGGTTGCCCCGGCTACCTCGGTCCCGCCCCCGGCTCTCGCCTCCGTTCCGCCGGTCGGAATGACACCCGCGGCAGCGGCGGCCCTGAGCCCGACCGGCGCGCCGGCGACACCGCTGCAACCGGCGACTTCGACGTATGCGGCAGCCGGGACCGGTGCGCCGGCGCCACCGCTGCCCGAAGCCACCGCCGCACCGGTCGCCGCTGTGCCGACCGAAACCCCGGAGATCGTCCAGGCGGCCACCGCGGCCACGCCGCTGCCGGCGACGCCGGTCACTGCCGCACCCCAGTCCGCCCAGTCCTATCGGCCCGCGACCGGCCCGTACTCCCCCGGCGCGGCCGAGGAGCAACAGACTCCGTACTCGACCTGATCTCGTCCCCGGCGGGACTCACGCAACGAATTCCGCGGCCCGGTGCCCGAGCATCACGATGGTGGCGTGCGGTCCACGGCCGGGGATCACCGGCAGGACGGAACCGTCGATGACCCACAGGTTCTCGAATCCGTGGACACGGCACCGATGGTCGACGACGGCCCGGGAGTCACCGTCGGGACCCATTGGCGCTGTGCCGCAGAGGTGTTGGGAGGTGGACCAGGCCGGAGCTCCGATTTCGCTTGTGACTAGCGCTATTTCGAGCGCGATCTCGGTGCCGCGGCGTAGCGCGGCGACATCGTCGGGCTCGCTGTCGTAGCGGTGCTCGATGAGCGGTGGCACGTCGGGATCCCGCGAGACGAGGCTGAGCCGCCCGCGCGCCCGGGGGCTCATCAGCGCCACACCGATGTGCGGCCAGTCGGGACGCCCCGCGGTGCCGTCGCCGATCATCGCGACGAATCCGCCCGTGTACGGCCTGATTTCGAGACCATCATCGGTGCTGAGCACGGCTTCGAGCACCGGCCGACCCGGCGCGACAACCCAATCGGTCGGCAGCACCCATTCGGGGTGGTCGGTGAAGGAGGCGCCGACGGGCAGCGGCGCGACCACCGGCACGCCGGCATTCCGGAGCACGCCCTCGTCCCCCACACCGGATAGCATCAGCAACTTGGCCGACTCGATCGCTCCGGAGCACAACACGATCCGGTCCGCGGTGCACGTCAACGGGCCGCCAGGGCCGACGGCGTCGACTCCCACCGTGGTCGTTCCGTCAAACCGCAGGCACACCGCCCGAGTTCGGGCCAGCAGCGTCAGATTCGCGCGCCGCAGGGCAGGAATGAGGTATGCCGCCCCGGCCCCGATGCGTGCGCCGTCGACGATGTTGAGCGGAACGGCACCCACACCGGAAACAGGTTGCGGTCCGGCATCATTAAGGTCCTCGATCCAGTCGAATCCGATGCGTTCAGCCGCGGCGATGAATCGCTCAGTGGTGCCGGTCATTTCGCGGGTTCGGCGGACCAGGATGGGCCCGCTTGTGCCGTGGGCGGGGCCTTCGAAGTCGAGGTCGGTCTCGATGGCGCGGAAGTGTTCGAGCGCCTCCGGCCAGGACCAGCCGCGCGGATCAAAACCGTCGAGGTCGCGCGGGAACGCCCGACAGAAGTAGCCACCGTTGACAGCGCCCGAGCCGCCCACCGTCGCGCCGCGCACGAGCGGCAGCTCGCGCACCGGGTCATCGGTGAGCCGGGCCGGGTAGCGCCGAACCAGCGGGCTGCCGACACCGATGGGCAATTGCAGGCCGTTAGTGGCCTGCGCGAGCAATCCCGGGTCGGCGAGCGCTGGACCGGCCTCGAGGACGGTCACGGTGCGGGCCGGATCGGCGGAAAGGCGTTCGGCAACAACCGATCCAGCGCTACCGGCGCCGACGATCAGCACATCACTGTGCGGCACGGCGATGGTCAAGGCGGCGGCTAAGTCCGTATCTGCGGCTTGAGCGCGCGGAGGTTACGTTCGCGCACCACGCCCCACCACAGCCCCAGGCCGTAGGCCAGGTCGTCGACGCGCTTGAGCACAAGGTAGGTCAGCAGCCCGATCGGCTCGCACTCGTCACCGACGGCATCGCGGCGGCGGAGCCAATCCACCACGCCGTCCATGACGGCGGCCACCAGCACGACCCGTCTGAAGTGACGCGACAGCGTAGCGGCCACCAGGGCCAGCGGCCAGTAGTGCCGGCAGAGGGCGGACGCCAGCTGCAGCGCCGCCGACCACAGGCCTCGCGTGGCGACCACGAGGACGTCCCACAGCGAGGTGTCGGCACCACTCATGGCCTTCGCCACCCGGTGACCGGTCAGCACGGCGACCACGACCGACGCCAGCTGGGAAAGGGTCGTTCCGAGCGCCATCAGGATCCAGGCCGCCAACGCCCACCCGGAGATGACCACCGGCGCGGTCTTGTCGGGGTGCCGCACCGAAAGGGGGGCCGCCGAGCCGCCGTAGAACGCCTTGCGAGCCAGCCAATCCCGCAACTCGGTGCGGTGATCGTGAGCCACCAGCGCGATCGGCTCATAGCGCAGCCGGGCGCCCGCCTCGATCAGCCGCCAGCACAGGTCGACGTCCTCGCCGGACTGCATGGTCTCGTCGAAGCCCCCGATCCCGCGGATCGCCGAGCAGCGACAGATGATGGCCGCGCTGGGGACGTACGACACGGTGCTGTGCGGGAGCACCGGCGCCTCGCGCTCCCCCAAGTCGAGCGACGAGTGCACCGCCTCGTAGCGCGCCACCACGTTCTCGCTGTGCGCGAGCCCCACGATCCGTGGCGCGACGAGGTCAACGGACGGGTCGCAGAAGTGGCCGAGCAGGGCCTCCAGCCAGCCCCGGCGCGGCGCCACGTCGGAATCGAGGAACGCGACGAAGTCGGTCGTGCAGGCGGCCAGCCCGGTGTTGCGCGCGGCGGCCGGCCCCCGGTTGCGGGGATGACGCAGCACCTCGACGTCGCAGTGCGCGCCGACCAAGTCCGCCGCGGTGACGGGGGTGGACGACCCGTCGTCGACAACGATGACGCGCAGGCCGCGCAACGAGCTCACCAGGCGGCGTACCCCGGAAAGGTTGTCGTGCACGGGGATAACCACCGTGACGTCTCGGTGCGACGGACCGCCCGCGGGGCGGGGATGGGCGACCGTGGCGTCCAGCAGGGTGCGGGCCAGCTGGGCGCTGACGTCGTCGCGAACCTTCAGCCTGCCGTTGGACAGCATGTCCTGGGCGGCGGGCGCCAGCTTCAGCAGCCGGGTCGGCGACCCGCCGAGCAGCGCCGAGCCGTCGCCCAGCACCCGCACACGGCGGTCGACCTGGACGGCGAATCCGTCCGGCAACCGGGCTTGACTCATGTCAGCGTCCCGTCCGGTTCGGGAAGCCAGCGGGCGATCCGACGGACACAGTTGTCGACCATTTCCCCGAAGATGCGCCGGCCCTCGGCGGCGGTCGCGGTGGTCGGGTCGCCGAGCACGCCCACGGGGCTGACCGCCGCGACTCCGCCGCGGCGCATCGACGGCAGCAAGTCGGGCAGCGGCGACCGGTTGCCGGCGAGCCAGCGGTCGGTCAGCACCTCGGCCGGGGACAGGTGCAGCAACACCGACGTTTCGGTATGGCCGGCGTGGGCGTCGCCGCCGACCGCGATGCAGGGCACCCAGCCGGCGTCGCGGCCCTCGGCGCGCAGCCGCTGCACGGCCGCCGTCAGGGCGGCGATGTTGCCGCCGTGGCCGTTGACGAAGACCAAGCGCCGGGCCCAGCAGGCCGCCGACCTGCCGTATTCCACCAGCAATGTGGTCAGCGCGTCGGTGCCGATCGAGATCGTTCCGGCGAAGCTCTGGTGCTCGCCGCTGGCGCCATAGGCGATCGCCGGCGCCAGCAGCCACTCATACTCCAGGCCGGCGGCCGCGGCCCGAGCGACCGCGGTGGCGATCCGGGTATCGGTGTCCAAGGGCAGGTGGGGACCATGCTGTTCGGTCGACCCGATCGGGACCATTATCGACGGCGAGATGCTCGATAGCTGGCTCGACGTGGCAGTCGCTAATTCGCCGAGTACGGGCACTCGGTGATGGTAGGACGAATTCACCTGGCGTGCACCAATTGTTGACCCTTGAATGCAAATTTTTTCTCGCTGGTTCATCCGCTATTAGGAATTCGACTCGTTCGTCACGCGTGCCACGCATGTACCACGCGCGAGCGGCGCCAAACCGGCTAGGCCGGGCCGTCGGCGGGGACCCCCAGGGCGCGCGTAAAGCCGGCGGGGACCAGGACGTCGCCGGGGCCGAGGTCGTGCACGCTGGCGTGACCGAGGCCCATCAGCGCCGAGTCGACGCCGCCGCGCAGGATGTCGAGAACGTTCTCGACGCCCGCCTGTCCGGCCGCGGCCAGGCCCCACAGGTACGCGCGGCCGATCATCACCGCCCGCGCGCCCAGGGCCACCGCCTTGACCACGTCGCTACCGCGCCGCACGCCGCCATCCAGCAGCACCTCGACCTGGTCGCCGACCGCCGCGGCGATTGCCGGCAATGCGCGGATAGAGGCCGGAGTGCCGTCCAGGTTGTTGCCACCGTGGTTCGACACCGAGATCGCCGAAACACCAGCGTCGACAGCCCTTTTCGCGTCGTCGACGCGCATCACGCCCTTGAGCATGAACGGCCCGCCCCAAAGCTCCCGCAGCCAGGCGATGTCGTCCCAGGTGGGCGGTGGGGTGCCCATCCACTCGCCGTAGGCCGCGAAGAAGGGCGGCCCAGGCTCGCCCCGGCGCCCCTGGTTCGGCACCCGCAGCTCCGGCGGGTGCAGTGTCTTGCCGAACTTCCACAGCCACCGGGGCCGGACGATCGCCTCCGGCGACAGGCGAAGGATGGTCCGCAGGTTCATCGTCTCGGGGATGCTCGGGCTGCCCCAGTCGCGGCCGTGGGAGAACGACCAGTCGGTCGTCACGATCAGGCCGACGGCGCCGGCGCGGCGCGCCCGCTCCACCCGCTCCGCGATCGCGTCGCGGCCCCCCAGCCAGTAGACCTGGAAGAACAGCTTGGGGTTCGCGGCGATGACCTCTTCGATCGGCTTGCTGGCGAACGAGGAGAGCCCCATCGCGGTCCCCCGCGCCGCGGCGGCCCGCGCGACGGCCACCTCGCCGTCGGGGTCGACCGCTTGGACGCCCGTCGGCGAGATGATCACCGGCAGCGAGATGTCCTGCCCCATCACGGTGGTCGAGAGGTCACGCTTTTCCAGCGCGCCGACCACGTGCGGCGCGAAACCGAGTTCGCTGAAGGCCTCGACATTGTCTGAAACTGTTATTCCTTTTTCGCTTGCCGAAATCAGGGAGGAATAAACGGACTTGGGTAACCGCCGTTTGGCGCGTTGCTGCGCGATGGCGACCGTTTCGAACCACGCGGCCATGATTTACACGGGACTTTCGTTACACAGGCGCGCCGGGGGCCGCGCCGACAGCGTCAGGGCCACGGGTCCGCGCGCCTTCCGCGAATGGTCGGCCCGCGGGCGCGGCGTCTCGCGCGCGCCCGCCAGCGCCGGCGCGCTGTGACCCTGGACGCATTCGGGGTCCGGCCCGTCCATCGGGAGGCCGGTGAAGAACTTGGCCGCCATGCAGCCGCCGCGGCAGGCGTCGTAGTGCCCGCAGCTGCCGCAGGCGCCCGCGGACTGCGGCTCCCGCAGCTCCTGGAACAACGGCGCGTTCTTCCACACGTTGTCAAAGCCCCCGTCCGACAGGATGTTTCCCGCCAGGAAACGGTCATGGATGGCGAACGGGCAGGCGTACACGTCACCGACGGGGTCGATCAGGCAGACCACGCGCCCGGCCCCGCACATGTTCAGCCCGGCCAAGGCGCCCGACTGCCCCAGCGGGGCCAGGTGGAAGAAGGAGTCACCGGTGAGCACTCGCTCGCCTTTGGCGACCAGCCAGTCGTACAGCCTGACCTGCTGCTCGGCGGTGGGATGCAGATCGTCCCAGACGTCGGCGCCGCGGCCCGAGGGGCGCAGCCGGGTGATCCGCAGGGTGGCGCCGTAGCGGCTCGCGAGCGCGGCGAACTCGTCGAGCTGGTCGACATTGTGCCGGGTGACCACCACCGAGATCTTGGCGCCGCCGTTTTGGGCGAAGCCCGCATCGGCCAGATTCTCCAGCGCGCGTACCGCCATGGCGTACGACCCGGGGCCGCGGACGGCGTCGTTGACCTCGGCGGTCGCGCCGTCGAGCGAGATCTGGATGTCCACGTAGTCGCTGGCGGCCAAGCGCGCGGCGACGTCGGGGGTTATCCGGACGCCGTTCGTCGAGAACTTCACGCCGACGCGGTGTGCGGTGGCGTAGTCGACGAGTTCCCAGAAGTCCGGGCGGACCGTGGGCTCGCCGCCGCCGATGTTGACGTAGAACACCTGCATGCGTTCGAGCTCGTCGATGATGTCCATGCATTGCCGGGTGGACAGCTCTCGCGCGTCGCGCTTGCCCGACGACGAAAGGCAGTGCACGCAAGCGAGATTGCAGGCGTACGTCAGCTCCCACGTCAGGCAGATCGGGGCATCCAGCCCCCGTTCGAACTGCTCGATGAGCCTTACCATTGGCGGTCCTCCCGGGGCACCAGCATGTTGGATTCGGCCAGCACCCCGAGCGCCTGGATGTACGGGGCCTGCCCGGAGCTCTCGACACCCGCGGCCCGACAGGCCGACCGGGCGTCCGGGTGGTCGGCCAGCGACCGCACCACCGCCAGGATCGTGCGGTCCTTCAGGAAGGACAGCTTGCGCGTACCAAAGTGGTAGAGCAGCGCGCCGAACGGCTCCGGGCGGACGGCCACCTGCGGATGCAACCGCCAGGCGCGGTCGAGGTCGAACATGGGGGTCAGTAGACGCCGCACATCCCGTCGATGGACACCTCTTCGACGAGGGTCTCGGTGACGAGTTCGGTGTCAGTCTGGGTCTCGTGGTCCACGGGCCTTGCCTTTCGTCAGCTATTGACAACGATGAGCTGTGTCACAATCGTCGCCAGAATATGGCATCGAGTGCCGAAATGGAAGGGCGGGTCCGATGATGCCCCAACCGCGGGTGGGCCGGCGCCGCTCGACGACGCCTCAGGAGATCGCCGACGTGGCGATCGAGCTGTTCACGGCCCGCGGTTTCGCCGACGTGAGCGTCGACGACGTCGCCCAGGCCGCCGGGATCTCGCGCCGCACCCTCTTCCGTTACTACGCGTCCAAGAACGCCATCCCCTGGGGCGATTTCGATACCCACCTTGTGCACCTGCGGGATCTCCTCGACGACATCGGACCCGAGGTGGCACTGGGTGCGGCGCTCCGCTCGGCGTTGCTGGCGTTCAACACCTTTGATGAGTCGGAGACCATTCAGCACCGCCAGCGCATGCGCGTCATCCTGCAGACGGCGGAGCTTCAGGCATACTCGATGACCATGTATGCGGGTTGGCGGGACGTGATCGCGGGCTTCGTGGCCCGCCGCTCGGACGCCAAGACGAGCGACCTACGTCCGCAGACGGTCGCCTGGACGATGCTGGCCGTGGCGTTGAGCGCCTACGAGTACTGGCTGGCCGACGAGTCCATCCCGCTGCCGGTCGCGCTCGGCAACGCGTTCGACGTGGTGGGCGGCGGACTGGACGGGCTCGACCGGTGAACCGCGAGCGCCTGCTGCACACACTGCGGTCGCAGGGGCGGTTCTGCGCCCGCGCCGGCTCGCTCATGTACGGGGAACTGTTCGAGCGCGTGGCCGAGGACGTGGAGGCCGGTGGCGTCTTCGCGACCATCCTGTCCGGCTACGAGGACGCGCCGTCGCGCGATGCCGTTCCCCTGCGCCTGCTCGGTGGCCTGCATCGGCTCGTCCTCGACGGCCGGGCCGCGCCGCTGCGCCGTTGGTACCCCAGCACCGGCGGGTCCTGGGACGCCGGTCGGGCTTGGCAGGAGATCCTGGCCGCCGCGGCCGCCCACGCCGAATCGCTGCGCGCGGCCCTCGACCAACCGCCGCAGACCAACGAGGTGGGCCGGTCGGCCGCGCTGATCGGTGGTCTGTTGCGCGTAAACAGCGAATTCGGTTTTCCGATAAGGCTTTTCGAAATCGGGACCAGTGCCGGGTTGAACTTGCGGGCCGACCACTACCGGTATGGCTTCGCCGACAAGCACTGGGGCCCCGCCGACTCGCCGGTGACCATCGACGACGCGTGGCACGGCTCGCTGCCACCGGATGGCGCGGTGCGGATCATCGAGCGGCACGGGTACGACATCGCCCCCATCGACGTGACCGGCGCGGACGGGGAATTGACCGCGCTCAGCTACGTGTGGCCGGACCAGGGCGCGCGCCTGAAACGGCTGCGCGGCGCCATCACCGTCGCCCGGGAGGTCCCGGCGGGGTTGGAGCGGCGCACGGCGGGCGAGGCCGTCGCCGGCCTGACGCTGGCCGACGGCGAGCTGACCGTGCTGTGGCACTCGATCACCTGGCAGTACCTCTCCGCCGCCGAGCGCGACGAGGTGCGCGCCGCCGCCGACGGCCTGGGCGCCCGGGCGGGGGCGCGGTCGCCGTTCGTCCACCTCACGATGGAGCCGGCCCGCGACGGGCCCGGCACGCCGATCAGGTTTCTGGTCCGCGCCCGCAGCTGGCCGGGCGGCGAGCTCGAAGTCCTCGGCGAATGCCACCCGCACGGGCCGCCCGTGCAGTGGCATTAGCCGGTGCGGCGTTGCAGCGCCTCGGGATTGGCGATCCGGGTCGGCGCGCCGTCCAACCACGCCACCACCGCTTCGACGGTGTCCGCGTAGAAGGCGCCGAGCATCTCGCGGGTGACGTACCCCAGGTGGGGCGAGAGCGTCACGTTGGGGAGGCCTCGCAGCGGATGGTCGGGCGGCAGCGGCTCGATGCCGAACACATCCAGCCCGGCGCCGGCAATACGCCCGGTCCTCAGCGCGGCAACCAGGGCGGCCTCGTCGACGATCGGACCGCGGGAAGTGTTGATCAGGTAGGCGGTAGGCCTCATCAGGGCCAGCTCGCGCGCACCGGACCAGGCCGCGCGTGCGCTCCGAGAGCACCACGTGAACCGACACCACGTCGGACTCGGCGAACAGCGCCGACTTCTCGACGCGGCGGGCGCCGCCCTCCGCCGCGGCCTCCTCGGTCAGGTTTTGGCTCCACGCGATCGCCTGCATGCCGAACGCCGCGGCGTACTCGGCCATGCGCCTGCCGATCCTGCCCAGGCCGAGCAAGCCCAGCGTCTTGCCCGACAGGGTCATCCCGGTGGTGGTCTGCCAGCCGCCGTCGCGCATGCGCAGGTGCTCCTCGGCCAGGTTGCGCACCGTCGCGATCATCAACCCCCAGGCGAATTCCGGTGTGGCGTCGCGCAGCGAGCGGAAACGGTCGCTGGCGAAATCCGAGTGGGCCACCAGGACGCCGTGCTCGCTGGCCGCGGACATGTCCAGGTTCGGGAGCGCCCTGCCGACGATCGTGATCAGCTTCAGGTTCGGCAGCCGCTCGATCAGGGTGCGCGGGAACGCCATCCGTTCACGCATTGTGCAGACCACGTCGAACCCCCGCAGCGCGTCGACGGCGTCGGCCTCGCCGAGATGTCGATCGAAAACCGTTACTTCGGAACGACTTTGCACAGGCGACCAATCGGCGAGCGCGAGGGCCGCGCCGGCGTAGTCGTCGAGCACCGCCACCCGGGGCGGCGGGCCCGTCAGCCCAGCACCTCGGCGATGGGTGCGGCGGCGGCGATCTTGGCACGAACCTTCATGACCTTGCCGGGCATTCCACCGCCGACCACGCCGACCAACACCCCGTCGCGTTCGTAGTACGCCAAAAACTTGCGTCCGTCGTCCTCGACGAGGTGGACGACGTCGGTGGCCTCCGGTTCGCCGAGGCACTGGATCTTGACGTCGTACTGGTCGCTCCAGAAATAGGGGACGACGACGGCCGAAGGGACGTCCTGCCCCAGCATCGCGGGCACCACGACGCGCGCCTGGTCGGCGACGTTGCTCCAATGTTCGACGCGCGCTTGGTGTCCCGTCGGGTCTCGCCAGGAGGCGACGTCACCGAGGGCCCAGACGTTGGGCGCGCTGGTGCGGCCGGCCTCGTCGCAGACGACCCCGTTATCGATCTCGACTCCGCTGCCCTCGAGCCAATCGGTGGCCGGGTGGGAGCCGATGCCGACGACCACGAGATCGGCCGCCAGCTCGGTGCCGTCGGTCAGCACCACGGTGTCGACCCGGCCCTGGCCGCGCACCTCCGCCACGCCCACACCCAGGCGGACGTCGACGCCCTCGGCGCGATGCAGCCGCGCCACCAGCTCGCCCATCCGCTCCCCGAGTACCGAGGCCAGTGGCGTCGGCTGTGGCTCGACCAGCGCCACGTCCACCCCTAGCTTGCGCAGGCTGGCCGCCACCTCGCACCCGATGAAACCGGCGCCGACAACGACTGCCCGCCGGCACGCCGACGCGCGTTCGCGCAGCGCCACGCTCTCATCGTAGGAGCGCAGCACGCGGATGCCCTCCAGGTCGGGAAACGACGGAATCCGGCGCGGCACCAAACCCGTTGCGATGACGAGTTCGTCGTAGCCGAGGACGCGGCCGTCGGCGAGGGTCAGCGTCCGGGCCGCGGTGTCGAGCCCGGTGGCCGCCGACCCGAGCCGCAGGGTGATCTCGTTTTCGTCGTACCACTCCCGCGGCTTGAGGGCGACGTCGTCGACCTCCTTGCGGAGCACCTCCTTGGACAGCGGCGGGCGGTCGTATGGCAGGTGCACCTCGTCGCTGACGATGGTGACGCGACCGGCGTAGCCGGACCGGCGCAGTTGCTCGGCGGTCCGGGCGGCGGCCAGGCCGCCGCCGACGATGACGATGCCGCTCTCGCTCGGGTTTGCGTCTTCGCTCACGTGGTGTTCATACACGATCGCCGATCAGTACTTCAAGGCGCCCTTGTCAACGTTGATCTGGGTGCCCGACAAAGTGCCCGAGCCGTCGCCGGCGAGCCAGACCACCACATCCGACACCTCGTCGGGCGACATAAAACCCTTGGGCTGCAAGGGCATTGGCGGGAAGCTGTGCACGAAGGCGGGGTGCTTGGCGAAGATCCCCATCATCGCCTCGGGCTCGATCATCGGGGTGTCGACCGAGTAGGGGTGGATCGAGTTGACCCGAATGTTGTATTCGCCCAGTTCAATCGCCAACGTATTGGTCAGCGCCGTGAGCCCGAACTTGCTGGCGGCGTAATGGCCGTTGCCGGGGGTCGCCTTGACTCCGGCCGCCGAGCTGACGACCACGATCGATCCCCCGTTGCCGGCCTCGATCATCGCCGGCACGGCGGCGCGCAGCGTGCGCCACGTGCCGGTCAGGTTGATACCGACGACGGTGTCCCACTGCTCGTCGGTGAGCTCCCACACCCGGCCCCAGCCCAGCACGCCGGCGTTGGCCACCAGGATGTCGAGCCGACCGAATTGTTCGACGCCATCGGCCACCAACTGGCGCAGCGCGGCATCGTCCCGGACGTCGGCTTCGCGGGCCAACACCTTGCGGCCCTCGCCCTCCACCAGGCGGACGGTCTCGGCCAGATCCTCCCGCGTCGCCGCCGTGTAGGTCACGCTGGGCGATGCCGGCGCGCAGAGGTCGAGCGCGATGATGTCGGCGCCCTCGCGGGCGAGCCGCACCGCGTGCGCCCGGCCCTGGCCCCGGGCGGCGCCGGTGATGAACGCGACCCGCCCCTGCAGTGATCCACCCTGTCCAGCCACGACCCGTCCCTTCGCAACGCCCGCTTGACGCTCATAGACAGAGACAGGCTAGCAGCGAAACTGGAACGTGTTCTAAGCCCGGGAGTCAGATCTCGGAGATGATCTCCGCGCGGCGGCTCGCGTACTCCTGGTCGGTGAGCGCCCCGCTGGTGCGCAGCGTCTCCAGCTCCTGCAGCCGCTGCGCGATGGTCGGGCCGGGTGGCGGTCCCGCCGGTGCGCCGGCGCCCGCAGGTTGCGGCTGCTGCTGGGCCGCCCGGCGCACCACCGCCTGAATCTGCTCGCGCAGCGGCGGGTTGGAGCGGATATCGACCATGTTGTTGAGCGGCACGTGGTTGGCCTTCAGGATCTGCAGGATCTCCATCAGCGGGCCGGCCTGCCCGCTCAGGTCGTAGGTCCTGTTGTCCTCGGCGACCGTGAACTGGGCGGGCACCAGGCCGTTGACCAATGCGCTTCGCTCCCAGTCGATTCGGTATTCCTGGGTGGTGGGGTTGACCAGGACAACCACCTTGCGGGCGTTGAGGTTGCCCAGCCGGGTCACGCTCGCTATCACCCGGTCCTCGCTGTCGAACGGCAGGAACCCGGGCCCGGAAACGTGCAGGTGCACCTTCACCACCTGTTGGTTGTTGATCCACGTCCCCGTCTCGGTGAGGCCGGTGATCTGGGCGAGGGCGAGCACACCGTTCTGCTCCAGCTCCGCGTTCGTCGCCGACGATTTCGCACCGTAAGCGGCCAGCGCCAGCGCGATGAGGACGTCGGCCACGGTAATGAGCAGGCCGACGTAGAACATCCACTGCAGCAGGTCGCCGAAGCCGAGGGTGAAATAGACGATCAAAAAGATCGGTCCCACCAAGCCGCCGCAGAGCAGGACAATCAACTGGGCTTTCAGATAGCGCGCCAACACGGGTGTCTCCTCACCTTGCTGGGAAGTCGCTGTCAGACTAGCGCCGCCGCGGGCGCGCTGCGAGCAAACGAATCAGCCAGCGGGCCGCTCCTCGGCGGCGGCCGCCGGGGAGTAGGCCGGCGTCGCGGGCGTGTAGGACCGCGCCGCCGGCGGCGCCGCGAGCGGGGTTCCCGCCGACAGCGGCAGCGCGCTCGCCGGCCCGATGGCCGCCGGCTCCGTTTCGACCGCCTCGGCCGCCTCGACCGGGACGGCCGGGGCGGCCGGCTCCGCCGCCGGCGCCTGCAGCGGCGTTCCCGCCCGCATCGCCGCCAGTGGCGCGGCGGCCGGAGCGGTGGCCGGAGTCGCCGCCGGGCCCGCGCCCTGCGCCGCCGCCACCGCCGAACTCACCGGTGCCGGTCCCGGTGGCGCCACCGTGGGCGCCGAGGAGACCGACGAGACGCCGGCCGCGGGGGTCGACGGGGTTTGCAGCGGCGAGGCGTTCGCCGCTTCGGCCGCCGCATACTGTGCAGCCCCACCGCTCATCAGCTGGACGAATTGCTGGTGAAACGACGCAGCCTGGGCACTGAGCGCCTGATAGGCCTCCGCGTGCGCGCCGAACAGCGCGGCGATCGTCGTCGACACCTCGTCGGCGCCCGCGGCCATCACGCCGGAAGTGGGGGCCACCGCCGCCGCGTTCGCGGAACTGATGGCCGAGCCGATGTTGGCCAAGTCGTTCGCGGCCGCCGCCACGTACTCCGGCGCCGCCACCAGATACGACATCCGAACCTCCAAGCCACGGCCAAAGTACGTCCCCCCGGTCGCGTCCGAAGACTCGATGGGAAAATCTTACCCCCGCGGGGCGGGGACTTTAGTCACAAGTTTTCCGGCCCCGCACAGCACAAAGCCCGGACCACCGACGGGCGATCCGGGCTTTGCTGCGTAACGAATTACTTGATGATCTTGGTGACCCGGCCGGCGCCGACGGTGCGGCCACCCTCGCGGATCGCGAAGCGCAGACCGTCGTCCATGGCGACGGGCTGGATCAGCTTCACCGAGATGTTGGTGTTGTCACCGGGCATCACCATCTCCGTGCCCTCCGGCAGTGTCACCACACCGGTCACGTCGGTGGTGCGGAAGTAGAACTGCGGACGGTAGTTGTTGAAGAACGGCGTGTGCCGGCCACCCTCGTCCTTGGACAGGATGTAGACCTGACCCTCGAACTCGGTGTGCGGCGTGGTGGTGCCGGGCTTCGTGACGACCTGGCCGCGCTCGACGTCCTCGCGCTTGATGCCACGCAGCAGCAGCCCGACGTTGTCGCCGGCCTGCCCTTGGTCGAGCAGCTTGCGGAACATCTCCACGCCGGTGACCGTGGTCTTGGTGCTGGTCGGCTTGATCCCGACGATCTCGACTTCCTCGTTCACGTTGATCACGCCACGCTCCACACGGCCGGTGACAACGGTGCCACGACCGGTGATCGTGAAGACGTCCTCCACGGGCATCAGGAACGGCTTGTCGGTGTCGCGGACGGGGTCCGGGATCGACTCGTCGACCGCGTTCATCAGCTCCTCGACCGACTCGACCCACTTGGCGTCGCCCTCGAGCGCCTTGAGCGCGGATACCCGCACCACCGGGGCGTCCTCGTCGAACTCCTGGGCGGCCAGCAGCTCGCGGACCTCCAGCTCGACGAGCTCCAGCAGCTCCTCGTCGTCGACCGCGTCGGCCTTGTTCAGCGCAACCAGGATGTAGGGCACACCGACCTGACGGGCGAGCAGCACGTGCTCGCGGGTCTGCGGCATGGGACCGTCGGTCGCGGCGACCACCAGGATGGCGCCGTCCATCTGCGCCGCGCCGGTGATCATGTTCTTGATGTAGTCGGCGTGACCCGGGGCGTCGACGTGCGCGTAGTGGCGCTTCTCCGTCTGGTACTCCACGTGGGAGATGTTGATGGTGATACCGCGCTGACGCTCCTCGGGCGCGTTGTCGATCTGGTCGAACGCGCGCGACTCGTTCAGGTTGGGGTACTTGTCATGCAAGACCTTGGTGATCGCCGCGGTCAGGGTCGTCTTGCCGTGGTCAACGTGACCAATGGTCCCGATGTTGACGTGGGGCTTGGTCCTTTCAAACTTCGCCTTCGCCACTGTGTGTCCTCCGACTTTGTTGGTGCTTGTTAAGCAGTGTTGGTGTTTTCAGTTGTGCCGCGCCCAAGGCATTGATGACCCGGCAAGGTTACTCCGACGGTGTTGTTGCTCGACTCCTTACTCGTAAGCTTCGCTTACCCACCGTCGTCTTCGGTGCTTACTGACCAGTCGCCTCGGCTGAGCCGATGGCTCGGCTCCGGGCCACTGAGTTCACACTCACTGGCCCGTCGCCTTCGCGATGATCTCCTTCGACACGTTCGCCGGCACTTCGGCGTACGAGTCGAACACCATGGAGTAATTCGCCCGGCCTTGGGTCTTGGACCGAAGGTCGCCGACGTAGCCGAACATCTCCGACAGCGGCACATGCGCCCTCACGACACGCGCACCGCTCCGCTCCTCCATGGCCTGGATCTGGCCACGGCGGGAGTTCAGGTCGCCGATCACATCGCCCATGTAATCCTCGGGCGTGGTGACCTCGACGGCCATGATCGGTTCCAGGATCACCGGCTGCGCTTGTGCGGCAGCCTTCTTCAGGACCTGCGAACCGGCAATCTTGAACGCCATCTCGGACGAGTCGACCTCGTGGTAGGCGCCGTCGAGCAGGGTGACCTTCACGTTCACCAGCGGGTAGCCCGCCAGCACGCCGTACTGCATGGCGTCCTGCGCGCCCGCGTCCACCGACGGGATGTACTCCCGGGGGATGCGGCCACCGGTGACCTTGTTCTCGAACTCGTAGGTCGCGCCATCCTCGCCGGTGAACGGCTCGAGGTTGATGATCACCTTCGCGAACTGGCCCGAGCCACCCGTCTGCTTCTTGTGGGTGAATTCGACGTTCTGGGCCATGCGCCGGATGGTCTCCTTGTAGGCCACCTGCGGCTTGCCCACGTTGGCCTCGACCTTGAACTCGCGACGCATGCGGTCCACCAGGATGTCCAGGTGCAACTCGCCCATGCCGCCGATGACGGTCTGCCCGGTCTCCTGGTCCAGGTGCACCTTGAAGGTCGGATCCTCCTCGGCGAGCTTCTGGATCGAGAGCGACAGCTTCTCCTGGTCGCTCTTGGTCTTGGGCTCGATGGCCACCTCGATGACCGGGTCCGGGAAGGTCATCGACTCGAGCACGATCTGCTGGTTCGGGTCGCTCAGGGTGTCACCGGTGGTGGTGTCCTTGAGCCCGATCACCGCGTAGATGTGCCCCGCCGACGCGGTCTCCACCGGGTTCTCCTTGTTGGAGTGCATCTGGAACAGCTTGCCCAGCCGCTCCTTCTTGCCCTTCGTCGAGTTGATGACCTGGCTGCCCGAGTCGACCTTGCCCGAGTAGACGCGGACGTAGGTCAGCTTGCCGAAGAACGGGTGCGTGGCGACCTTGAACGCCAGCGCCGAGAACGGCTCGTCCGTCGACGGCTTGCGAGTGATCAGCTCGTCTTCCTTGCCGGGAACGTGGCCCTCGGCGGGCGGCACGTCCAGCGGCGACGGCAGGTAGTCGATGACCGCGTCGAGCATGGGCTGCACGCCCTTGTTCTTGAACGCGCTCCCGCACAGCACCGGGTACGCCTCCGAGGTGATGGTCAGCTTGCGGATCGCACCCTTGATCTCGGCGACGGTGAGTTCCTCGCCGCCCAGGTACTTTTCCAGCAGCGCCTCATCGGTCTCGGCGACGGCCTCGAGCAGCTTGGTGCGGTACTCCTCGGCCTTCTCCTGCAGATCGGCGGGGATGTCGACGACGTCGTACTTCTCGCCGAGCTTGGCCTCGGAGCTCCACACCTTGGCCTTCATCTCGACCAGGTCGACGACGCCGGCGAAGTCACCCTCGGAGCCGACGGGCAGCTGGATCGGGATGACATTGGCGCCGAGGCGCTCCTCCATGGTCCGCACGGAGAAGTAGAAGTCCGCGCCGATCTTGTCCATCTTGTTGACGAAGCAGATGCGCGGGACGTCGTACTTGTCGGCCTGCCGCCACACCTGCTCGGACTGCGGCTCGACACCCTCCTTGCCGTCGAACACGGCCACGGCACCGTCGAGCACACGCAGGGAACGCTCCACCTCGACGGTGAAGTCGACGTGCCCGGGGGTGTCAATGATGTTGATCTGGTTGTCGTTCCAGAAACAGGTGGTGGCGGCGGACGTGATGGTGATGCCGCGCTCCTGCTCCTGCTCCATCCAGTCCATGGTGGCGGCGCCGTCGTGCACCTCACCAATCTTGTAGCTGATGCCGGTGTAGTAGAGGATGCGCTCCGTCGTCGTCGTCTTACCGGCGTCGATGTGCGCCATGATGCCGATGTTGCGGACCTTGGTCAGGTCGGTCAGCACGTCCTTCTGTGCCACAGAAGTCTTCCCACTCTTTCGATTGCTTGGTTCGCTGTCGTATTGCGCCCGGCGCCGTCGCCGGTGCTAGCTACCAGCGATAGTGCGCGAACGCGCGGTTGGCCTCGGCCATCTTGTGCGTGTCTTCACGCCGCTTGACGGAGGCCCCGAGGCCGTTGCTGGCATCCAGAATCTCGTTCGCCAGCCGCTCGATCATGGTCTTCTCCCGGCGCTGCCGCGAGAAGCTGACAAGCCAGCGCAGCGCGAGCGTGGTGGACCGGTCCGGACGCACCTCGACCGGCACCTGGTAGGTCGCACCGCCGACGCGGCGGCTGCGCACCTCGAGGGCGGGCTTGACGTTGTCGAGAGCGCGCTTGAGCGTGATGACGGGATCCGTTCCAGTCTTCTCCCGCGCGTTTTCAAGCGCACCATAAACAATGCGCTCGGCGAGCGATTTCTTCCCCTGGAGCAGGACTTTGTTCACCAGCTGGGTGACGAGCTGCGATCCGTAGACGGGGTCGTTGACCAACGGACGCTTGGGCGCGGGCCCCTTGCGTGGCATTAGCTCTTCTCCTTCTTGGCGCCGTAGCGGCTGCGAGCCTGCTTGCGGTTCTTGACACCCTGGGTGTCGAGCGAACCGCGGATGATCTTGTAACGCACGCCGGGCAGGTCCTTCACTCGGCCGCCACGCACCAGCACCATCGAGTGCTCCTGCAGGTTGTGCCCCTCACCGGGGATGTAGGCGGTGACCTCGACCTGGCTCGTCAGCTTCACGCGCGCGACCTTCCGAAGCGCCGAGTTCGGCTTCTTCGGAGTGGTGGTGTACACGCGAGTGCATACGCCACGGCGCTGCGGGCTGCCCTTCAGGGCCGCCGTCTTGACCTTGGCGACCTTGTCGCGGCGACCCTTACGGACCAGCTGCTGAATGGTTGGCATCTACCGGCTTTCTGTGTTCGACGTCTTCTCAAGTCTCTGTACTGCGGTTATCGCCTGCCGGGAGTAACCCACACGTACCCCGCGGCCGGGTGTGTCGCACGCGCTCGGCACCGGTTTCACCCAATGCGTCATAGACATGCGAATTCGCCCGGCATCCACTTCCTTACGGTCAGGCGCCGCAAGCCGCCAGGCACGAGCCTCCACAATACCCGGCGCCGGTCGCGCAGGTCAAAGCGGCTTGAGACCCTGGTCGGCGGTGCGCCTGTCCAGGCCCGCGGCGAGGCGAAGCACCATGTCGGAAAACAGCGCATCGGTGTCGATGTCGTCCATGACACCCGTCATCTCCAGCAGGACGAAGCCGTGCAGCGCGGACCAGAACTCCAGTGCCGCGAAGAAAGCCGCCTCACCGTCGAGGCCATAGGAAGACAGCACCGAGATCACCGGCGCGGCCGCCCCCCGCGTCGCGGCGGCGTATTCGGGGTCGTCACCGCCCAGTGGCATCCGGGTGAACGCCGAGTAGCGGCCGGGATGGTGGTGGGCGTAGCTGCGGTAGGCGCCGGCCATGACCAGCACCGCGTCGTCCCGGGCGCGCCCCTCGCCGACCCTGTTCAGCATCGTGATGATGTCGTCGATGACCCGAATCCGCACCGCGCGGCGCAGGTCTTCGAGGCTGTCCACGTGGTTGTACAGCGACGGGCCCTTGGTCCCCAGTTGTGTCGCCAGCGCGTTGATGGTCAGCGAATCCCAGCCCTCCCGGTCCAGGAAGGTCAGCGCACCGTCGACGATGCCGTCGCGGCTCAGCTTGGCCGGGCGGGCGCCGGAGCGGCCCACGCGCTGGCGGCCGGCCGCCGTCGGCGATTCCGGCTGAGCTGCCATGGCGATTGCCCCTCACTGCGGTGGCCGTCGCCGCCGGTCGGCGGCGCAACGGTAACTAATGACTCTAGTTGACGCCGGCCGGCGGCCCGACCCGCGGCGCCGGTGCGGGAAAAGCGGAAGAACCCTGCCATCGGGCGGGTGGATGCACGTAGTGTCATGCCAGGCTCATTCGCGCGAGACCACCCGTCCAAAAGGGGGCCCCAGTGAAAAGGACAACCGCCGCCGGGTCGCTCGCCACCTGCGTAATCGCCCTCGCCGCCACGCCGGGGACGCCGGCGCACGCGAAGAACGGCGACACCCACGTCGTCGGCCAGGGCATCGAGCAGACGATCGACTGCAACGATGCCACGCTGCTGGTCAACGGCACGCAGAACAAGGTCACGGCGCTGGGGAATTGCTGGGCGGTGACGGTAATGGGATCCGGGAACACCGTGGTCGCCGATTCGGTAACACACGACATCACCGTCTACGGCTGGGACGAGACGGTGTTCTATCACAATGGCTCGCCGATCATCTGGGACCGCGGACGCGAACTCGGCATGACCAATCGGCTGCAGCAAGTGCCCGGCTGACACGCCGGGATCAATCGAGGGGAAAGAGGATCAATGCGCGTGCGATTCGGTGACTACTCCCTGAGGCTGGCCGCGGCGTCGGCCTGCGCGGGACTGGCGCTGGCCGGCTGCAGCTCGACGGCCAACCCGCCGGGTGGCTCGTCGTCCACGACGACGAGCAGCCCAACATCGACCACGAGCGCCGGGGCCGCACCCACGACGGGGAGCAGCGGGGCGAGCACCACTGCTTCGGTCGAGATCGGGAACACCCTGAATTACGGGTCCATGGGGACCACCGCCACCCTTGACTGCGCCAGCGGCAAATCGCTGAACGTGGCGGGCTCCAACAACACGCTGACCGTCACCGGGACCTGCGAGACGCTGACGGTCGGGGGCGCCGAAAACAAGATCACGCTGGACAAGGTCAACACCCGCATCACGGTGCTGGGCATGAACAACACCATCACCTACAAGGACGGCGACCCCAAGGTCGACAAGATCGGCTCGAGCAACACCATCAGCAAGGGCAGCTGATCGGTCAGGTGGCGGACGCGCCGTGACGGCCGGCGCCCGCCGCGAACCGGCCGGCCCCCTCGTTCGCCTCGGCGGCCACGCGGGCGATGCTGGCGAACTCGAAGTCCAGGGCATCGGATTCCGTTGCCCCCCATTGGTTCAACGCCGAGAGGCGATCCGAACGCAGGCATTGTTGCGGTAACGCGGCGAGCTGGGCCGCCAGCTCCTCGGCGGCCTGGCGGGCCTGACCCTTCGGCACCACCCGATTCGCCAGCCCCATCGCCAGCGCCTCGTCGGCCTTGACGCCACGCCCGGTGAGGATCATGTCCATGGCCCGGCTGTGTCCGATCAGCCGGGGCAATCGGACGGTGCCGCCATCGATGAGCGGCACCCCCCACCGCCGGCAGAACACCCCGAACACCGCGTCCTCCTCGGCCACCCGCATGTCGCACCAGATGGCCAGTTCCAGCCCGCCGGCGACGGCGTAACCGCTGACCGCGGCGATCACCGGCTTGGACAACACCATCCGCGTCGGCCCCATCGGGCCGGGTCCCGTCCGGTGCACGGCGTTCGCGTCCGGGGTGCCGAACGCCTTGAGATCGGCGCCGGCGCAGAACGTTCCGCCGTCCCCCCACAGGACGGCGACCGATACGTCGTCGTCGCGGTCGAATTCCTCGAACGCCGCGTACAGCGCCGCGGCCGTGGGGCCGTTGACGGCGTTGCGCGCCCCGGGGCGGTCGAGGATCACCGTGGTCACCGCGCCGTTGCGTTCCACCCGCACCGGATCACTCATGTCGCCTCCACGAGTTGGGTCATTTCGCGTCGCTGCGCCAGCTGGATGGCGAAGTCGTGGTAAGCCTCGCGCAACCGTTGGCCGGGCCAGTCGTCGGGGACCAGTTCGGCCGGCAGCACGGGGTCGGTGAGCAAGTGGCGCACCATCGCTGCGGCGATCACAAACTGGCCGGGGACGTCGGCCGCGCGGGCGTTGCGGGCCATGTCGTCGAGCAGGCGGTGGCCGGCCTTCGCCCAGGCGGCGAGGTCCCACAGCTCGTGGGCCAGCTGCACGGGCGCGTCGTCGCGCGCCCTGAGAATGCGCACCCGCGCCGATACGTCACCGTCCCACTCCAGGTCGAGGTTGTCCGGCCGCATCCACACGCCCTCACGCAGCTCGCCGAAGCGCTTCTCGTGCATCGTGTTCCGGAGCGTCGCCCGGGTCCGGGCGTCGGTACCCACGCTGGTGACCACCGCCACGAGCCACTCGCCGCGCCACGGCCGGGTGCGCGGGCGCATGGCGTCGTCCTGACGGCGCTGGCGGGCCAGCAGCCGGTCGGAGAGCCGATAGCCGTCGGCGGAGCGGATTAGGTCACCGGCGCCGACCATGCGGGTCAAGGCGACCCGCACCGTCGACTCCTTGATGCCGAAATCGGCCGTCAGCCCGACCAATTGGCTCGCGCTCGCCCATGCCGGGTGCGCACCGAGCAGCACGCTGAGCACGACCGAGCGCGCCGTCATGTTGGCCACGGTCACACCTGCGACGCCCGGCGACCGTGGTCGCCGAACGGCTCGTCGCGATGCCTGACCGCATCCCGGAACCCGTGCTCGACCGCGTCGGCGACGAAGGCGTGCCCCTCGGGCGTGTGGCGGGCGACACCGTCGAACACCGTGCTGACCATCCTGCTCGTGGCGACGCCCTGTTGCAGCAGAGCCGAATTCAGCGCGAGCTTGACCATGATCAGCTGGTTGACGGGCACCGCGGCGATGCGCTGCACGAGCCGCTCGGTGCGCTCGTCGAGGTCCTGCGGGTCGGGCGCCTCGACCGCCAGGCCCCACTCGGCGGCCTGCGCGCCGGTGATGCAGTCGCCGGTGAACAACAGGCGCTTGGCGCGCTGGTCGCCGAGCCGGTGCGCCCACAGGCCGGCCGCGGGCACTCCCCACACCCGCGTCGGCGGGTAGCCGATCTTGGCGTCGGCCGCGGCGATCACCTGGTCGGCGTGCAGGGCGATGTCGGTGCCGCCGGCCACGCAGTAGCCGTGAATCTTGACGACCGTGGGCTTGTCGGCATGCATCAGGCTGGCGAAGCCGCGCACGAAGCGGCTCATCATCTGGTAGTCGATCATCGGGTCCCACGGTTGGTTCGGCAGGTGGTTGACCGCCTGGGTCTTGCCGTCGAGCACGGTGCCCTGATATTTACCCGCGCCGCCGGCCGACCCGGTCCCGTCCGCGTAGGCGCTAAGGTCGAATCCCGCGCAGAAACCTTCACCTCGACCGGACACGAGGATGACGTGCACGTTCGGGTCGAGGTCGGCCCGCTCCACCAGCGCGGAGAGCTCCAGCGGGGTGTCGGCGATGATCGCGTTGCCTTTTTCCGGCCGATTGAAGGTGATCCGCGCAACCCGGTCGGTGACCTCGTAGGTCATCGTCTTGAGGTTGTCGAAGTCGACCGGCCTGATTGCGTGTGTCATTGGCGCTCAGCCCTTTACCAGAGCGCGCTCCAGGATGGGGGCCAGGTCCAGCCCGGCCGGCATGGTGCCGAACGCGCCACCCCACCGGCGGTCAAGCCGGGTGGCGAGGAAGGCCTCGGCGACGGCCGGGTGGCCGTGCCGAACGAGCAGCGACCCCTGCAGGGCCAGGCAGATGTCCTCGGCGACCTTGCGGGCGCGGTAGCTGATGGTCTCCAAGTCGGCAAGGTCTCCTCGCAGGCGCTCGACGTGACCACCGAGCCGGGGGTCCTGGGCGGCGCTGTCCTGGAGTTCGCCGAACAGCACCTCGACGCACTCAGGCCGAGTTGCCATGGCGCGCAACGTGTCCAGCGCGCTGACGTTGCCCGAGCCCTCCCAGATGCCCATCAGCGGTGCCTCGCGGAACAGCCGCGGCATGCCCGAGTCCTCGACATAACCGTTGCCGCCCAGGCATTCCAGCGCCTCGGCGGCGTGCGGGGTGGCGCGCTTGCACACCCAGTACTTGCTGGCCGCCAGGCCGATGCGGCGCAGCAGCGCCTCCCGGTCGTCGCCGCGCAGCGCCCTGTCGGTGGCGCCGGCCATCCGCATCGCGACGATGGTGGCGGCCTCGGCCTCGACGGCGAGGTCCGCCAGCACGTTGCGCATCAGCGGCTGGTCGATGAGGTAGGCGCCGAACGCCTTTCGGTGCTGGGCGTGGTGGATGGCCCGGGTAAGGCCGGTGCGCATGCTGGTGGCGCTGCCCAGGGTGCAGTCCAGCCGGGTCAGGTTGACCATCTCGATGATGGTCGGCACCCCGCGGCCCTCCTCCCCCACCAGCCAGGCGGTGGCGCCGTCGTATTCGACCTCGCTGGACGCGTTGGCGTGGTTGCCGAGCTTGTCCTTGAGCCGCTGCAGGAACATCCGGTTGCGGGTGCCGTCGGGGAGGATGCGCGGCAGCATGAAGCACGACAACCCGCCGGGCGCCTGCGCGAGCACCAGGAAGATGTCGCACATCGGCGCCGAGGTGAACCACTTGTGACCGGTCAGGCTGTAGGTGCCGTCTCCGTTGGGGGTCGCCTGGGTGGTGCCGGCGCGCACGTCGGAGCCGCCCTGCTTCTCCGTCATGGACATGCCGGCGGTGATGCCGCGCTTGGTGGTGGCCAGCCTGAGTTCGGGGTCGTACTCGCGGCTGGTGAGCAGGGGCTCGTACACCGCGGCCAACTCCGGGTTGTAGCGCAGCGCGGGGACGACGGCGTAGGTCATCGAGATCGGGCAGGTGTGGCCGGGCTCGACGTTCCAGACCGACATCTTCGCGGCCCGCACCACGTGCGCGCCCGGCCGACCGTCGGCCCACGGGGCCGCGTGGATGCCGTGGGCGATCGCCGTGCTCATCAGCTCGTGGTAAGCCGGGTCGAACTCGATCTCGTCGATCCGGTGGCCGTATTTGTCGTGGGTATGCAGGACGGGCCGGTTGCGGTCGGCCAGCTCCCCCCACCGCTGGGCTTCGTGGCCACCGGCGAGGGCGCCCACCTCGCTCACTTCGTCCAGGCCCCATTCCGCGCCCTCGCGGATCAGGGCCTCGACGAGTACCGCGGACGTCGCGGGGTTGAAGTTTTCCAGCGGCGGAACCTGGTTGGTGACGACATGGGTGTCTGGCATGGCACCGATATTACATTTTCTCGACAGCTGCACAAGACCTGTAATGATCAGCGAGGGTGCGCGTCGAAGAATCGCCACAGCGTTTCCGTGGCGAACGGGGGCCACTCGTGGCCGCCCCCGTCGACCGTGACGAGCGCGACGGCACGGTGATCGGCGCACGCCGCCGTCGAGGTGGTCACCAGGCCATTGGTCGCGGTGGCCCGGATGCCGCAGCGATCAACGTTGCGCCAGAACGCGTTTACGTCCTGCACCGCGGGCCCGTTGATGACGCTGATGCCCTGGCCGCCCGCGTAGGGGATGAGCCGGTCGGCCGTGCCGTGGACACCGATGACCGACGTGGGGTGCGGGGACCGGCAGGGATCGAGTTGGGTCGCCGAGTCCGGGCCGATCGCGGCGAAGACACCGGTGTTGCAGGCCAACGTGTAGGACATGATGCCGCCGTTGCTGATGCCCGTGGCGTAGACCCTCGACCCGTCGACGCCGACGTTGTTGGCGATGTCGGCCACCGCCGCGGTGATGAAGGCGACGTCGTCGACGCCGTCGCGGGCCGGCCGCCCACAGCAACCGCCGCCGTTCGTATTCCAGGCCCGGTGCAGGCCGTCGGGATAGGCGACGAGAAACTTTGCCCCGTCGGCCAATCCGTCCCAGCCGTAAGCCCTTTCGGCCTGCTCGGCGGTGCCGAACCCGCCGTGCAGCATGACGACGAGCGGGGCCCTCGCGGACAGGCCGACGGGCTTGTAGAGGCGGTAGCTGCGTTCCTGGCCGCCGGCGTGGATGGTGTGGACGCTCACGCCGGCGCCGAAGGTTGATGGCGGGGTTTTCGGGATACAGCCGGCGATCAGCAGGACGACGCCCAGTAGCGGGATGAGCCGGCCGACCATGTCGGCTCAGCCGCTGATGTTTTCCCGCAGGAACGCGATGTCGTCCTTGCGACCCTCGTCGGACGTCTCGCAGATCACCGGCGCGTCGGCGGCCTTGACCACCGCGGCCAGCAACTGCGGATCGATCTGCCCGGTGCCGAAGTTGGCGTGCCGGTCGGCCCCCGAGCCGGCCGCGTCGCGCGAGTCGTTGCAGTGCACCAGGTCGATGCGGCCGGTCAGCGCTTTGATCCGCTCGACCGCGTCGACCAGCCCCTCGCCCGCGGCCCAGGCGTGACAGGTGTCCAGGCAGAACCCGATCCCCTTGTCGCCGATGCGATCCCAGAGCCTGCCGATGGTGTCGAAGTGCCGGGCCATGGCGTGGTCGCCGCCCGCGGTGTTCTCCAGGTACACCGGCACCTCGGTCTCGAGGTAGTCGAGCGCCTTCACCCAGCGCTCGAAGCCGGCCTCCATGTCGTTGTCGTCGGCGTGGCCCCCGTGCACGATGACCGCCGTGGCGCTGATCTGTGCGGCGGCGTCGCACGTGTCCTGCAGGATCTTGCGCGACGGAATGCGGATGCGGTTGTTCGCCGACGCGACGTTGATGAGGTAGGGCGCGTGGACATACAGCGGAATGGTGGATGCCCTGAGCGTCTCGGCGTCCTCGCGCGGCTTGGGCTTCTTCCAGCTCTGCGGGTTGCCGAGGAAGAACTGCACCACGTCGGCGCCGTCGGCCTGGGCGGCGGCCAGGGGATCGTCGTTGCGGACGTGCGAACCGATGAGCACGTGGCCAGTGTAGTGAGTGGGGTGACTTTCGCGGCATCGCTTTCTCGGCCACACTTCGGCCCATGCAGCCGTTGCGTGTGGATACCGCCGGTTTGCGGGCGATGGCCGCACGGTGGGCCGCATCCGGGCGCGACCTCGACGCGGTCGCCGCCCCGGCGGGGCTCGGTGTTTCGGGCCAAGCGAGCGCCGCCGCGGTCGACGCCGCCCACGTCGACGTCGCCGCCTTCACCGCGTCGCTCGCGGCACGGGTGGGGACACGGTCGGCTGGCGTTGGTGCAGCCGACGCCGGGTATGTCGCCAACGAAGCCGAGGCGGCCCGCGCGATGGCGGCGGTGGCGCCCCGGGTGATCGGCGGGTAGCCGTGGCCGTCGTCGCGGCCGTGCCGGACCTCTCCCAGCTGCTGGCCTGGCCCACCGCGCATCTGACGCAGGCGGCCGACCACTGGGAGACCGTCGGCGCGCGCAGTTACCGGGTTGCCCATCAGGTTTGGCGCGACGCGCTGACGGTCGACTGGCAGGGCTGCGGGGCCGAGGCGCTGCGCATGGCAACGCGCTCGGACATGGTGGCGACCGGCCAAGTCGCCGACCAGCTGCAGGCGGCCGCCAAAGTCGCCCGCGGCGGGGCCTCGGACCTGGCCGCGGCGCGCTCGCGGGTGCGCCACACGGTCCGGGACGCGAACGCCGCCGGGTTCGACGTCGATGAAGACGGGTCGGTGTTCGATCGATCCTCGGGCGGATCGGGGGCCTGGCGCGCCGCCCGTCAAGCACAGGCCGAGGCCCTCTCCGCCGACATCCGCCAGCGCGCAATGCAGCTGGTGTCCCTGGATCAACAAGTCGCCGGCAAGGTCACCGCGGCCATGGCGGGCATCCGCGACACCTTCCCACAGAGCCCTGCGCCACCGAAACCCCCGCCAAAGCCCAAGATTCACGCCGTCGACAACCACACCTTCAAGCAAGACCCGGCGCCTCGGCCGAATCCGGCGGATGCCGCTTACGAGCGATTGAAGGAAGAAATTCGCGACCACAATTCTTCGCCTCCGCCGCTCAACAACGCCGACGCAGTCGCTGCTTACAACAGAGAAGCCGATGAACTGAATGCCCGAAAAGCTGCGTTAGAGTCGAAGCTCGGCAGAGTCGAGACAGTAGCCGCCCAGAAGTCGCGTTTCGTGCCGGATTGGGCCCACCCTGCGCCGGAGCAACCGCACGGGCACTCAGGGCCGGGCCGGGGACTCGACCTCTCCACTCCCCATGCTCAAGAGCTTGGAACAGATCCGGCGACAGGAGGGCGCTTTCGGCTAGATGAAGCCGAGACAGGGTTGCGAGTCGAGGCTCAAAGGGGGATGACACTCCAGCGCAGCTCACATCCGGGGGCAGACTGGATCGATGCGGCAACCGGAGAGACTTATGATGCGGTTGGCAATTTTGATGGGAGATATCTTAATATGGACGGCTTTTTTCGCGACGTGGAAGATCATCTCAAAAAAGCAAAATATGTTCCTGTTGACGTTTCCCAATTTAGCGCCGAGCAACGCACGGTGATCAGGCGATTCGTCACCGGTCTTAACAACCTAAACGTATTTATAGTGGGAGAATATTGACGTGGGCGGTTCGATATCATTTCTCCAACGTCATTGGATGAGCACCGGTGGTGCGGTGGATTACGTCATGCGGTTCCTGGCGGAGCGCGTCAGCGACCCGCGGAAAAGCGCATGGCTCGAAGAAATCGCTGATGCGAACGTAAAGATGTTAGACCTGAGCAACCCGGAAGACTCCGAACTTGTAGACATCATCGTGAACGAACTTCCGGCCCACGTCACGAGCCTCGAGGATCACCGCTTACGGGATAGTCTCGCAGAAATTTTCGAAGACTTATATGAGTTTGCGCGAGAACAGCAAGATTACAACCGGAATCCGACTCAGGCCACATATTATACGATCGGTCCAAGCCCCCCTCAATATTTCGACTTGCAGATCCTTCGAAGAATAGTGGAGCGCGAATTGGCGAAGGTGAATTACGTCCGCATCGATGTATCCGACTACACCCCGGAACAGCGCGCCGCGGTGCAGCGCTACGTCGCCGAGCTTCCCGATCGCCGGGTAATCGTGGTGGGCGACGAGCAATGACGCGGTGGCGCTGACGACGAGAATTGTGGCGAACATCAAACGAAGGGCGCGCCGGTATGCCCGGTGGGTCGAAGTGGAACCGGGCTGGACGCTGTGCCCGCCATGGGTGAACAAAAATGTGCCCATCAACTGACGCCACTGACGCCCAACGCAGGTTCGCCGCGGAGGTGCTGCGAAAGTTGTTGCAGCGCATAGAAAGCGAGAACAGCAAAGGGCGCTCGCCGTATATGGTCTCGCATGCTTGGACCGAGGGGGCGATGATGTACATCGTGTACACGGCGCCGCCGTCGAACAGAACCTGGGGGCTGGCCCGCGACACCCGGGAATCGATCATCGATCCCGGCCCGTGGCCGGACCTGGACGAGGCCGAGCTCTACTACTATCTGCTCGATTTCGAGGAGAACCAACCGTCCGCATCTTTTCGCAGGCCGGGCGAGCCCGAGACCATCTGGTGGTTCGGCTTTCCGCGAGACAGACTGCCCGAGCGCACGTCGGAGATTCCCGAGGTGTATCGGCATACGCCTCCACTCGGAAATTCACCGGTGCAGTACAGCCGCGATCGGGATCGGCCAGTTATCAACGAGGCTCGTCAATACGGAGACCCGCCGTGACGGAGCGGGGGAAATTCGACCGCGGAGGCAACCCAGCCGGCGACCGCTAAGCCCCCTTCCGAAAGCGATATAACGGGCGATATCGCTTTCGTGCGTGAGGGGGTCTCGCGGGTGCGGTACTCATGCGGCGGATCGACGTTCGATGCCTATCCCGGCTGACAGGTCTGGTTGCGAAAATTGGTGGAGGCCTCACGGGGCAGCCCGAACCGCCCTCTGCATGCGCCTAACTCGCCCGAACGCCGACTTCACACACCGCGGGGGCGACCACGCGACGGCCGAGTACACCGGTACGTCGGGCGACGAGCACGTGGCCAGTGTAGTGAGCGGGGTGACTTTCGCTGCATCGCTTTCTCGGCCAAACTTCGGCCCATGCAGCCGTTGCGTGTGGATACCGCCGGTGTGCGGGCGCTGTCCGCACGGTCGGCCGCGGCGGCCCGCGCGATGGCGGCGGTGGCGCCGCGGGTGATCGGCGGGTAGCCGTGGCCGTCGTCGCGGCCGTGCCGGACCTCTCCCAGCTGCTGGCCTGGCCCACCGCGCATCTGACGCAGGCGGCCGACCACTGGGAGACCGTCGGCGCGCGCAGTTACCGGGTTGCCCATCAGGTTTGGCGCGACGCGCTGACGGTCGACTGGCAGGGCTGCGGGGCCGAGGCACTGCGCATGGCAACGCGCTCGGACATGGTGGCGACCAGCGCCGTCGCCGACCAGCTGCAGGCGGCCGCCAAAGTCGCGCGCGGCGGGGCCTCGGACCTGGCCGCGGCGCGCTCGCGCGTGCGCCACACGGTCCGGGACGCCAACGCCGCCGGCTTCGACGTCGATGAAGACGGGTCGGTGTTCGACCGCTCCTCGGGCGGATCGGGGGCCTGGCGCGCCGCCCGTCAAGCACAGGCGCAAACCCTGTCCGCCGACATCCGCCAGCGCGCAATGCAGCTGGTGTCCCTGGATCAACAAGTCGCCGGCAAGGTCACCGCGGCCATGGCGGGCATCCGCGACACCTTCCCACAGAGCCCTGCGCCACCGAAACCCCCGCCAAAGCCCAAGATTCACGCCGTCGACAACCACACCTTCAAGCAAGACCCGGCGCCGCCACCCGATCCAGGCGCTGACCCGCCGTGGAAGGATCTCCCGCCGCCGAAGAATTGGGATGATGTACAGAGGATTATGCGCCAACTTCGACGAGGTGAGAATGAACCAAACCGTGAATTGGACACCCCGGAAGAGATTCGAAAATTCTTCGAGTGGTTGAGTAAGGGCGCGATCGGCGACTTGCCGAATTCGGGTGGATTCCCGCGTATGAAACTCCCGGACGGCACAGAGATCAAGCTGCGTCCGGACAGCGCCTCAGGGGGGCCGACCATCGAAGCAGTCCGTCCCGGCAGGACCAAAGGACCTAAAATTCACTTGCCATTGTTGCCCTTTGTCGACGATCCGCCGGTCCTTCCGGATGTTGGTCAGCATCCGGTTGCCGAGCCGCCACCGTCGGGACATCTGCCACCGCCGACGCTGCCACCAACGCAGCTGCCCCATCCGGCCGACCTTCCGCCGTGGTTGCAAGACCCATCCCCACCGGGATTCACTGTGAGCCCAAAGCAACAACCGCCCGCGTTCGGCTGGGACCGACCAGATGCGCCGGGGTCACGTGTCCCCGAACCGGCCCCACTGCCTCACGGCGGCACGTCGTGGCTACCGCAGGTCGGCCACGATCTGAGTAAAGGAGGCAAAGCGGTGTTCGGCTGGGTAATGATTGGCGGCGTCCTCGTGTGGACGATCATTTCCGGCGGTGGACAAAGCGGAGAGGCGGCCACGCTGTGAGTGCATCGTCCGCTCGGCTGATGCGAGAGCCCCTGCCGCCGTCACTCGTCGATGTGTTGCTCGACGACGATTACATCGCCGACGTGACCGCCCTGACCAGAGTTCAGGTACCGGGATGGCTTAAGACGTTGGGCGTACCTCGAGGATGGGCGGTGCGGCCGCCGACGGACAGCGAGAATATGCCGTGGGCGCGGGTCGCGGTGACCGGGCTGCATGACGGCGGCGAGTGGGACGGTGCAGAAACCATAAGCATTTTCAGCTACACCGGCCGGCCCCTATTCTCCGACGTGATCCATAACGCCGATCGGATGCTGCGGGGGCTCAACGCTACCGACATCGCCGTCAAGGTGCTGCCGGTCCCGCCGATTCAGTGGACGGCCGCGGTGCGCAGCAGCGGCACCGCCCACCTCGGCCATCAAAACATTTGGATCCAGCAAAGCAACTATGTCGCAGGTTCTGAACAGCCGCACGCGGGCCGACTGCTCGTGCACTCCTTGTTCGTCGATGCGGCATGCCGCGGCCGGCTATCTGACGACATCGGGGTACTCACCGACGCTGTATACCGAGGATTCATTGCTGCGCTCGTCAAAGAGCAGCCCGCTGGCTAGTCGTCGCTCGCGACAACCAAAGCCACACTGCCGGCACGGCGATCGATCAACACGAACTCGTGAAACCCGCTATCCGAACCCACGGACGAACCCCAATCATGTTCAGCGGTGTCTCGCAGATCGGCGAGCTGGTAGCGGGTGGTCGCTCCACGAATACGCGGGTAGAGCTCGCTTTCCATTTCTTTGCGACGGGCCGCGGGTAAAGGTGCTTGATATTCGGCCCATGTGCGTAGCAACGCTTCGGCGTCGACCGCCGAGACAGCGGAGAATGCCTCGGGCCCTATGGCGTTCAACCAGTACGGGCCGTGGATCGTTCTGGCGTCCTGGAATTTCCGAGTCGCATAGCTGTCGCGATAACGCAAGTGTTGTGTTAACAACGCCAGGACGTCACGGTCGTTCGCATCGGTGGGAAGCTTGAATAACTTGATGACCACCCATTGCCGACTCGTGCGGAAGTTGATGAATTCCTCACCCTGGTACACCAACAAATCCTCCACCAGAGGAACGCTGGTCTCTGCGGCGTCCGGTCCTGCCATCAACTTCACCTCCTTCCGTACAGCACACGCGGGATGTCGCCGGAACGCAAGCCAGCCCGCCGGGTGCGGTCTGGCGAACGTGAAGCTAGCCGCACGCTCGGCAAAAACACCGGGCTCCGAGCGCACGAAAAAGCCCCGAGCCGTAGAGGCCCGGGGCTTTTTCGTACTGCCGACTATCGGTAGTCGCTGTATCCGTAATCGTCCAGCGGAACCGCGGCACCGGTGGCCTGGCCGAAGTCCGGGCTGTAGTACTGATCCTCGTAGGACGGGATCGTGTACGCGGCGGCCCGCGCCTCCTCGGTCGGCTGCACCTGGATGTTGCGGTAGCGGTTGATGCCGGTACCGGCCGGGATCAGCTTTCCGATGATGACGTTCTCCTTCAGACCCTGCAGCTTGTCGCTGCGGCAGTTGATCGCCGCGTCGGTCAGCACTCGCGTGGTCTCCTGGAACGACGCCGCACTCAGCCACGAGTCGGTGGCCAGCGACGCCTTCGTGATGCCCATCAGGACCGGACGTCCGGCGGCGGGCTCGCCGCCCTCCGCCACCACACGACGGTTCTCCGCCTCGAAGTCGGCACGGTCGATCAGCGAGCCGGGCAGGAACTCCGTCGCGCCCGAGTCGATGATGGTGACGCGGCGCAGCATCTGGCGAACGATCACCTCGATGTGCTTGTCGTGAATGGACACGCCCTGTGCGCGGTAAACCTCCTGGACCTCGCGGACCAGGTGGATCTGCACCTCGCGGGGGCCCTGCACACGCAGCACCTCGTGCGGGTCGGCCGAACCCTCCATCAGCTGCTGGCCCACCTCGACGTGGTCGCCGTCCGACAGCACCCGCTCGGAACCGTCCTCGTGCTTGAACACGCGCAGCCGCTGCCGCTTGGAGAGCTTGTCATAGACGACTTCCTCGCCACCGTCGTCGGGGACGATGGTGATCTTGTAGAAGCGGTCGTCGTCCTCCAGGCGAACCCGCCCGGTGACGTCGGCGATCGGGGCCTTGCCGCGCGGGACACGGGCCTCGAACAGCTCCTGCACACGGGGCAGACCGCCCGTGATGTCCTCACCGACACCACCCTGGTGGAAGGTACGCATCGTCAGCTGCGTGCCCGGCTCACCGATGGACTGCGCCGCGACGATGCCGACCGCCTCGCCGATGTCGACCAGCTTTCCGGTCGCCATCGACCGGCCGTAGCAGGTCGCGCAGACGCCGGTGCCGGTGGTGCACGTCAGCACCGAGCGCACCTTGATCTGCGTGATGCCCGCCGCCAGCAGGGCGTCGATCGACGGGTCGCCCAGGTCCTCGCCGCGGGCGACGACGACATTGCCAGCCTCGTCCACCGCGTCGGCACCCAAAGTCCGCGCGTACGCCGACGTTTCGATGTACGGGTCGCGAATGAGGGTGCCGTCGGACTGACGCTCGGCCAGCTCGACGATGATGCCGCGCTCTGTCTGGCAGTCGTGCTCGCGGACGATGACGTCCTGCGACACGTCCACCAGACGACGGGTCAGGTAACCGGAGTCGGCGGTACGCAACGCGGTGTCCGCCAAGCCCTTTCGAGCACCGTGGGTGTTGATGAAGTACTCGAGCACGGTCAGGCCCTCACGGAAGGACGACTTGACCGGGCGCGGGATGAACTCACCCTTGGGGTTGGTCACCAGGCCCTTCATGCCAGCCAGCGTCCGGGTCTGGGTGAAGTTACCCGTGGCACCCGAATCGACGATCGTGATGATCGGGTTGTTGCTGGGGTAGTGCTCCCGCAGCGCCTGACCGACCTCGTCGGTGGCTTCCTTCCAGATCTCCACCAACGCCTCGTTGCGCTCGTCGTGGTTCAAAGCGCCGCGCTGGAACTGCTTTTCGACCTTTTCGGCCCGCTCCTCGTAGTGGTCGAGGATCTCTTTCTTCCGCGGCGGAACGAGCACGTCGGCCATCGACACGGTCACGCCGCTGCGGGTCGCCCAGTAGAAACCGGCGTCCTTGAGCTTGTCGACGGTCTGCGCGACCACGATCATCGGGTAGCGCTCGGCCAGGTCGTTGATGATCGACGCCTGCACCTTCTTGTGCATCTGCTTGTTCACGAACGGGTAGCCCAGGGGCAGCAGCTCGTTGAACAGCACCCGGCCCAGCGTGGTGTCGGCCATCCAGGCGACACCCGGCTGCCAGCCATTGGCGCCGAACAGCTCGGCCTCGACCTCGGCCGGCGGACGCAGCTGCGTCAGCCGCACCTTAATCTTGGCCCGCACCGACAGCACGCCCCGGTCCGACGCCATGATCGCCTCGGCCGGCGAGGAGTACACGCCCACCTCCGGCTGATCCTCGGCGGCCGGCTGGTAGGCGCCCTTGTCGCCCTCGACCTCGGTGGTCAGGTAGTACAACCCGGTCACCATGTCGAGCCGCGGCATGGCCAGGGGGCGGCCGGACGCGGGTGACAGGATGTTGTTCGAGGACAGCATCAGGATGCGGGCCTCGGCCTGCGCCTCCGCCGAGAGCGGCAGGTGCACGGCCATCTGGTCGCCGTCGAAGTCGGCGTTGAACGCCTCACACACCAGCGGGTGCAGCTGAATCGCCTTGCCCTCCACCAGCATCGGCTCGAAGGCCTGAATGCCCAGTCGGTGCAGGGTGGGTGCGCGGTTCAGCAGCACCGGGTGCTCGGCGATGACCTCTTCGAGGACGTCCCACACCTGCGGGCGCTGCCGCTCCACCATGCGCTTGGCGCTCTTGATGTTCTGCGCGTGGTTGAGGTCGACGAGCCGCTTCATCACGAACGGCTTGAACAGCTCCAGCGCCATCAGCTTGGGCAGGCCGCACTGGTGCAGCTTGAGCTGCGGACCGACCACGATGACCGAACGGCCCGAGTAGTCGACGCGCTTACCGAGCAGGTTCTGCCGGAACCGGCCCTGCTTACCCTTGAGCAGATCGCTCAGCGACTTCAGCGGGCGGTTGCCCGGCCCGGTGACCGGGCGGCCGCGGCGGCCGTTGTCGAACAGCGCGTCGACGGACTCCTGCAGCATCCGCTTCTCGTTGTTGACGATGATCTCGGGGGCGCCCAGGTCGATCAGCCTCTTGAGGCGGTTGTTGCGGTTGATCACGCGGCGGTACAGGTCGTTCAGGTCCGACGTGGCGAACCGGCCACCGTCGAGCTGCACCATGGGACGCAGCTCCGGCGGGATGACCGGGACGGCGTCGAGCACCATGCCCATCGGCGAGTTGCCCGACTGCTGGAACGCCGCGACGACCTTCAGGCGCTTCAGGGCACGAAGCTTCTTCTGCCCCTTGCCATTCCGGATGACGTCACGCAGGATGTCCGCCTCGGCGTCGATGTCGAAGTTCTCGATCAGCTTCTGGATCGACTCCGCACCCATGGCACCGGTGAAGTACTCGCCGTAACGGTCCTGCAGCTCGCGGTACAGGGTCTCGTCGACGATCAGCTGCTTGGGAGCCAGCTTGGTGAAGGTGTTCCAGATGTCCTCCAGCCGGTCCAGCTCACGCTGGGCACGGTCGCGGAGCTGGCGCATCTCCCGCTCGCCACCGTCGCGCACCTTGCGGCGCGCGTCGGCCTTGGCGCCCTCGGCCTCCAGCTCGGCCAGGTCGGCCTCCAGCTTCTGGGCGCGGGCCTCCAGCTCGGCGTCACGCTGGTCCTCGACACCCTTGCGCTCCACCATCATCTCGGCCTCGAGCGTCGAGAGCTCGTTGTGCCGCATCTCATCGTCGACCGAGGTAATCACGTAGGCGGCGAAGTAGATGATCTTCTCGAGGTCCTTGGGCGCCAGGTCCAGCAGGTACCCCAGGCGCGAGGGCACACCCTTGAAGTACCAGATGTGCGTCACCGGTGCGGCCAGCTCGATGTGGCCCATCCGCTCGCGGCGCACCTTGGCGCGGGTCACCTCGACGCCGCAGCGTTCACAGATGATGCCCTTGAAGCGGACGCGCTTGTACTTGCCGCAGTAGCACTCCCAGTCGCGAGTCGGTCCGAAGATCTTCTCGCAGAACAGGCCGTCCTTCTCCGGCTTCAGCGTGCGGTAGTTGATGGTCTCCGGCTTCTTGACCTCGCCGTAGGACCACTGCCTGATGTCCTCCGCGGTGGCCAGGCCGATACGGAGTTCATCGAAGAAGTTGACGTCTAGCACGTAACTCCCTTTCCCCTTGCGGGTTTAGTGACTTGTGAGGGAAGACAGGTTGCCAACGGATCAAGCAAGATCCTCGACGGAGGCGGATTCGTTGCGGGACAGGTTGATTCCCAGGTTGGCCGCGGCCCGCTCGAGGTCCTCGTCCTCGCCCTCGCGCAGCTCGATCGCCGCGCCGTCGGAGGACAACACCTCGACGTTGAGGCACAGCGACTGGAGCTCCTTGAGCAGCACCTTGAACGACTCGGGGATGCCCGGCTCGGGAATGTTTTCGCCCTTGACGATCGCCTCGTAGACCTTGACCCGACCGACGGTGTCGTCGGACTTGATGGTCAACAGCTCCTGCAGCGTGTACGCGGCGCCGTAGGCCTGCATGGCCCAGCACTCCATCTCACCGAACCGCTGACCACCGAACTGCGCCTTACCACCGAGCGGCTGCTGGGTGATCATCGAGTACGGACCGGTGGAGCGAGCGTGGATCTTGTCGTCGACCAGGTGGTGCAGCTTCATGATGTACATGTAGCCAACGGTCACCGGGTACGGGAACGGCTCACCGCTGCGGCCGTCGAACAGCACCGCCTTACCGTCGCCGTTGACCATGACCTCGCCGTCGCGGTTGGGCAGCGTGCACGACAGCATGCCCTGCAGCTCCTCCTCCTTGGCGCCATCGAACACCGGCGTCGACACGATCTGGTTCGGTTGCGCGTGCAGCAGGTCCTGGGGGAGGTTGGCCGCCCACTCGGGCGCACCCTCGATGTTCCAGCCGGACTTGGCCACCCACCCGAGGTGGGTCTCCAGGATCTGGCCGATGTTCATCCGTCGCGGCACACCGTGCGTGTTCAGGATGATGTCCACCGGGGTCCCGTCCGGCATGAACGGCATGTCCTCGGCCGGCAGGATCTTGCCGATGACGCCCTTGTTCCCGTGCCGACCGGCCAGCTTGTCGCCGTCGGAGATCTTCCGCTTCTGGGCGACGTACACCCGGACCAGCTCGTTGACACCGGCCGGCAGCTCGTCGTCGTCCTCGCGGGAGAACACCCGGATGCCGATGACCTTGCCGGACTCGCCGTGCGGCACCTTCAGCGAGGTGTCGCGGACCTCGCGCGCCTTCTCGCCGAAGATCGCCCGCAGCAGCCGCTCCTCCGGGGTCAGCTCGGTCTCACCCTTCGGGGTGACCTTGCCGACCAGGATGTCGCCGTCACGGACCTCGGCGCCGATGCGCACGATGCCGCGCTCGTCCAGGTCCGCCAGCACCTCGTCCGAGACATTCGGGATGTCCCGGGTGATCTCCTCGGCGCCCAGCTTGGTGTCGCGGGCGTCGATCTCGTGCTCCTCGATGTGGATCGACGTGAGCACGTCCTCTTCGACCAGGCGGTTGGAGAGGATGATCGCGTCCTCGTAGTTGTGACCCTCCCACGGCATGATCGCCACGAGCAGGTTCTTGCCCAGGGCCATCTCACCGTTCTCGGTGCAAGGGCCGTCGGCGATCACCTGGCCGGCCTCGACCCGCTCACCCGCGTCGACGATCGGCGACTGGTTGGCGCACGTGCCGTGGTTGGAGCGCGCGAACTTGCGCATCCGGTAGGTGTGCCGGGTGCCGTCGTCGGCCATCACGGTGATGTAGTCGGCGGACACCTCCTCGATCACCCCGGCCTTGTCGGCCACAACCACGTCGCCGGCGTCGATCGCCGCGCGCAACTCCATGCCGGTGCCCACCAGCGGCGCCTCGCTGCGCACCAGCGGAACCGCCTGGCGCTGCATGTTGGCGCCCATCAGGGCACGGTTGGCGTCGTCGTGCTCGAGGAACGGGATCATCGCGGTGGCCACCGACACCATCTGGCGCGGCGAGACGTCCATGTAGTCCACCTCGGATGAGGGCACGTACTCCACCTCGCCCGCCTTCCGGCGGACCAGGACGCGGCCCTCGACGAAGCGGCCGTCGCCGTCGATCGGCGAGTTGGCCTGCGCCACGACGTGGCGGTCCTCCTCGTCGGCCGTCAGGTAGTGGATCTCGTCGGTGACGACCCCGTCCACAACCTTGCGGTAGGGCGTCTCGATGAAGCCGAACGGGTTGACCCGCGCGTACACCGACAGCGAGCCGATCAGGCCGATGTTGGGACCTTCCGGGGTCTCGATCGGGCACATCCGGCCGTAGTGCGAGGGGTGCACGTCACGGACCTCGAGGCCGGCGCGCTCACGGGACAGACCGCCGGGGCCCAGCGCCGAGAGGCGGCGCTTGTGGGTGAGACCCGACAGCGGGTTGTTCTGGTCCATGAACTGCGACAGCTGGCTGGTGCCGAAGAACTCCTTGATCGCGGCGACCACCGGGCGGATGTTGATCAGCGTCTGCGGCGTGATGGCCTCGACGTCCTGGGTCGTCATCCGCTCCCGGACCACGCGCTCCATCCGCGACATGCCGACCCGGATCTGGTTCTGGATCAGCTCCCCCACGGTGCGCAAGCGGCGGTTGCCGAAGTGGTCGATGTCGTCGGTCTCCACCGGCACCTCGACGCCGCCCGGAACGGTCATCGTGGACTGTCCGTCGTGCAGGCGCACCAGGTACTCGATCGTGGCGACGACGTCTTCCTCGGTCAGCGTGGTCGTCGTGATCGCGGTCTCGGTGTTCAGGCCGAGCTTCTTGTTGACCTTGTAGCGACCCACCCGGGCCAGGTCGTAGCGCTTCTCCTTGAAGAACAAGTTCTCCAGCAGGGTCTGCGCGGACTCCTTGGTCGGCGGCTCGCCCGGGCGCAGCTTGCGGTAGATGTCCAGCAGCGCCTCGTCGGTGCCGGCGGTGTTGTCCTTCTCCAGCGTCGACATCATGATCTCGGAGAAGCCGAACCGCTCGCTGATCTGCTCGGCGGTCCAGCCCAGCGCCTTCAGCAGCACGGTGACCGGCTGGCGACGCTTGCGGTCGATGCGCACACCGACGGTGTCGCGCTTGTCGACGTCGAACTCGAGCCATGCGCCCCGGCTGGGGATCACCTTGACGCTGTGCAGCAGCTTCTCGGTGGACTTGTCGATGGTCTCGTCAAAGTAGACACCGGGCGAGCGGACCAGCTGGCTGACGACCACGCGCTCGGTCCCGTTGATGATGAAGGTGCCCTTCTCGGTCATCATCGGGAAGTCACCCATGAACACCGTCTGGCTCTTGATCTCGCCGGTGTTGTTGTTAATGAACTCGGCCGTGACGAACAGCGGGGCCGCGTACGTCATGTCCTTGTCTTTGCACTCGTCGACCGGCGCCTTGACCTCGTCGAAGCGCGGGTCGGAGAACGACAGCGACATCGAGCCCGAGAAGTCCTCGATCGGCGACAGCTCGTAGAGCACCTCTTCGAGGCCGCCCACCGGAGTTGCGTCCCCGCGGGCCGCGGCCACCTCGCGCCAGCGCGGCGAGCCGATCAGCCACTCGAACGAATCGGTCTGCACGTCGAGCAGCCCCGGAACCTCGAGCGGTTCACGGAGCTTGGCGAAGGAAACGCGGTTTGGGGCTCCCGGCACGGAGCCGTTTGAAGAACTTCCGTTAGAGGAACTTCGTCCGTTAGAGGAACTTTGTGGGCGATCCGTCTTGCTCTGGCCGAAATCTGCCAAGATGCATCCTTCCAGCACCTCGTGCGACTCACGAGAACCCAAGGAGGGCCGGTGCCCACCGGGCCTGTTCGCCGCGACAATTATCTATAGTCAGGCCGGCGAACGATCTAACCCAGGTCTCACGCGCACGACTGCATAGCTGAGCCGGAAACGGGGCTCAGACTAAGACCACGGTGTCAAGTGGCGGGTGAGGTGGGCAGGAAGTAGCCAGCGCAACGTCCAACAATAGCGTAGGACCGCGCATTCCTCAACTACCCAGCAATATCGGCCCGGGGGACATCGGCGCTGGCTGGCATCTCGGCTTTCCCTGGACACATGCTGACCAACACATTGACCCGTTTACGCCGCGTCGTCAAGAGGACAGGGCCGCCGCGGCACCAAGTTATCGGGAAATTAGCGGGCCGGGCCACCGGGCGGACACGACGCATCGCACCCCCGGCCAGCGGCGCTCGTCGGGGTGCGAAACGGACTTGTGCGGGGCTAGTCGCCGATCTCGTGCGCCCGGTATTGGTGGGTGCCCTCGAGGTCGTCGAGGATCGCCGCCTGGGCCTTCTTGGGCAGCGTGTGCAGCATCTCGCGCACCCGGGCCTGGCGGCGGGCGACGGCCTTGCGCTCAGGCATCCCCGGCGAGGCCACGATCTGGGGCGGCACTCCCTCGATCTCCTCGACACCACCCGCGTGCTGGCCGGCGTCCACCGCGGCCTGCTCCTCGGCCATGGTGGTCTCGTCCTTCTCCTCGGACATGCCGATGGGACCGAGGCGGCGGCCGTTGAGGAACTGCCGCACCACCGGCTCGTCGCTGGTCAGCAAGACCTCACGCGGCCCGAACATGACGAGCTTGCGGCGGAACAACATGCCCATGTTGTCGGGCACCGTGCGGGCGATGTTGATGTTGTGCGTGACGATAAGGATGGTCGCATCGATCTGGGCGTTGATGTCCAGGATCAGCTGGCTCAGATAGGCGGTACGGACGGGGTCCAGACCCGAGTCGGGCTCGTCGCAGAGGATGATCTGCGGGTCGAGGACCAGGGCGCGGGCCAGGCCGGCGCGCTTGCGCATACCGCCGGAGATCTCGCCGGGGAACTTCTTCTCGTCCCCGCCCAGGCCGACCAGCGTCAGCTTCTCCATCACGATGTCGCGGATCTCTTTTTCCTTCTTCTTGGTGTGCTCACGCAAGGGGAAGGCGGTGTTGTCGAACAGGTTCATCGAGCCGAACAGCGCGCCGTCCTGGAACAGGACGCCGAACAGGGTGCGGATCTCGTACAGCTCCTTGGCCGAGCATTCGATAATGTCGGTGCCGTCGATGACGATCGAGCCACGCTCCGGTCGCAACAGACCGATGAGGGACTTGAGGAAAACTGATTTGCCAGTACCCGACGGGCCGAGCAGGACGCTGACTTCCCCGGCGGGGACATCCATCGTCACGTCTTCCCAAATCCTCGAGGACCCGAAGGACTTCGTCAGTCCCTTCACCTCGATAGCGACGCCCATGGGGAATCCTTCCGTCGACGCAACAGCCCGCCACCTGCCCTTTCGTGTGGCATGAGTCACTGTAGCGCACGCGCGGGGCGGGGCAGCAGGGTTGGGCGGGACCGCTGGCAAAAATTGGCTGTCCCGAGATCGTGGCGCGAAAGGACCCGACCGGCGCTATTGAACCCGCGTTAGCCGGCGGGGTCGCTAGCCGGCCCAGTTGCCGTGAAAGCCCATCGGCACCCGCTGGGGCAGGTGGACGGTGGCCATCGGCTCGAGGGTATGCGCGTCGACCAACAAGAGCTGGCCCTCGTCGCGGCTGCGGTGATAGCCGAAGCCCATCAGGACCCCGTCGTCTTCGGCGCGGGCCGACGGGTTCGCCACGAAGGACATCTCGCCGATCAAAAGGTCCGGGTCGAGGGCGGCGACCTCACGCGAGCCGGTCGAGTAGTCGTGTTTGTACAGCGACGTCGACGATTCGGAGGGCTGGTCGCCGAGGTAACCGAAGCCGACGGTGTAGCCGAAGCGGTGCTTGGCCCCCACCAGGCTCTCGTCGATCCGGGGAAACTCCTGCGGGCGGTCGTCGCGGCGTTCGGTCGTCACCGCGCCGGTGCCGAGGTTGACGGTCCAGCGGTCCAGGGTGGGCGGGCAGTCGCCGGGACCGCGCCGGTCGCGGTCGAACATCCGCGGGTAGCTCACGACGTCGAGGACGAGGACCTCCGAACCGTCGCGCAGCTCGGTGTAGGCGTTGAGGGGGTGATAGACGTAGCAGGGCTCGATGTCGAACCACCGCACGTCGGAGTTGCCGCCCTCCCGGGGCATGACCCCGATGCGCGCCGGATAGCGCGGGTTCCACGCGTAGGGCATCCGGTCGGAGTGCCTGGGATTGCGATTCATCATCGCGGTGATCGGCCCGGGCACCCGGACCCGCCCGATCAGCGACTGCATCACCAGGCGGGCCGGCAGCCCCAGCCAGCGCGGCGCCTTCGCCGGCAGCACCTGCGCCGGGTCGAAGGTCACCGGAAGGTCGTAGATCACGACGTACTTCTCGGTGAGCGAAAAGTCGTGCATCATCGGCGATCCCGACACCTCGATGTCGACCGTGCGCCGGGCCCGCCCGCGGGTGTCGATCACCGAGTACTGCACGGTGTTGCCGCGCGCGAAAGAGTAGGACACGGCGTGCAACTCGCCGCTGCGCGGGTCGCGGTGCGGGTGGGCGGTGTAGCCGCCGTAGAGCGTCCCGTCGAAATGGCAGGTCCCGACGGTGTCGAGTTCCTCGGTGAGCTCGTAGTTGGCGACGCCGCCCTCGACCAGGGCCAGCGTCCGTCCGGCGTGGCTCAGCACGTTGGTGTTGGCACCCATCGCCAAGATGCCCGCCCGAGGGTCGAGCCGGCCGGGCGCCGGCTCGCCGAGCGCGGCGCAAACCGAGAGGCTGCGCACCCAGCGATTGCGGTACCAGCGGGCCTTGCCGCCGCCGAGCGCCACCCCGTGCACCATGCCGTCGCCGCTGAACCAGTGGTAGGTGGCGGGGTCGACCTCGGCGGCCGGATTTGGACCGTTGCGCAGGTACCGCCCGCTGAGGTGGTCGGGAATGTGGCCGGTGACGGGTAGGTCGGTCGCCGTCAGCTCCGCGGCGACCGGGGCCATGAAGCCTTCGAGGTAGGGGTTGGGAGTCTCGATCGTTTCCGTGGAAGTCACTTCCGAACTCCTATAACATCGTTATTACGGCGTTATAGGCAACGTACGCCCCGGATGAGAAAATGGCAACGATGGTTTCAGAAACCGCCCCCGATACCGCCGCGCGGACGCAGGGCAGTGTCCGCGAGGACATGCTGCTCGCCGCCGTCGCCCTGCTGCACGAGAGCGGTCCCGACGCGCTGCAGACCCGCAAGGTCGCCGGCGCCGCGGGGACGTCGACAATGGCGGTCTACACCCATTTCGGCGGGATGCGGGCGCTGATCGCCGCGGTCGCCGAGGAAGGCCTGCGGCAATTCGACGCCGCGTTATCGCTGCCGCAGACCGCCGACCCGGTCGCCGACCTGTTCGCCGGCGGCGCGGCCTACCGCCGCTACGCGATCGAGCGTCCGCACATGTACCGGCTGATGTTCGGCAGCACCAGCGCGCACGGGATCAACGCGCCGGCACCGAATGTGCTGACGCTGACGGTCGACCAGATTGAGCGCGGGCATCCCAGCTTCGCGCACGTGGTGCGCGGGGTGCACCGCTGCATGCTGGCCGGGCGGATTACCGCGGGTTCGGCGCATGACGACGCGGCGGTGGTCACCATCGCGGCGCAGTTCTGGGCACTGATCCACGGCTTCGTGATGCTCGAACTGGCCGGCTATTACGGCGACGACGGTGCCGCGGTGCCGGTGCTCGCATCGATGACGTCGAATCTCCTGGTGGCCCTTGGCGATTCACCCGACCGGGTGAGCCGGTCGCAGCAAGAGGCGCTGAACCGCTGAGCGCACGAAACCCCCGGAACGCGCGGTTCCGGGGGTTTTCGCGGACTGACCTACTTGACGGTGACCGTGGCGCCGGCGGCCTCGAGCTTGCCCTTGGCGTCCTCGGCGGCCTCCTTGGCGACCTTCTCGAGCAGCGGCTTGGGCGCGCTGTCGACGAGGTCCTTGGCCTCCTTCAGGCCCAGGCCGGAGACGATCTCTCGGACGACCTTGATGACGCCGATCTTCTTGTCACCGGCGGCCTCGAGGATGACGTCGAACTCGGACTGCTCCTCGGCGGCCTCGGCGGGCGCCCCACCGGCGGCCGGGCCGGCCGCGGCGACGGCGACCGGGGCGGCCGCGGTGACCTCGAAGGTCTCCTCGAACTTCTTGACGAAGTCGGAGAGCTCCAGCAGCGTCATTTCCTTGAACGCGTCGAGCAGTTCGTCGCTGGACAGCTTTGCCATGGTGTGGTCCTTCCTGATTTGGGGTTTGGGTTATTCGGCTTCAGCCGGTGACTCGGCGGCCGGTGCCGCGGCGCCCGGTTCCGAAGCCTTCTTTTCCTGGAGCGCGGCGGCGAGCCGGGCCATCTGCGAGGCGGGAGCGGCGAAGAGGCCGGCCGCCTTGGCGAGGTTGCCCTTCATGGCGCCGGCCAGCTTGGCCAGCAGCACCTCGCGGGATTCCAGGTCGGCGATGCGCTCGACCTCGGCGATCGTCAGGGGTCGGCCGTCCATGTAGCCGCCCTTGATGACCAGCGCCTTGTGCTCCTTGGCGAAGGTCTTGATCGCCTTGGCGGCCTCGACCGGCTCGCCGGAGACGAACGCGATGGCCGTCGGGCCGGCGAAGAGATCGTCGATCCCCTCGATCCCGGCTTCCGAGGCCGCGCGCTTGATGAGCGTGTTCTTGGCCACCGAGTAGGTGGTCGATTCGCCCAGCGAGCGGCGCAGCTCGGCCAGGTTGGCCACCGTCAAACCGCGGTACTCGGTGATCAGGGTGGCGGTCGAACTCTTGAACTGCTCCGTGATGTCTGCAACGGCGGTGGCCTTGTCAGCCCTGGCCATGCACACCTCCTGAGGTGAAAGTCGTGCGACGTGTCGTCTGGTGATCCCCCGAGAACGACGAACGCCCCGGCGCAGGATGCGGGCCGGGGCGCGAAATCACGCCGGCAACCGCCGGCGCTTTGTGCCTCGTCCTCCTGCGTGGGCCGCCGGGATGCTCCCGGACCTTCGACCGATTTCTCGGTGACCGACGGTCTTCGGTGGATCGGCAACCACAATAGCCCGATCAGGCGCTGTCGGCCAAAACGGCCGCGAGGCGTGCCGCGCCCACGAGGCCGGCCTCGCCGCCGAGTTCCGCCGGCACCACCCGCAACCCGGCCAGGAAGTCGAGCCCGGCATAGTCGGTCAGCGCGGCGCGCAACGGGTCGAAGAGCAAGGGCCCGGCCTTGGCGACCCCGCCGCCCACGACGACGAGGTCGAGGTCGCAGACCGCGGCCACCGAGGCGATCATCGCCGCGACTGCGGTCCCGCCGCGCCGGAGGGCGCGCAGCGCCACGGGCTCCCCGGCTCCCGCCGCGGCGGCCAAGTCCCTGGCACCGGCGCCGGGCGGCGCCGACCAGCCGTTCTCCCGCGCCCACCGCACCATCGACGGCCCCGACGCCACCGTCTCGACGCAGCCGTGACCGCCGCACGCGCAGAGCCGGCCGTCCTGCTCGACCACCACGTGCCCCACGTGGCCGGCGTTGCCGGTGCGGCCGGCGTAGGGCAGGCCGCCGAGCACCAGCCCACCGCCCACCCCGGTCGAAACCACCATGCCGAGCATGAACCGCGCGCCCCGGCCCGCGCCGCGCCAATGCTCCCCCAGCGCCATGCACAACCCGTCACCGCCCAGCCGGACCGGCACGCCCGGCACCGCGGCGGCGACGCGTTCACGCAGGGGAAAACCGCTCCAGGATCCGATGTTGATCGGATTGACCGTCCCGGTGTCCAGGTGGATGGGGCCGGCCGACGCGATGCCGACGGCCGCGATGGGACCGCCGGCCCTCTCGCCGGCCGCCCGCACCGCGTCGTCGATCGTCGCGGCGACCGCGTCCCACACCTCCTCGGCACCGGCTCCCGCCGGGGTCGGGCGGATGCCGGTGTACACCAGCGCGCCGGCCGGGTCGGCGAGGGCCGCGGCGATCTTGGTGCCGCCGATGTCCAGGCAGAGGGTCAGCATGGCGATCAGTGCCGGTGGGTGTTGTCGGGCTGGCGCGGGTCGCCGGGATGCTCGTAGCCCGGCGCCAGGCGGACCAGCGCCTCCCGGCGCGCGTCCAGCCATACCCGGAAGGCGTGTCGCCGGGCGGCCCCGCGGAGGTGCTCGGCGATCGCCGATCGCACCTCGCCCAGCGCCGGCGCGGCGGACGGGGGGGCGCACCAGCCGTGCCGGTCGGGCCGCGGGGACGCAAACCGCAGCGGGTTGCGGGCATGGTAATCGGCCACCCGGTCGTCGGCCACCCGGACGGCCGACGTGACATCGGCGAACAGCGCCCTGGCGCGGGGATCGGCGAGCGTCGCCGCGGCCACACTGCCGATCTCCAGCCGGGCCGTCGGGTCGGGCAACAGCTCGTGCTCGCTCGGGGCGGCGCGGCTGTCGAGCCCCCGCGCGGCGACCTCGGCGGCGATCACCCGTTGGGTCACGATCAGCTGGGTGAGCCAGCGGCGCAGCTGCCGGCCCTCGCTGGTGCCGGGCGCCGGAAGCGACGCCGAACCGGTTCCGCCGCGCAGCCGCGCCTCGGCCGCGTCGAGTTCGTCGACGCGGACCGGTATCCCGGCCACCAGGGCCACGAGGTCGGCCCTCATGTCACGGTCACCCGCACCGCCGGCGAATAGACGAGGTGACCGGCGCAGCCGACGCGGACCAGCGCCCACCACTCCCCGGGCGCCAGCCAGGCCGGCGGCCGCACGCCGAAGGTGAGCCCGACCGAGCCGCCGGCGGGCAGCACCGCACCCTGTGCGCCCGGCCCGATCCACTCCCAGGTGCCCCAGGGGCTGATGAGGTGGGCCTCCAGCGCCAGTGCGGCCCCGGCGCGGGAGCCGATGGTGACGGTCAGCGCGGCCGCACCCCCGGCGGCCACGGCGATATCGGTGGGGTCGTCGACGAGGTAGACGAGCCCGCCCGGCCCCTCGGCTCCTCCGGCTGTCTCGCCGACCACCACAACGCCGACGTCCTCGACCACCTGCCGCCAGGCGGTCGGGATGCCGTCCCCGGTGAGCGCGAGCTGGGCGCGCACCGGATAGCGGCCCGGCCGGGCGCCCGCGGGGACGGACACGGCCAGCTCGGCCTCTCGATACTCCCCGCGGTGCAGGACGAACGGCAGCTCGGCCGGGGTGGCCGTCCAGCCGTCGGGGCACACGATCGTCACGGTCCCTCCCAGGGTGGCGTCGGTGCTGTCGCTGGCCGCGGTAAGGCGCATCGCCACCCGGCCGCCCGGCTCGCCCGGCGCCAGCGCGGGGTCCAGGTGCGCGGTGGCGGGCAGCCCGCCCAGCGGCGCGGGGCCGCGGTTGTGCAGCCAGTAGCGCGCGTACAGCGGCTGGGCGGCTTCGGCCTCCGGCGCGAGTTCGACGAAACCCGCACCGGCGCGGGGCATTTCGAGCCGGACCAGCACGGTGGCCAGCTGAAAGCCGTGCAGGTCGATTGCGCTCCCGCGGCCCCGGGGCCGCTCCAACAGGTCGGCGGGACGCTGGTCGGCCACCTCGCCGACCCCGGAGCCGAGGGTCACCCGCGCCCGCACCCCGGCCGTCTCCACCAGCCGTACCGCCACCGTCGCGGGGTCGACCGGCGCGGCGGCGCCCGCGGCCAGCGGGTTGCCGGCGGCCTTGAGGGCGCCGAGGTGGACGGCGCCGGCGGGGTTGACGTGCAGGAGCGATCCGGACGAGGCCAGCGCGCTCCCCCGCCCCCGGGAACGGACGGCCAAGAGCGGGTGGGCGAAGTCCGCGCTGCGGGCCGGGATCCCGGCCTGGCGCCAGTCACCCTCGCCGCTCGCCAACGCGTAGTCGAAGTCGTGTGTCCAGTGCTGCAATTGGAAGCTCGACCCGTCCGGCGCGGTGCGGCGCGGGTCGTCGGTCCAGACGCCCGACGGCCAACCGGTGCACGACCGCATCAGCGAGGAATGCAGGGTGCCCTCGATGTCCACGGCGAAGCCCGGGACACCCCGGTTGAGCACTGCGACGGTGCGCGCCTCGAACGGATCGGTCCCGGCCGCCGCTGCCTGCTCGACAACGATCTCGGCGTCCCCGAGGTCATCGGCCACCGACGCGATCGCCGCATGCAGCCCGTCGTCACCGGCGCCGTCGACCACCAGCACCGGGAGCGCCCGGGGCGGGCGCAGATCGGCGCCGGGCACCCAGCCGGCCTGAAGTGGCACCGCGGCGGGCACCCAGACCCGGGCACGGCCCGTCTCGGCGAGCTGCCGCTCGAGCTCGGCGGTGTATGCCGGATCCGATTGCGCCAGAACGGCTTCGGTGAAGCTGTTGCGGGCGGGGCCGCCCAGCGCGATCCGCGCGTCCGGCAGGTTGGAGTCGACATCCAGGTGGCCGTAGCGCGGCCGGTCGGCACCACTGCAGGTGGCCGTGACACCGGCGCGGACCAGCGCGACCATCAATTCACGCGCCAGCGGCCCGGACATCGCCTCGTCCGGCGCCACCACCTCGGCCACCGACACCGCGCGCACGGCCTGTGCGTGGGGCGGGCCGACCCGGACCCGCGCGGCCGACGACAACCCGAACCAGCCGTAGGCGGGGTTGTCCAGCGTCCACAGGTGCTGGGCGGTGTCCACGGAGCGGTCCGGAGCGGAGTGCAGCAGCGCGAAACCCCGCCCGATGACGGCGTCCCCGACCTCGCTGACCGGCATGGCGCCCGGGACCGGGCACGGCCAGCGCAGCCGGACCAGGCGGTCGGCCCCGGTGAACTCGTCGATGGTGGTGCGGCAGTCCAGGCGCTCGACGCCGCGCCACAGGGTCAGCGTCTGGGTGTAGCGCAGCAGCGCGCCGATCCGCCCTTCCACGACCAGCCGCTGGCCGACCGGACCGTTGTAGGCCCGCACCTGGGCGGTGGATTCCGCCGAGCAGGCGGCCGGCCCGTGGGGCAGCAGGTGCCACGGGCCCTCCCCCTGCGTCGGGTGCGACGGGTACTCCTCGTAGACGGCGAGCTCGTTGCCGACCCGGCCCTCGGCGATCAGCTCGCGGCCCCGATGCTTCAGCGACGCGACCCCGCCGCCGCGCCCCGGATCGGCGCGGACCCGGTAGTGCTCGTTCGCGATCGCGGTCCCGGGCACCGGTTTCCAGCCGGTCGGCGCTCCCCCCGGGACCACCCGGTAGGCGCGCCAGCCCAGCGACGGCACCTCGCCGGCCAGCCAGGTGACCGATCGCCCGTCGTGCTCGACCAGCGCGGGCACCTCGGCGCCCGCGTCGTCGAGCACCCGCAGCCCGGCGCCGAGCGGCGGGTCGAACCGGGCGGTGACGACATCGGTGCGCCCGTGCGCCAGCGGGTTCCAGACGACCACGGCGCCGGCCTCGGCGTCCACCGCGCCGGACAACACCGCCAGCGAGTTGTCGCGCGCCGCCCGACCCAGCTCCCAGGCGTCGCGCCAGCCGGTCAACAGATCGAGGTAGACCTGGTCGGATTCCGACCCGGTGATGGCGTCGTGGTGGGCACCATAGGCCAGCTGCACCCAGGCCTTGGCCAGGGCGGCCTGCGGGTACGCGGCACCGCTCATCAGAGCGGCGAACACGGCGAAGCGTTCGCCCTGCAGGACGGCGTTCTCGGCCGCACGGTTGGCCTGCTTGGTGTCGATGTACGACACGTCCTTGCCGGTATAGATGGGGTTCATGTCGCGGGTCTGGGGCGAGGCCGTCCGGTTGCCGTCGACCAGCTCCGCGCGCACCGCCGCGAAGAACTCCTTCGGCAGCGCGCACACGAAGCGCGGCCAGGTGTAGCGCGCGGCCCAGTCGCGGTGGATTTCGGTCACCCATTTGTTCGGCGGCGTGTAGTCGGTGCCCACCGGCAGCAGCACGTTGCGGGTCAGCGCGACCTGCCGGAGCTGATCGAACAGCGCGTAGGTCGCGTCCTCGGCCTCGGCGAGCGAGGTCGAGGAATCCATCCACCAGCCGGCCGAATAATGGGCGGGCATGTAATGGGTGAGCAGGCCCCGACCCGAGGGCGCGATCCACTCGAACTCGCTGGAGAACTGCATGCGCTCAACCCCACCGCTGCGCGTCGGGCCCCACTGGTGGTGCGGGCCGCGCGCCCACGAACTCGATGTCAGGCCGGCGTCGGCCGCCATCCCGGGGAACTGCGGGTCGTGGCCGAAAACGTCGAGCAGCCACGCCGTGGCCGGCTCGGCGCCCAGCACGTGATGCTGAAACCCGATGCCGGCCACCAGGTTTCGGATGGTCGTCTCCGGACTGGTGAGGTTGGTGTTGGGCTCGTTGTAGGTGCCGCCCATGATTTCGACGCGGCCCTCGGCGAGGAAGCGGCGCAGGTCGGCGCGGTCCTCGGGCCGGCTGTCCCAGTACGGCTTGAGGTAGTCCACCTCGGCGAGCACGAACTTGTAGTCGGGATCGCGGCGGGCCATCTCCAGGTGGGCGTGCACCAGCTCGAAACCGTTGGTCTGCCGGGCCCGGCCCGGCGGGTCCTCGGTCCACCGGCTGGTGTAGGCGCCCTGGGTGTTCCACCAGACCGGGTCGTAGTGGAAGTGGCTGATCATGAACATCGTCCACCCGGGCTCGGCGACGGTGAACTCGAAGGCGACCTCGGAGGCCCCGCAGCGCGCCGTCGCCGCCCGTCGCTCGCCGGTGGTCCCGCGCCGCACCCGGACGGGCAGCTCGACTAGCTCGCTGCCGATCCCGGCGATCGCCTCGCCCTCGATCCCGTCCCCGTCGACGCGGACCGGTGTCGGTTCGGAGCATCCCGAGACGGCGACCCGCACCAGCTGCAGGGGCGCGTCCGGCGGCCCCACGAACAGCTCCGTCGACCGTGCCGAAAGCACCTGCATGCCCGCACTTTACGGCGCGCGCAAGTCAGGATCGAGCTAACATCCGACGGTGCCCGCCCTCGCCCCGCCCGTGGACGATGAACGCAGCGCCCTGCGCGAGTTCCTGGCGTACCACCAGAGCGCGTATTTCGCCGTGTCATACGGCCTCACCGACGAACAGGCGCGCTCCACGCCGACGGTCAGCGCGCTGTCGGTCGGCGGGCTGGTCAAACACGCCACCGGGATGCAGCGCAGCTGGATGGCGCGGGTCGCCGCCGCGCCCGGCGCGCCGCCGAAGGATCCCCGGCCGTTCGAGGAGATCGCCCGCGACTTCGCCGACCAGCACGTCATGCGGTCCGACGAAACGCTCGATGGGCTGCTGCGGGCGTTCGAGGCCCAGAACGCGGAGTCGTTGCGGCTGGTCGAGACCGCCGATCTCGACGCCGCGGTGCCGGTGCCGCAGGACATCCCCTGGTTCCCCAAGAATCAGCGGGAGTGGTCGGTGCGCTGGGTGGTCCTGCACGTGATCAACGAGCTGGCCCGGCACGCCGGGCACGCCGACATCGTTCGCGAGGCCATCGACGGAGCCACCATGTACGAGTTGATCGCCGCGGAGGAGCGTTGGGAGATCGAGGGATGGGTCAGGCCGTGGAGCAAATCCTGACCGCCAAGGCCTCACCGAGCGTGTACTCACAGCGAATTTCGGGCCGATTTTTCGCGGTGAATGCACGCTCGGCGCTCCGCAATTCACGGTGAGCGCCGTCACCGGGATTGGGACTTGACACCGCCGATTTGGCAGACTGCTGGGATGACTCCTACCAAACACCGCGAGGTGGCCAAGCTTGACCGGGTGCCCCTGCCCGTCGAAGCGGCCCGGGTAGCCGTCACAGGCTGGCAGGTCACCCGGACCGCCGCCCGCGTCGTCGGCAAACTGCCGACCAGGGGGCCATGGCAACAGAAGGTCATCAAACAGCTACCCCAGGCGTTCGCCGACCTCGGTCCCACCTACGTCAAGTTCGGCCAGATCATCGCTTCCAGCCCCGGCGCGTTCGGGGAATCGCTGTCCCGCGAGTTCCGCGGGCTCCTCGACCGGGTTCCGCCCGCCGACTCCAGGGAAGTGCACAAACTCTTCATCGAGGACCTCGGCCGCGACCCCGCCGAGCTGTTCGCCAAGTGGGACGAGACGCCGTTCGCCTCGGCCTCCATCGCGCAGGTGCACTACGCCACCCTGCACACCGGAGAGGAGGTCGTCGTCAAGATCCAGCGGCCGGGGATCCGCCGCCGGGTCGCCGCGGACCTGCAGATCCTCAAGCGCTTCGCGCAGGCCGTCGAACTGGCCAAGCTGGGTCGCCGCCTGTCGGCCCAGGACGTGGTCGCCGACTTCGCCGACAACCTCGCCGAGGAGCTGGACTTTCGGCTCGAGGCGCAGTCCATGGAGGCGTGGGTCTCGCACCTGCACGTCTCCCCGCTCGGCCGCAACATCCGGGTGCCCCAGGTGCACTGGGACTTCACCAGCGGACGGGTGTTGACGATGGAGCGGGTGCAGGGCATCCGGATCGACGACGCCGCCGCCATCCGCAAGGCCGGGTTCGATGGGGTGGAGCTGGTCAAGGCGCTGTTGTTCAGCCTGTTCGAGGGCGGACTTCGGCATGGCCTGTTCCACGGCGACCTGCACGCGGGCAACCTCTACGTCGACGACCAGGGCCGCATCGTGTTCTTCGACTTCGGGATCATGGGCCGCATCGACCCGCGCACCCGGTGGCTGCTACGCGAGCTGGTGTACGCGCTGCTGGTGAAGAAGGACCACGCCGCGGCGGGCAAGATCGTCGTGCTGATGGGGGCCGTCGGCACCATGAAACCCGAGGCCGAGGCCGCGAAAGACCTGGAGCGGTTCGCCACCCCGCTGACCATGCAGACGCTCGGCGACATGTCCTACGCGGACATCGGCCGGCAGCTGTCGGCCCTGGCCGACGCCTACGACGTCAAGCTCCCCCGCGAACTCGTGCTCATCGGCAAGCAGTTCCTCTATGTCGAGCGGTACATGAAGCTGCTCGCGCCGAAGTGGCAGATGATGTCCGATCCGCAGCTGACCGGATACTTCGCCAACTTCATGGTCGAGGTGAGCCGGGAGCACCAGTCCGAAGAAGTGTGATGCAGATCCGGACCGGCACCGCGACCGTCGACCATCCCCACGGCGCCGTCGAGCTCTACTACGAGGACATGGGCGACCCCGGCGACCCGGCTGTGCTGCTGATCATGGGGCTGGGCGCCCAACTGTTGTTGTGGCGCACCGGTTTCTGCGCGAAGCTCGTCGATCGGGGAATGCGCGTCATCCGGTATGACAATCGCGACGTCGGCCTGTCCAGCAAGACCGAACGCCCGGGATCCAGCCCGCCGCTGGTCCCGCGGCTGCTGCGCTTCTGGGTCGGCCTGCCCAGCGAGGCAACCTACGGGCTCGAAGAGATGGCCGACGACGCGGCGGCCCTGCTGGACCACCTCGGCATCGACCGCGCCCACATCGTGGGGGCGTCGATGGGCGGCATGATCGCCCAGGTTTTCGCCGCCCGCTTCGCCGAGCGGACCAAGTCGCTGGCCGTCGTCTTCTCTAGCAACAATCGGCGGTTCCTGCCGCCCCCCGCCCCGCGCGCGCTGCTGGCCATCCTCAAAGGGCCACCCCCGAGTTCGCCGCGCGAGGTGATCATCGACAACGCGGTGCGGGTTACCCGGATCATCGGCAGTCCGCGCTATCAGCTGACCGAGGAACAGGTGCGCGCCGACGCCGCGCAAGGATACGACCGCAGCTATTACCCGTGGGGGGTGGCCCGGCATTTCAGCGCGGTGCTGAGCAGCGGCAGCCTCGTGCGATACAACCGGCGAACGGCCGCACCCACCGTCGTGATCCACGGCCGGGCCGACAGGCTGATGCGGCCGTCGGGCGGCCGAGCGGTCGCGCGCGCCATCGACGGCGCTCGACTCGTCTTGTTCGACGGCATGGGCCACGATCTGCCTCAGCAACTTTGGGATCGGTTGATCAGCGTGCTGGCAAGCAACTTCGCCGACGCCAGCTGAAGCCGTCTCGGAGTTGTTCTAGGGTGACCCTGTGAATTTCACATTGGCTTCACAGAGTTGTACGGTTTGTGCTGGGAGGATGTCTACAGCATGGCGGAACTGACACCGTATTACGAAGATTCGCAAGCGGCGTACGACATTTCGGACGACTTCTTCGGTCTGTTCCTGGACCCCACGTGGGTCTACACGTGCGCCTACTTCGAACGCGACGACATGACGCTCGAGGAAGCCCAGCTGGCCAAGTTGGACCTGGCGCTGGACAAGGCGAAGCTCGAGCCGGGGATGACGTTGCTTGATGTCGGCTGCGGCTGGGGTGGGGCGCTGGTTCGCGCGGTCGAGAAGTACGACGTCAACGTCATCGGGCTGACGCTGTCGCGCCACCACTACGAGCGCAGCAAGGCCCGGCTGGCCGCCATACCCACCAACCGGCGGGCCGAGGCGCGGCTGCAGGGCTGGGAAGAGTTCGACGAAAAGGTCGACAGGATCGTCTCTTTCGAGGCGTTCGACGCGTTCCACAAGGAGCGGTACGGCGCGTTCTTCGAGCGCTGCTACAACATGATGCCCAGCGACGGCCGGATGCTGTTGCACAGCCTGTTCACCTACGACCGCCGGTGGCTGCACGAGCAGGGCATCCCGCTGACGATGAGCGACATCCGGTTCCTCAAGTTCCTGCGCGAGTCGATCTTCCCGGGCGGCGAGCTCCCCTCCGAGCCCGACATCGTCGACAACGCGCAGGCCGCCGGTTTCTCGGTGGGACAGGTGCAGCTGATGCAGCAGCACTACGCCAAGACGCTGGACATGTGGGCGGCCAACCTGGAGGCCCACCGGGACCAGGCCATCGCCGTGCAGTCCGAGGACGTCTACGACAAGTTCATGCACTACCTGACGGGGTGTGCCGAGCGGTTCCGGCGCCGGCTGATCAACGTCGCCCAGTTCACGCTCGTCAAGTGAGCTGAGCCGGCATGTCCAAGGACCTGCAGCCCCACTTCGACGATGTGCAGGCGCACTACGACCTGTCGGACGAGTTCTTTCGCCTCTTCCTGGATCCCACGCAGACCTACAGTTGCGCATATTTCGAGCGCGACGACATGTCGTTGGAAGAGGCGCAGCTCGCCAAGATCGACTTGGCGCTGGGGAAGCTGGGGTTGCGGCCCGGCATGACACTGCTCGACGTGGGCTGCGGCTGGGGTGCCACCATGCGGCGCGCGATCGAGCGCTACGACGTCAACGTCGTCGGGCTGACACTGTCGAAAAATCAGGCCGCCCACGTGCAGAGGTCGTTCGACGCGATGGGCGGTGAGCGCGGCAAGCGCGTCCTGCTGGCCGGCTGGGAACAGTTCGACGAGCCCGCCGACCGCATCGTGTCGATCGGCGCGTTCGAGCACTTCGGCCACGAACGCTATGACGACTTCTTCCAGATGGCGCACAAGGCCCTGCCGGCCGATGGCGTGATGCTGCTGCACACGATCACGGGCCTGACGGGGCCGCAGTGCGTCGAGCGGGGCATCCCTCTGACGTTCGAGATGGCGCGCTTCATCAAGTTCATCGTCACGGAGATCTTCCCGGGCGGGCGGCTGCCGTCGATCGAGATGGTGGCGGAACGCTCGGCCAAGGCGGGGTTCACGCTGACGCGCCGGCAGTCGCTGCAGCCGCACTACGCGCGAACGCTGGACCTGTGGGCCCAGGCCCTGGCGGCGCGCCGCGACGAGGCCATCGCCATCCAGTCCGAAGAGGTCTACGAGCGGTACATGAGGTATCTGACCGGCTGCGCAAAGGCGTTCCGGACCGGCTACATCGACGTGAACCAGTTCACTCTGGAGAAATAGCGGTGGGGCGCGTCACACTGGGGTCGGTGCTGACGTAAAAACCCGGGGCACGCGAACTCAGTGAGTAGGGGATGCCCGTCGGCGCGTGTAGGGTGCCGGGGGATGGCATCGAGCCAAGGTGCCGGTCCAGTCGGGAGGACATCATGTTCGAGAATCGGGTGGGGGCCACGCTCAAGCGGTCGAACCTCGACAATGTCCGGGCGCACTACGACCTGTCGAACGAGTTCTTCGCGCTCTTTGTGGACCCGACTCGCACCTACAGCTGTGCGTATTTCCCGCGCGAGGGCATGAACCTGCACGAGGCGCAGCTCGCGAAGCTCGACCTGACCCTCGACAAGCTGGGCCTGCAGCCGGGGATGACGCTGCTCGACGTCGGCTGCGGCTGGGGCTCGGTGATGAAGCGCGCCGTCGAGCGCTACGACGTGAACGTCATCGGGTTGACGCTGTCGAAGAATCAGCACGCGTACTGCCAGCAGGTGCTCGACGGGATCGACAGCGACCGCTCGCGGCGGGTGCTGCTGAGCGACTGGGCCGAGTTCACCGACCCGGTCGACCGCATCGTCGTGATCGAGGCGTTGGAGCACTTCGGTTTTCACCGTTACGACGACTTCTTCGAGTTCACCTACAACGCCCTGCCCGCGGACGGCGTGATGCTGCTGCACTCGATCACCGGGTTGCACGTCAAGCAGGTGATGGAGCGCGGGATACCGCTGACGATGGAGATGGCGAAGTTCATCAGGTTCATCGTCACCGACATCTTCCCGGGCGGCCGGCTGCCGATGATCGAGACCGTCGAGGAGCACGCGACGAAGGTCGGCTTCAAGGTGGCGCGCCGCCAGTCGCTGCAGCTGGACTTCGCCAAGACCCTGGATTTCTGGGCCGAGGCGCTCGAGGCGCGCAAGGACGAGGCCGTCGCCATCCAGTCCGAAGAGGTCTACGACCGCTACATGAAGTATCTGACCGGCTGCGCGAAGGCCTTCCGGATGGGTTACATCGACTGCAACCAATTCACGTTGGAGAAGTGAACTTCGGTATCGTTGCGCGTCAGATAACACGCCCCGAACCCTGTGTTTTTTGGCGGTGAGTTTCATCCAGGAGAACAAGACGAACATGGCTGATCAACCGGGCGCGGCGAAGACGCGGACGCGCCAATTCCAGGACATCCAAGCGCACTACGACGTCTCCGACGACTTCTTCGCCCTGTTCCAGGACCCCTCTCGCATCTACAGCTGCGCGTATTTCGAGCGCGACGACATGACGCTCGAGGAGGCGCAGTACGCCAAGATCGACCTCAACCTGGACAAGCTCGACCTCAGGCCGGGCATGACCCTGCTCGACATCGGCTGCGGCTGGGGTAGCACCATGCGGCGGGCCATCGAACGCTTCGACGTCAACGTGATCGGCCTGACGCTGTCCAAGAACCAGCACGCCCGCTGCGAGCAGGTGCTCGGGGCGCTCGATACCACCCGGTCGCGCGACATCCGGCTGCACGGCTGGGAGGACTTCAACGAGCCCGTCGACCGGATCGTGTCGATCGAGGCCTTCGAGCACTTCGGCCACGAGAACTACGACGACTTCTTCAAGCGGTGCTTCGACATCATGCCCGACGACGGCCGGATGACCATCCAGAGCAGCGTCGGCTACCACCCGTTCGACATGGCCGCCCGCGGCAAGAAGCTCAGCTTCGAGACCGCGCGTTTCATCAAGTTCATCATCACCGAGATCTTCCCCGGCGGCCGCCTGCCGTCGGCGGAGATGATGGTGGAGCACGGCGAGAAGGCTGGTTTCGTTGTTCCCGAGAGCCTTTCGCTGCGGCCGCACTACATCAAGACCCTGCGCATCTGGGGTGACGCGCTGGAGGCGAACCGGGACAAGGCCATCGAGATCACGTCCGAAGAGGTGTACGACCGCTACATGAAGTACCTGCGCGGTTGCGAACACTACTTCACCGACGAGATGCTCGACGTCCGCCTGGTGACCTACCTCAAGCCAGGCGCCTCGAACTAGTCGGGGCGTAATTCCTGCGTCGGTGTCGGATCGGCGCCGCGCCGTTCGTCGATCGGGTAGAGAGTGAAACACTCAGGTTTCGCTCACTACCGGAGGTGACGACACATGCAGTACTTTGCCTTGTTGATCAGCAGGGAACCCAACCTCACACCCGACGAGCGGGCCGAGATGATGGCCGCCTTCGAGAACTTCCACGCCAAGGCCGGTTCGGCCATCCTGGCCGGCGATGCGCTGCTGCCGGCCGCGACGGGCGTCCGCGTCGCCGGCGGTCCCGACGCGCCGGTCATCACCGACGGGCCGTTCGCCGAGGGCGCCGAGGTCGCCTGCGGCTACTACGTTTTCGAGGCGGAGAACCTCGATGAGGCGCTGACCCTGGCCCGTGGCGTCCCCGTCGCGCACTACGGGGCGGTTGACGTGCGGCCGACGGTCCATCCTTTCCAACCGGCCCGCCGCCCCACCGGCGACGACTGGCTCGCGCTGCTCCTCGAGCCGCCCGAGTCCGCGCACACGCCGGGGACACCCGAGTGGAATGCCGTCGCGGCCCGGCACGCGGAGTTTGCCGCCGCCGCGGGTGATCACATGGTGGGGGGCGCCGCGCTGCACGACCGGTCGACGGCGACCACCGTGCGGGTGCGCAACGGTGAGGTCCTGGTGACGGACGGTCCCTACGCGGAGGGCGCCGAGGTGGCCAACGGCTTCTACCTGCTGTCCGCCGCCGATCGTGACGAGGCCGTGAAGCTCGCGGCGATGATCCCCGCCTCGGCCGTGGAACTGCGCCAGCTGGCCGGGATGTCCGGTCTGTAACTGGGCGAATGAGCAGCCTGGACGGCGTCTTCCGCCGGGAATGGGGGCCCGCCGTCGCCGCGCTCGCGCGGTGGTCCGGCGACCTGACCGTTGCGGAGGACGCCGTCCAGGAGGCCTGCGCGGAGGCGCTTCGCAGCTGGCCGCGCGACGGGCCACCGGAGAATCCCGGCGGGTGGCTGGTGACCGTCGCCCGCAACCGCGCCCGGGATCGGCTGCGCCGCGAATCAGCGCGTCCGGGAAAGGAATTGGCGGCCGTGGTCGACGAGATCCGGGCGCGCACCGACGGCAGCGAACCGCATCCGGTGCGCGACGACGAGCTGCGGATGATGTTCACCTGCGCGCACCCGGCGCTGGATCGGCAGTCGCAGCTCGCGCTCACGCTGCGGCTGGTCTCGGGACTGACGGTTCCCGAGATCGCCCGTGCGCTGTTGCAGAGTGAGGCCGCCGTCGGGCAGCGCATCACCCGGGCCAAGAACAAGGTCCGGCATGCCAACATCCCGCTGCGCGTGCCGCCCGCCGAGCTGTTGCCCGAGCGCACCCCGCACGTGCTGGGCTGCGTCTACTCCGTCTTCACCGAGGGCTACTGGTCGACCGCCGGCCCGTCGGCCATCCGCGACGAGCTGTGTGACGAAGGGGTCCGGCTGGCCGGCGAGCTGTGCGCGTTGATGCCGAACGAGCGCGAGGCACACGCCCTGGCCGCCCTCGTGCTGCTGCACGACTCGCGGCGCGCCACCCGGGTGGACGACGCGGGGATGCTGGTTCCACTCGAGGAGCAGGACCGCCGCAGGTGGGACCGCGCCCGCATCTCCCGCGGGCTGCACCGGTTGCGACTGGCCGAGGGGTCGACGGGCCCGTATCTGCCGCAGGCGGTGATCGCCGCGCTGCACGTGACGGCGCCGTCCTGGGAGCACACCGATTGGAGCACCATCTGCGCGGCCTACGACCGGCTCGCGCAGATGACCGACTCCCCCGTCGTGCGCGCCAACCGCGCCCTGGCGGTCGGTCTCCGCGACGACCCCGACGCCGGGTTAGCGGCCCTGGACGAGGTGGCGGGCGATCCCCGGCTGGCCCGCTCCTCGCTGGTCGCGACGGTGCGTGCCGACCTGCTGCGGCGCGGCGGACGGACCGCCGAAGCCCTCACATGGTATCGAAAAGCGCTGGACGGCAACGGATCCGAGCCGAGCCGGGCGTTCCTGCGCCGCCGCATCGCGGAATGCGGCGGGTAGCTACCGCCGAACGTCGACTTGTTGCGCCGATTACCCGCCGAATCGCGTCACAAGTCGACGCTCGGCGTGAGAAATCAGGCCTCGGCGAAATTCCGGGTGACGGCCGGGTCGACCGGGATGCCCGGACCCGTCGTCGTCGACACGGTGATCTTCTTCAGGTACCGGCCCTTCGACGCCGACGGCTTGAGCCGCAGCACCTCGTCGAGCGCGGCGCCGTAGTTCTCCGCGAGGGTCTTCTCGTCGAAGGACGCCTTGCCGATGACGAAGTGCAGGTTGGCCTGCTTGTCCACGCGGAAGTTGATCTTGCCGCCCTTGATGTCCGCGACGGCCTTGGCGACGTCGGGCGTCACGGTGCCGGTCTTGGGGTTGGGCATCAGGCCGCGCGGGCCGAGGATCCGGGCGATCCGACCCACCTTGGCCATCTGGTCGGGCGTCGCGATGGCCGCGTCGAAGTCCAGGAACCCGCCCTGGATCTTCTCGATCAGGTCGTCGCTGCCCACGATGTCGGCACCGGCCGCCTGCGCCTGCTCGGCCTTGTCACCCACGGCGAACACCGCGACCCGGGCGGTCTTACCGGTGCCGTGCGGCAGGTTGACGGTGCCGCGGACCATCTGATCCGCCTTGCGTGGGTCGACTCCCAGCCGGATGGCCACCTCGACGGTCGCGTCCTGCTTGGCCGACGACGTCTCCTTGGCCAGCTTGGCCGCTTCGAGCGGGGTGTACAGGTGGTCGCGGTCCACCTTCTCGGCGGCGGCGCGGTATGCCTTGCTGTTCTTGCTCATCGATATCCAATCTCGTGGTTGGTTGTGGTTGCGAACGGGCCGAAGCTGGCCCTCCCACGGGCGGGGCGTTTACTCGACGGTGATGCCCATCGACCGGGCGGTCCCGGCGATGATCTTGGCGGCGGCGTCGATGTCGTTGGCGTTGAGGTCGGTCTTCTTGGTCTCGGCGATCTCGCGCACCTGGTCCCAGGTCACCTTGGCGACCTTGGTCTTGTGCGGCTCCGCCGAGCCCTTGCCCACGCCGGCGGCCTTGAGTAGCAGCTTGGCGGCGGGCGGGGTCTTCAGGGCGAAAGTGAAGCTGCGGTCCTCGTAGACCGTGATCTCCACCGGGATGACCTGCCCGCGCTGGTTCTCCGTGGCGGCGTTGTAGGCCTTGCAGAACTCCATGATGTTGACGCCGTGCTGGCCGAGCGCGGGGCCGACCGGCGGCGCCGGGTTGGCCTGTCCCGCCACGATCTGCAGCTTGATCAGCCCGGTGACTTTCTTCCTCGGGGCCATGGGTTGGGTGTTCCTTCCTCGTCTTTGTCTGAATGCCGAACTAAATCTTCGAGACCTGGCCGAACGTCAGCTCGACGGGCGTCTCACGGCCGAAGATCGACACCAGCACCTTGAGCTTTTGCTGTTCGGCGTTGACCTCGTTGATCGTCGCCGGCAGCGTGGCGAACGGCCCGTCCATCACGGTCACCGATTCGCCGACTTCGTAGTCGACCTCGACGGCCGGGCGCTCGAGGCCGCCCGCCTCGGCGGCGGCGGCGGTGCTGGCCGCACCCTTCGCGGCCTTCTTCGCCGCGCCGCGCGGCAGCAGGAACTTCACCACGTCGTCGAGCGTGAGCGCCGACGGCCGCGACGTCGCGCCGACGAACCCGGTGACGCCGGGCGTGTTGCGCACCGCGGCCCATGAGTCGTCGGTGAGGTCCATGCGGACCAGGATGTAGCCGGGCAGGACCTTGCGGTTGACCTGCTTGCGCTGGCCGTTCTTGATCTCGGTGACCTCTTCGGTCGGGACCTCCACCTGGAAGATGTAGTCGCCGACGTCGAGGTTCTGCACACGGGTCTCGAGATTGGCTTTCACCTTGTTCTCGTAGCCCGCATACGAGTGGATGACGTACCAGTTGCCGGGCTTGCTGCGCAGCTCCGCCTTCAGCGCGGCGGCCGGGTCAACATCCTCGGCCGGCTCGGCCGGGGCCGAGGTTTCGGCCGGCTCGGCCGGGGCCGAAATGTCGGGAGCCTCGTCGGTCTCTTTCAGATCGACCGCTTCACCCGCTGACGTGTCACCGTCGAAGGTAGTCACGGTTGTAAGTCCTCTCTATCACTTTCGACGCTCAGCCGAACACCAGCAGCACGAGCTTGGTCAGGCCGAAGTCCGCCAGGCCGACCACCGCCACCATGAAGGCCAGAAACGCCAGCACCACGGAGGTGTACGTGAACATCTGCTTGCGGTTCGGCCAGATGACCTTCCGCATCTCCGCAACGACCTGCTTGAGGTAGTTGAAGACGAACACGAAGGGGTTGGCGGGGCGGTCCCCGGGCTTCCTGGCTTTCGCCGGCTTCTTACCCGTCTTGGCCTTCGCGCCCTTCTTCCCCTTGTCCTCCTTGGCGGCCTCGGCCTCGCCGGAGTGCGCCGTGTCGGCGTCCCGGTCGGCATCGGTGACGCGCTGCCGGGACCGCTTGCCGGTCGGGCGCTGTGGACGCGCCGCCGGCTCCGTCACCACGGCCGTCCGACCGCCGCCGGCGCGGCTCTCGTCGCTGTCGCCGCCGTCGCGTGCGGCGTCGTTGGCAGCGTTGCCCTCGTCGCTCACCGCGTGCTCCTTTGTTTGCTAGTGCCTGCGAGCCGTCCCACCGCGGTGGTCACCCTTTCCAGTGTCCACCATGGCACGGCCCGGCCGTTAAGCAGGGGCGACAGGACTTGAACCTGCAACCTGCGGTTTTGGAGACCGCTGCTCTGCCAGTTGAGCTACGCCCCTTCGCGGTTGGCAGGCCAACCTGCGCTTACCTATCGGGGCTTACATGACACGCGCGCCCCCGGTCGGTGATCGCGAACCGACGGACAGCGCGCTGATGCTGGGAAAACCCCGAGGTCCGAGTGTACTAGATATTTTCCGAGGCCCAGACCGATGCCGATTACGAGGTTCGGACGACCTGGCCGGACTCTTTGTCCCATTTGAGCCGGGCGGAGCCGTCCCCCTGCTGGCCCATCAGGGTGGTGTAGGCCTCCAGCACGAGCTCGCCGCGGTCGTTGTGACAGACGTTCTTGGTGACCACAATGTCGGCGCCGAAACGCTCGACCACCGAGTAGATTTCCATCCGGGCCCACAGCTTGTCGCCGGCGAGAATCGGCTTTTTGAAGATGAACTTCTGGTCGACCTGGACGATCTGCATGGTCTCCATGCCCACGTCGACATTCCGGAAGAAATCCAGCTGGACGAGCTTCGCCAGGATCGACGCGAATGTCAGCGGCGCAATGATGTTGTCGTGGCCGAGTTCCGCGGCGGCATCTTCCTCGAAATAAGCCTGGTGGTCACACTTGATGGACTGCGCGAATTGGCGGAGTTGCTCGCGGCCCACAACGAAATAGTCGGGGTAGCGCCAGACCATCCCCCGAATGTCGGTCTTCAGCGCCATCAGCTACGCCAGCTTCGCCGACGCGACTGCCCGGCCGAAGATCTTTTTGCCCCCGGTGGTGGCCGTGAGCGCGATGGTCACGGTCTTGCTGTCCGGATCCGCGGACTTCACCCGGCCGCTGAACACCAGCTCTGCCCCCTTGCCGTCGTTGGGCACAGGGACGACGGCGGTGAACCGCACGTTGTACTCGGTGACCGCGCCCGGGTCACCCACCCAGGAGGTGACGTAACCGCCGCCGATGCCCATCGTCAGCATGCCGTGGGCGATGGCGGTGTCCAGCCCGACGACCTTGGCGATCTCGTCGTCCCAGTGGATCGGGTTCAGGTCACCCGAGACCCCGGCGTAGTTCACCAGGTCCTGGCGGGTCAGCGGGTAGGTCTTCTCCGGCAGCTGGTCGCCCACCTTCACCGAATCGAACTCACGCAGTGGCATGTGAAAATCCCTTTTCCCCATCGTCGCCCGCACGCCCCGCCAGGGTCGTGTAGGTCTCTTGGACAGTTTCACCGGCTTCGTTAGTGATGATGTTCTTGGTCACGATGATCTGGGTGCCGTGCGACTCGCGCATCGAGTCCACCCAGACGTCGCAGTACAGCTTGTCACCCGCCACGATCGGCTTCATGAATTTGAGCACCTGGTCGACCTGCACGATCTGCTGGTCGGTGACCGCGATGCCCGCGTGGTCGAAGAACGCTGACTGGGCCTTATAACCGAACACGGAGATGAACGTGAGCGGGGCGACGAGCCCGGAGTAGCCGAGCTCGGCGGCCGCCTTCTCGTCGAAAGAGCAGGCATCCATGTGTTGCACGGCCTCGGCATGCTCGCGGATCTTCTCGCGCTCCACCTCGTAGTGGTCGGGGTAGCGGTAGTGCATCCCGACGATGCTTGAAGACAACCCCACGGCTTCAAACCTACCTAGTCGATCTCAGTAATTGCGCGCAGGTGATTACCGCGTCTCCCGATGGGCCTGGTGCTTGCCGCAGTTCGGGCAGAACTTCTTCAGCTCCAGCCGGTCCGGGTCGTTGCGGCGGTTCTTCTTGGTGATGTAGTTGCGGTGCTTGCACACCTCACACGCCAAGGTGATCTTGGGCCGCACATCGGTACTGGACGCCATATCGGTCTCTCTCGAATCTCTCTATACAAAACGCGTTGTTGTGTTGTAGCGATGGCCGGACTCGAACCGGCGACCTAACGATTATGAGTCGTTCGCTCTAACCGACTGAGCTACATCGCCTCTGGCCACCCCATTTGGGGTCAGGCCGCCACGCCTGCTCGGCGTCCGCCGAGCCCCCTAACGGAATCGAACCGTTGACCTTTTCCTTACCATGGAAACGCTCTACCGACTGAGCTAAGGGGGCCGTTCACCCGAATCGGCGCTTGCCGTGGGCCTAAAAGAGGGTACAACCTGGCTCGCAGCGGCACCAAACCACCAGCCCCCAGGATGCGGGAACCGGGGTTATGTCACCCGGCCGTCGCCGCCGCGGCGAGGTTCCCAGGCGCTGAGATCGCTGAACTCGTCGTACTCGTCGTCCGGTTCGGCTTCGGTGCCCGCCTCGCCGAGCAGGGTGCGCAACGCGAGGTGAACGGCCTCGCGCATGTCGGCAAGATGGAACCGACGGATCGCCTCTTCGACCAAGTCGGTGTCGACCTCCAGCTCGACCCTCTTCTTCATGCGCCAACAGTACCCACTCTGAAAACGGTCAATCGCGAGCTCCCGGGCGCTTTCCGGCGAAAATTTGGTGCCGGCACGGTCGCGACAGGTCCTAGGCTGATAACGTGCCAGAGGACCGGCTCTACTTCCGCCAATTGCTCTCGGGCCGTGATTTCGCCGCCGGCGACATCATCGCGGTGCAGATGCGCAACTTCGCCTACCTGATCGGTGACCGGCAGACCGGTGACTGCCTGGTGGTGGATCCCGCCTACGCCGCCGGCGACCTCCTCGACCAGCTCGAGGCAGACGGCATGCACCTGTCGGGCGTCTTGGTTACCCATCATCATCCCGATCACGTGGGTGGGTCGATGATGGGCTTCGAGCTGAAGGGCCTGGCGGAGCTGCTCGAGCGGGCCCCCGTCCCGGTGCACGTCAACACCCATGAAGCGCTGTGGGTTTCGCGCGTCACCGGGATCGGGCTCGGAGACCTGACGACCCACGAGGGCCACGACAAGGTCCATGTGGGCGAGATCGAGATCGAGCTGCTGCACACCCCGGGACACACTCCGGGCAGCCAGTGTTTCCTGCTGGACGGCCGCCTGGTGGCCGGCGACACACTGTTCCTGGACGGCTGCGGGCGCACCGACTTTCCCGGGGGTAACTGCGACGACATGTACCGCAGCCTCCAGCGGCTCGCCACGCTCCCCGGCGACCCGACGGTGTTCCCGGGGCACTGGTATTCCAACGAGCGCAGCGCAGCCCTGTCGGAGGTCAAGCGCTCCAATTACGTGTACCAGGCCGCCGCAAACCTGGAGCAGTGGCGAATGTTGATGGGCGGCTGACCTCGCCAGCATGGCATCGGCGGCAGCGGATACGCGCACGATTTGCGAGAATTTCCGGCCGATTGCAACTGTGATATAAGCGGAGGGTGGATTCCATGGGGTGGATCCAGGACAGCTGGCACGGAGTCACCAATGTCGGATCCAGCACCTGGTTGGCGTGGGCGGCCTGGGGGGCGATCGCGCTCGGAGTCATCGCGCTGATCTTCACGAATCGCCAGCTCAAGCGGCACCGGGGACTCGCCGCGGAGCAGGCGCGCCCCCACGTGGCGATGCTCATGGAGCCGCATCCCGCGGACTGGCACGTCATCGAACTCGTGGTCCGCAATTTCGGCCGGACCGCGGCCTACGACATTCGATTCGCCTTTTCCAATCCGCCGACGGTCGCCGAATACGAAAATGCGACCGACGGTTACGCCGATGTCGTCGAGCTGCAACTGCCCCGCGAGTTGCCGGCACTGGCGCCCGGCCAGGAATGGCGCATGGTGTGGGACTCGGCCCTCGACCGCGCCGAGATCGGCAGCGGCATCGAGTCGCGCTTCACCGGGACGCTGGTCTATTACGACCGGCCCCACCGGGCACGCGGGTGGCGGTTCTGGCGGGGCGAGCGGACGCCGCTGGAGACGAGAGTGGTCCTGGACTGGGATGAGCTGCCCCCCGTGCAGCGGATCGACCTGATGACGACCCACGACCTCGCGAAGCGGGAGAAGCAGAAGCTGGAGCTGCTGCGCGGCCTGCTGACGTACTTTCACTACGCGAGCAAGGAAACCCGCCCCGAGGTGTTCCGCAGCGAGATCGAGCGGATCAACGGCGCGGTCCGGGAAACCCAGGACCGATGGCGTGCCCGGCAGGTCGACGCGCCCACCGATGTCAGGCTGCGCTGGGGGAGCGCCGACAATGATCTGAGAAATGATCTAGGAAAGCACCACACCCAGCACGTCTGATCGCAAGGAGCGACTCATGAGCGGCCCGGTCTCCTACTCCCACAAGGACTCGATCGCGGTCCTGCGAATGGACGACGGCAAAGTCAATGCGCTGGGCCCGACCATGCAAAAGGCCCTCAACGAAGGGATCGACCGGGCGGACGCCGACAACGCCGGCGCGCTGGTGATCACGGGCAACGAGCGGGTGTTCAGCGGCGGGTTCGACCTGAAGATCCTGACGTCCGGCGAGGTACAGCTGGCGATCGACATGCTCCGGGGCGGCTTCGAGCTGGCGTATCGGCTGTTGACCTACCCGAAGCCGGTGGTGGTGGCGTGCACCGGCCACGCGATCGCGATGGGCTCCTTCCTCCTGGCCTCCGCCGACCACCGGGTGGCCGCCCACGCCTACAACATCCAGGCCAACGAGGTCGCGATCGGCATGGTCATCCCCCACGCCGCGTTGGAGATCATGAAACTGCGGCTGACGCCGTCGGCGTACCAGCAGGCCGCCGGGCTGGCCAAGACGTTCTTCGGCGAGACCGCCCTGGCCGCCGGCTTCGTCGACGAGATCGTGCCGCCAGAGATTGTGGTCAGCCGGGCCGAGGAGGCCGCGCGCGAATTCGCCGGCTTGAACCAACGCGCCCACGCCGCAACCAAATTGCGCGCCCGCGCGGACGCGCTCAGGGGAATCCGCGCCGGTATCGACGGGATCGAGGCCGAGTTCGGGCTCTGACCGAAAATGAACGCGGTGGCCGGTTAAGCAAACTCGGGCCACCGCGTTCCCATCGCCTCCTCGAGACAAGTGTGACATGTGCACGGCGGGCCGTCACTCGACGCGGCCCCGCGGCCCCGGCTCGACCAGGCGCCGAAGGTTGTGCAGGCTCCCGTCGAGGGACCGACCGACCCAGCGGGCCGCAACCCGGTCGGCAACGAGGCCCAATAACCCGCCCTCCGAGCTGTAGGCGAGCCGAAACGTCACGGCCGTCCGGCCCGACCCCGCGTCGCGCAGCCGGAACCGCCCGCGCTGGGTGACGCCGGTGATGTTGATCCAGGCGAGGTCGCGCGCCGCGTCGAACTCCACCACCTCGGCGACACCGCCCACCGGGATCGAGCCGATCTTCCACAACACGGAGTACCGGGCGCCCACCCGGGCCGGGCCCTCGGTCAGCGTCTCCCAGTGCACCAGGTGGGCCAGGAACGACGGGTACCGATCCGGGTCGCTGAGCACCTTCCACACGGCGTCGCGATCGGCGTTGACGACGATCCGGCGCTCGACGCGCATCAGCCGATCACCGGGAAGCGACGTCCGGCGGCGAGCCGGTCGATCCCGGCCTGCAGGCTGGCGATCACCGCGTCGTACACCGCCCGGTCGGGAACCGCCGGGTCGTCCACGCGGATCGGTTCCTGCACCTCGATGACGATCTTGGCGGGCAGCGGGATGTGCCCCAGCAGGTCACCGACGTTCAGGCCCCACGGCAATGCCAGGGAGACGGGCACGCTCTTGAGTCGAAACAACCTGTCGAGCAGCAGCAGCTTGGCCAGCCACTGCGCGCGCCCGAGGAACAGCGCCGTTTCCTGCCCACCCACGCTGGCTACCGGCACGATCGGCACACCGGTCTCGCGGGCCAGCCGCACGAAGCCCATCCGCCCGCCGAAGTCGACGACGTGGCGCTGCCAGGACGGGCGGAACACCTCGTAGTCGCCGCCGGGGTACACCAGCACGGCGGCGCCGTATTCCAATGCGAGGCGGGCGTTTTCGGGGCTGGCCGCCACGGTCCCGAACTTGCGCAGCCAGCGCAGCGGCGGGTAGAGCGTGACCAGGTTGTGCGCGAGCTGGTAGAAGGGCCGCTCGACACCGAAGTACGAACAGAACGCCAGGGTGAAGACGAACGTGTCGGGCGGCACGTTGCCGCCGCTGTGGTTGCCGACCAGCAACACCGGCCCGTGCGGCGGGATGCGGTCGAGCCCGCGGACGTCGGCCCGGAAGTACAGCGAGGCCAGCAGCCAGGTGCCGGGGAGCTGGTCGCGGATGAAGTCCGGGTCGCGCTGATCCAGGTCCGCCTTGGGCACCCGGTCCGCGATGCGCCTACCCGCCCATCCGATGGCATCCGCGGCGCCGGCCATGCCCCCACCCTGGCACAGCCGCGCTGACGACAGCAGGGCCTTAGGTCGCTACCCCGGAATGCTTCCCATCACCATCGCCCGTGGTGCACGACCTCGGCGAAGGGCCGCCGGTTCGGCCTGCGGATGGGCGCGAGCGGACGGTCGGCCGGATATCCCAGGCCGAGCAGGAAGGCCACCAGGTGGTCGCCAGGCACACCGAGGATGGCGCGGGCCTTGTCCTGGTCGCCCACCGACGAGTGGCCCGTCCCGATCCCGAGATCGGTGGCCGCGATCATCATCGCCATCGTGGCCTGACCGACGTCGTAGTTGTCGGTGACCACCCTGCGTTCGTCGGGTGGGACCGGCACCGCGATCGCGATCGCCGCGGCGGCACCGGCGATGTGACCGGCGCCCTGCCACACCGTGGACAGCTCCCGCAGCTGAGCCGGATCCGTGACGATCACGAAGTCCCACGGCTGGCGGTTCTTCGCCGACGGCGCCCGCCACCCCGCCTCGGCAATGCGGTCCAGGTCGGCATCGGGGATCGGGTCCGGCTTGTATTCGCGCACGTTGCGCCGGGCACAGATCGCCTCCCAGGCTTCCATCTCAGCCTCCCTTCACCGTTCGCGGTCGAGCTTATGCGCGTCCGCGGACGAGGGTGCTGCCGTATGTCGGCGCCCCGGTCTATCGTGGCAGCGCAATGGCGTTTCATCTGCACCGTGCCGAACGGACCGACCTGCTGGCCGATGGCCTCGGCGCGTTGTTGTCCGAGCCGCCACCCGACCCGTTCGCGGGGGAATTGGTGCTGGTGCCGGCGCGCGGCGTGGAACGCTGGCTCAGCCAGCGACTCTCGCACCTGCTCGGGCGCGGAACGGGCAGCGGCGCGGCCGACGGCGTGTGCGCCGGGGTGGCGTTTCGCAGTCCGGGCGCGTTGATCGCCGAGATATCCGGGCGCACCGCGGAGGGTGACGATCCCTGGTCACCCGACGCGCTGGCGTGGCCGCTGCTGGAGGTCATCGACTGCTCGCTCGACCAACCGTGGTGCCGCACCCTCGCAACGCATTTGGGTCACTTCGAGACGGGGTTCGAGGCGGAACTGCGCCGCGGCCGGCGGTATTCGGTGGCGCGCCGGCTCGCCGGGCTGTTCGCGTCCTACGCCCGGCAGCGTCCGCAACTGCTGGCGGACTGGTCGGACGGGAATGCGGGCGGAGTGGACCCGGACCTGTCCTGGCAGGCCGAGCTCTGGCGAGCCGTCGCGGCGATCGTTCCCGCCGATCCGCCGCACCTTCGCCATCGGGAGACGTTGGCCCGGCTCCACGACGGCCCGGCCGACCTGCCAGCGCGGCTATCGCTGTTCGGGCACACTCGGCTGGCGCGCACGGACGTGGAGCTGCTCGGAGCGCTATCGGCCCACCACGACGTGCACCTGTGGCTGCCCCACCCCAGCGACGACCTGTGGCGGGCGCTCGCCGGCACGCACGGGGTGATGCCACGCGCCGACGATCCGAGCCGGCACGCGGCGCGCCATCCTCTGCTGCACACCCTCGGCCGCGACCTGCGCGAGCTGCAACGGGCGCTTCCCGCCGCGACCGCTACCGATGAATTCCTCGGCTCGCCAAGCGCCACAACGCCTCCCACTACCCTGCTGGGCTGGCTACAGTCGGACCTCGCCGCGAACGCGGTCAGGCGCGCGGGCCGCGCACTCGCCGCCGGCGACCGGTCGGTGCAGGTGCACAGCTGCCACGGCGCCGCACGGCAGATCGACGTGTTGCGCGAAGTTTTGTTGGGCCTGCTGGAGGACGATCCGACGCTGGAGCCCCGCGACATCGTGGTGATGTGCCCGGACATCGAGTCCTACGCGCCCCTGATGCTCGCCGGCTTCGGTCTTGGGGAGACCGCCGGCGCCCGACACCCCGCGCACCAGCTGCGGGTCCGGCTGGCCGACCGCTCCCTGACCCAGACCAATCCCCTGCTCGGGGTCGCGGCCGGACTGCTGGACATCGCGAGCAGCCGCGCTACCGCCACCCAGGTGCTCAACCTCGCGCAGGCGGCCCCAGTGCGCGCCCGCTTCGGGTTCGGCGACGACGATCTCGACCAGATCACCGAGTGGGTCCGGGCGGCGAACATCCGGTGGGGGTTCGACAAGTCGCACCGTGCGCCGTACGGGCTGGGCCACGTCCTGCACAACACCTGGCGGTTCGGGTTGGACCGTATCCTCACCGGCGTCGCGATGTCGGACGATTCGCGGGCGTGGCTGGACACCGCCCTGCCGCTCGACAACGTCGCCAGCGACAAGGTGGAACTGGCCGGCCGGCTGGCCGAGTACGTCGACAGGCTGCGCCATATCTGCGAAAGTCTAAGCGGCACAAAGACATTGACCGAATGGCTGGACACACTCACCGAGGGTGTGGCCCTGCTCACCAGATCCTCCGACGCCTGGCAGGAGGCGCAGCTGCGCTCGGAGTTCGCCGGAGTCGCGGGGGGGGGGGGGGGGGGCCCCCGCCCCCCCACGGCCCTGCGACTGCCCGACATCCAGGCCCTGCTGTCCACGCATCTCGCGGGGCGCCCGACGCGGGCAAACTTTCGCACCGGTACGCTGACGGTGTGCACGATGGTGCCGATGCGCTCGGTGCCGCACCGGGTGGTCTGCCTCGTGGGGCTCGACGACAAGGTGTTCCCCCGGCTCAACGTTCCCGACGGCGACGACGCGCTAGCGCGTGAACCGATGACCGGCGAGCGCGACATCCGCTCGGAGGACCGGCAATTGCTGCTGGACGCGGTATGCGCGGCCACCGAGACCCTGGTGATCACCTATACCGGGAACGACGAGCACACCGGCCACCCGTATCCGCCGGCGGTGCCGCTCGCGGAGCTGCTCGACGCCCTCGACGAGACCATCGAGACGCCGGTGCGGGACCGCATCGTCGTCAGGCATCCGCTGCAGCCGTTCGACGTCAAGAACGTCGAACCCGGGCGGCTGATACCCGGCGGGCCGTTCACGTTCGATCCCACCGCGCTCGCCGCCGCCACGGCCGCCGCGGGAAAGCGCCGCGCGCCAACGCCGTTCATCTCGGGCCCGCTGCCCGCACCGCCGGCCGACGACGTCGCGGTCGCGGACCTGCTCGACTTCTTCAAGGACCCGGTGAAGGGTTTCTTCCGCGCGCTCGACTGCACGTTGCCCTGGGACGTCGACGTGGTCGAGGACGCGATGCCCGTCGAGATCGACGCGCTGCGGGAATGGACGGTCGGTGACCGCATGCTGCGTGACATGCTGCGCGGCATGCACCCCGATGTCGCCGCGCACGCCGAGTGGCGGCGCGGAACGCTGCCGCCCGGGCGGCTCGGGGTGCGCAAGGCCAAGGAGATCCGCGACCGGGCCCGCGACCTCGCGGCGATCGCGTTGCAACACCGGACGGGCGATCCCGACGCGCATGACGTCGGCGTCGACCTGGGTGGCGGGCGCTTGCTCACCGGGACGGTCGCACCGGTGTTCGGTGAGCGGACCGTTTCGGTGACCTACTCCAGGCTCGCGCCCAAGCACGTGCTGGCGGCCTGGGTCGGCCTGGTCGCGCTCGCGGCGCAGCATCCGGGCCGCGACTGGACGGCAATGTGCATCGGCCGCGGGAGGAGCCGAAACCGCATCGCGACACGGCTTTTCGCGCCCCCTCCGGAACCCGTGGCGGTCGCACGGGACCTGGTGGCGCTCTACGACGCGGGCCGGCGTGAGCCGCTGCCATTGCCGCTGAAGACATCATGCGCCTGGGCGGAGGCGCGCCGCGACGGCGACCACCCGTATGCGGCGGCGCGGGCGCAGTGGGAGTCCACCCGGTTTCACCCCGGTGAGAACGACGAGCGCGCGCACGCCCGGGTCTGGGGCGCCACCAGCGGGATGGACCAGCTGCTGGTCGACGGCCCGCGACCGGGCGAAGAGATGCCCGGGGAACACACCCGGCTGGGTGCACTCGCCGCCCGCCTGTGGCTGCCGCTGCTGGCCGCCGAGGGGAGCGTGTGATGGATCCCTTCGACCTGACCGGGCCGCTGCCGAAGGAGGGCTCCACCACGGTGCTGGAGGCCAGCGCCGGCACCGGCAAGACGTTCACGCTCGCCGGGCTGGTCACGCGGTACCTGGCCGAGACCGGGGCGGTCCTCGAGGACATGCTGCTGATCACGTTCAACCGCGCGGCCAGCCGCGAGCTCCGCGAACGCGTGCGCGACCAGATCTCCGCGGCGGTGTCGGTGCTGGAAAGCCGCGCGCCCGCCGACAGTGACCTGCTGCGGCACCTGGCGCGCGGCGACGACGAGGACCGCACACTCGCCGCCCGGCGGCTGCGCGACGCGCTGGCGAACTTCGACGCGGCCACCATCGCCACCACCCACGAATTCTGCGGCTCGGTGTTGAAATCCCTCGGTGTGGCCGGTGACACCGCCACCGACGGCAAGCTGGAGGAAGACCTGGACGGCCTGGTTGCCGAGATCGTCGACGACCTGTACCTGGCGGACTTCGGCGGCCAGGAGGCGGATCCGGTGCTGAGCTACCCGCAGGCCCTCGCCCTTGCCCGGGCCGTCGTCGGCGATCCGTGCGCGCAGCTTCGCCCCGCCCAGCCGGACCCGGACGGCGAGCCCGGCATCCGGCTGCGGTTCGCCAACCGGGTGCTCGCGGAGCTCGACCATCGCAAGCGGCGGTTGGGAATCCTCAGCTACGACGACCTGCTGACCCGGCTGGCCAAGGCCCTCGAACCCGTGGATTCGCTTGCGCGCGAACGCATGCGGGGACGCTGGCGCCTGGTGTTGGTCGACGAATTCCAGGACACCGACCCCATCCAGTGGCAGGTGCTCGAACGCGCGTTCAGCGGCCGGTCGATTTTGATCCTGATCGGCGACCCGAAGCAGGCCATCTATGGGTTTCGCGGCGGCGACATCCACACCTATCTCAAGGCCGCCCAAACCGCCGACGCCCGCTTCACGCTGACGGTCAACTGGCGCAGCGACAAGGTTCTCGTCGACCGCCTGCAGACGGTGCTGGCCGGCGCGACCCTCGGACACCCGTCGATCGTCGTCCGCGAGGTCGAGGCGCACCACGCCGGGCACCGCCTAGACGGCGCGCCCCGCAACGCCCCGTTTCGGTTGCGCGTCGTCAAGCGGCACGCCGTCGGCTACGCGGGCACCGACAACGTCCCGATCGACGCCGTGCGCAAACACATCCCGGTTGACCTCGCCGCGGACATCGCGGAATTGCTCGCCAGCGGAGCGACCTATGCGGGGCGCCGCGTCGCGGCGGGTGACATCGCCGTGATCGTCGAGCAGCACCGGGACGCGCGGGCGTGCCGCGACGCGCTGGCCGCCGCCGGCATCCCGGCGGTCTACACGGGCGACACCGACGTCTTCGATTCGGCGGCCGCCAAGGATTGGCTGTGCCTGCTGGAGGCCTTCGACGCGCCCCAGCGCAGCGGGCTGGTGCGGGCCGCCGCCTGCACGATGTTCTTTGGCGAGACCGCGGAAACCCTTGCGGCCGGGGGCGACGCGCTGACCGACCGGGTGGCCGGCACGCTGCGGGAGTGGGTCAACCACGCGCGGTTGCGCGGCGTGGCGGCGGTGTTCGAGGCCGCCCAGGTCGCCGGCATGGGCCGGCGGGTGCTTGGCCAGCGCGGCGGCGAGCGACACATGACCGACCTCGCCCACATCGCGCAGTTGCTCCACGAGACCGCGCACCGCGAGCGCCTCGGCGTGCCGGCGCTGCGCGATTGGCTGCGCCAGCAGTGCGACACCCGCGGCGGTGTGGCGGAGCGCAACCGCCGCCTCGACAGCGACGCCGCCGCGGTGCAGATCATGACCGTCTTCGTCGCCAAGGGCCTGCAGTTCCCGGTCGTCTACCTGCCGTTCGCGTTCAACCGTCACGTCCGCAGCGACGACATCCTGCTCTACCACGACGGGACCGACACCCGTTGCCTGTACATCGGCGGCAAGGAGGACCAACTGGAGCGCCACGGGGTCGAGGAGCTGAACCGCCTGGAGGCCGCCCGCGACAACATCCGGCTGACCTATGTCGCGCTGACCCGGGCGCGCTGCCAGGTGGTGACGTGGTGGGCGCCGACGAAAGACGAAGTCAGTGGCGGGCTTTCGCGGCTGCTGCGCGGGCGGGCCCCGGGCGAGGCCGTGGTGCCCGACCGGTGCGCGCCGCGGATCTCCGACGAGGACGCCTGGGCGTTATTCCGGGGGTGGGAGGCAGCCGGCGGCCCGTCGGTGGAGGAATCGGTGATCGGCTCCCCCACCCCGGCCGAAAAGCCACCACCCACGGGCACTCTAGAGGTGCGCCACTTCCACCGCGCGATCGACACCGGCTGGCGGCGGACCTCGTATTCGGCGCTGGTGCGGGCGGCGGAGGAGGGCAGGGACCATCCCGGGGCGCGCGTCGCCAGCGAACCCGAGGCCGGCGTCCGCGACGACGAGGCGGAGGCGGTCGTCGTCACCGCGCCGGCTTCCGGTCCGGATCTCGCCTCCCCGCTCGCGGCGATGCCGGCCGGCGCGACGTTCGGTTCCCTGGTGCACGCGGTGCTCGAGACCGCCGATCCCGGCGCGGCGGACCTGCCGGCCGAGCTGGAGCGGGAGGTGCGCCGCCACTTCGCGTGGTGGCCGGTCGAGGCGGACCCCGCCGAACTCGCGACCGCATTGGTGCCGATGCACGACACCCCACTCGGCCCGCTGACGGCCAGCGCGACGCTGCGGCGGATCGGGGTGCGCGACCGAATGCGCGAGATGGACTTCGAAATCCCCCTGGCGGGAGGCGATCTGCGCGGCGCCGCGCCGGAGGTGTCCGTGTCGGACATCGGAGAACTGTTGGCGGTGCACCTGCCCACCGAGGATCCGCTGGCGTCCTACGCCGATCGGCTCCGCTCCGCCGGCCTCGGTGACCAGCCGCTGCGCGGGTACCTGTCCGGCTCGATCGACGTGGTGCTGCGGCTCCCGGGCGGGCGCTATCTCGTCGCGGACTACAAGACCAACCAGCTGGGTGACAGCGCCGCCGAGTACAGCCTGGCCCGGTTGTCCGAGGCGATGCTGCACTCCGACTATCCCCTGCAGGCGCTGTTGTACACCGTTGTCCTGCACCGGTTTCTGCGGTGGCGGATGTCGGGGTACGATCCGGCGCGCCACTTGGGCGGGGTGCTGTACCTGTTCCTGCGGGGCATGTGCGGCGCCGAAACACCCGTGTACGACGGGCATCCGGCCGGCGTGTTCAGCTGGAATCCGCCCCCGGCCCTGGTGGCCGCGCTCTCCGACCTCCTCGACGCCGGGCGGGTGGCGTGACCGCCGCCGACGTCGACGTGGCCGTCACCGCGACCGGCCTGTTGAAGGTTTTCAACGTGGCTGGCGTGCTGGACCTCTCGGACGTCCTGGTGGCCCAGCGCGTGTGCGCGCTCGGCAAAGAACCCGACGAGCGGGTGGCGCTGGCGGCGGCGCTGGTGGTGCGCGCGCTGCGGGGCGGGTCGGTGTGCGTCGACCTGTCGACGGTCGCGGCGACCGTCGGCGCCGCCGAACTGCCCTGGCCCGACGACGCGGCGTGGCTGACCGCGGTGCGGCGCAGCCCGTTGCTCGATGATCCGCCGGTGCTGCGCCTCTACGACGACCGCCTGCTCTACCTCGACCGGTACTGGCTGGAGGAGACCCAGGTGTGCGAGGACGTTCTGACGTTGCTCACGCCCGGGAAGTCCGTCGAGTTGCCCGCCTCCGAGCGACTTTTCCCGGCCGGGTTCGAAGAACAGCGCGAGGCGGCGGACATCGCCTTGTCGCAGCGGATCACGGTGCTCACCGGGGGCCCGGGCACCGGGAAGACGACGACGGTCGCACGGTTGTTGGCGTTGGTTGCCGAGCAGGCGGAGACGTCGGCGGCGGCCCGGCCACGGATTGCGCTGGCGGCGCCGACAGGCAAGGCGGCCGCCCGCCTGCAGGAGGCGGTGGCGCAGGAGGTTGCGACCCTTGCCCCCGCCGACCGCGAGCGGCTGGGGCGGTTGCAGGCGGTGACAGTGCACCGGCTACTCGGCTTCAGGCCGGGATCCTCGACGCGTTTCCGGCACGACCGCGCGAACCGGTTGCCGCACGACGTAATCGTGGTCGACGAGACCTCCATGGTGTCGCTGACGATGATGGCCCGGTTGTTGGAGGCGGTGCGCCCCGACGCGCGGCTGGTGCTGGTCGGTGACGCCGATCAGCTGGCGTCGGTGGAAGCGGGCGCGGTGCTGGCCGACCTGGTGGACGGGCTGTCGGCGCGGTCCGACGTGCGGGTCGCGGCGCTGCGCACCTCGCACCGATTCGGCGAGTCGATCGGCGCCCTGGCCGACGCAATCCGCGTCGGCGATTCCGATGGGGCGCTGACGCTGCTGCGGTCCGGTGACGAGCACATCGAGTACATCGAGTTCGGGGAGGGCGAGGACCCGTCGCCGCGATTGCGCCCGGTCCTGATGTCGCATGCCTTGCGGTTGCGGGAGGCGGCCGTGCTGGGCGCCACCGCCGTCGCGCTGGCGGCGCTCGACGAGCACCGACTGTTGTGCGCCCACCGGCGGGGACCGTACGGCGTGGAGCACTGGAACGCGCAAGTGCAGAGCTGGCTCGCCGAGGAGACCGGCCAGCCGGCGTGGGCGCATTGGTATGCCGGGCGTCCGCTGTTGGTGACCGCAAACGACTACGGGCTGCGCATCTACAACGGCGACACCGGCGTAACGGTCGCCGGTCCCGACGACCTGCGCGCCGTCATCGCCGCGGCCGGCGGACCACTGAGCTTCGCGACCAGCCGTCTCGGTGACGTCGACACGATGCACGCCATGACGATCCACAAGAGCCAGGGCGGCCAGGCCGACGAGATAACCGTCCTTTTGCCACCGGAGGATTCGCGGCTGCTGACGCGCGAGCTGTTCTACACGGCGGTGACGCGGGCGAAGGCCAAGGTCCGGGTGGTCGGCTCCGAGGTCTCGATACGGGCCGCGATCGGGCGTCGGGCCGTGCGGGCCAGTGGGCTGCGGCTGCGCTTGCAAGGTACGGAAGAATCGCGACCGACATGACCGACACAACCGACACGACGGACGGCGCCGCCGCCCCGGCGTCCCGCCGGCCGCACATCCTGCGGCTCGCGGTGTTCGGCGCGTTCCTGCTGGTGATGTTCTACCTCGTCGCGGTGGCGCGGGTGATCAACGTCGAGGACGTGCGGCGGACGGTCGAGGCGACTGGTTCCGCGGCGCCCCTGACCTATGTCGTGCTGTCGGCGGCCCTGGGCGCGTTGTTCGTGCCGGGTTCGATTTTGGCAGCGGGCAGCGGGTTGCTCTTCGGCCCCCTGCTCGGGATCTTCGTGACGCTGGGGGCGACGGTGGGCACCGCGGTCGTCGCGAGCCGCGTCGGGCGTCGGGCCGGGTCGAACAGCGCCCGGGTGCTGCTGGGCCCGATGCGCGCCGACCGGATCGACGCGGTGATCGAGCGCCGCGGACTGTGGGCGGTCGTGGGCCAGCGCTTCGTTCCGGGCATTTCGGATGCGCTGGCCTCCTACGCCTTCGGGGCGTTCGGAGTGCCGTTGTGGCAGATGGCCCTCGGTTCGTTCATCGGCTCCGCGCCGCGGGCGTTCGCCTACACCGCGCTCGGCGCATCGATCGCGAATCGTTCGTCGTGGCTGGCGTATTCGGCGATAGCGGTGTGGTGTATCAGTGCCGTCGTCGGCGCCATCGCCGCCCGGCGTGGGTACCGGCGATGGCGAGGCGGGAGGAACATCTCAGGCAGCGGGCGGTAGTTGTAATGGACGTTCCCTCGTTCCTGCACAACAGGATCGATTTCTCACCGGCCTCGATTTTGGAGTCGGCCGTTGTCACAGCCCGCGTCAGGCCGTCAGCTCCAACAGGCGAGCCCAGGGAGCGATAGCCCATGCGATACCGCGCATCCCACGCAAGTCGCCTGACGTGGAGACTCGACCATTCCCGGAAGGCGGCTCTAGCTTTCAGCGCGTGGTGGCCGATGAGGCCGTTGACTTTGACGTTATGACGCCCGCTGGGCGGCCACGAAGAGATTCCCGGGCACGGCGTCCTCGACCTCTCGGGCCGCCTGGCGGCCGTACCCGGCCATCAGCTCGTCGGCCGGGGTCACAGTCACCTTCCAGCCGTGGCGGCGGAACCACTCACCGACGTCCTCGCGCTCCTCGAAGTACCACAGTTCTTCGGTGCGGGGCACCTGGCGCTGGGGATCCACCTCGGCCATCAACGCGCGGATGCGGTCCATCCGCTCGCGTCGCCTCGTCCGGAACTCCGGGTCGAGAAACTTCGGGCCCAACGCCTCCACGGCCACCCGGCTGCCCACCGCGGACAGGCCATGGACGCGGTCGAACAGCAGGTCCTGAGCGACTGCGGGCAGATACGGCATCAGGCCCTCCGCGGACCAGGCGCTCGCCGCCGAGGCGTCGAAACCGGCCCGCTGTAACGCCTCCGGCCAGTCGTGACGCAGGTCGACCGCGACGGGGACCCGGTTGCAGGCGGGCCGCGCGCCATGGCCGGCCAACGTGGACTGCTTGAAGTCGAGCACCCTCGGCTGGTCCAGCTCGTACACCGTGATCCCGTCCGGCCACGCCAACCGCCACGCGCGCGAGTCCAGGCCCGCCGCCAGGATCACCACCTGGTGGATGCCCGCATGCGTGGCGTCGAGGAAGAACTGGTCGAAAAACGCGGTCCGCGAGGCCATGTAGCCGACCATCGCCCGCCTCTGCAACGGCAGCTGCGGCTCCGCCTCGAGGACCTCGGGGGACAGCTGGGCCGCGGAGTACCAGTTCCACACCCCGTCGCCGGCGGCGTCGAGAAAGACCTGCGCGAACGGATCCTTGATCAACGGGTTCTCGCTGCGGGTTTCCGCCGCCCGCGCGGCGGCCACCCCGAGCGCCGTCGCCCCGACGCTCTCGGTAATCTCCCAGCTGTCGTTGTCGGTCCTCGCCACGGTCGCCCCTCCCCTTCTCCGGCACGCCTACGTGTCCGACCCTACGCGCGCCGGGCGCGAGCAAACTTTCGCGGAACGGGGTATCCGGTTAACTTGTCGGTCGGGGCGCCGACCGAGCGGGGCCCGAGCCGCAAGGGATATTGGGACGATGCGAGTCGACGGGCGCGAGGTCAGCGTTTCCGGCAGCTTGCTGCAACCGTTGACCCGGCGCACCAACGACATCCTGCGCCTCGCCGCGAGCATCGTGCTGCTGGCCGCGGTGATCACGAGCTCGCTGATCACCCGACCGCAGTGGGAGGCGCTGGAAAAGTCTATCTCCCAGATCGTCGGGGTGCTCTCGCCCCGGCAATCCGACCTGGTCTACCTCGCGTACGGCGTCGCGATCCTGGCTTTGCCGTTCATGATCCTGATCGGGCTGATCGTCGCGCGGCAGTGGAAGCTGCTTGGCGCGTACGCGGCGGCGGCCCTGCTGGCGGCGCTCCCACTGTCGTTGGGCGGCAACGGGTTTTCCGCACCCCGTTGGCACTTCGACGCGTCGGACCGCCTCCAGACCGTGCTGGCCCAGTTCCTCGACGACCCGCGCTGGATCGCGATGCTCGCGGCCGTCCTGACTGTTTCGGGCCCGTGGCAACCGGCGCGATGGCGACGGTGGTGGTGGGGACTGCTGCTGGCGTTCGTGCCGATCCACCTGGTGGTCAGCGCAATCGTGCCGGCCCGCGCGCTGCTGGGCCTGGCGGTGGGGTGGGTGGTCGGCTCGCTGGTGGTGCTGGTGGTCGGCACACCCGCGCTGGAGGTGCCGCTGGAGGCCGCCGTGCGGGCGATGGCCAAGCGCGGCTTCGTCGTCTCCCGCCTCGCCGTGGTGCGACCGGCCGGGCGCGGACCGCTGGTGTTGTCGGGGGAATGCGACCACCCCGATGGCTCGGCGGTGATCGAGCTCTACGGGCCGCACCAGCGCAGCGGCGGCGCACTGCGCCAGGTCTGGGGCAAGCTGCGGCTGCGCGAGGCCGAGACCGCGCCCCTGGTCGCGTCCATGCGCCGCGCCGTCGAGCATCGCGCGTTGATGGCGATCGCCATCGGTGACCTGGGATTGGCCAACACGACGACGATCGCCGTGGCTCCCTTGAGCCGCGGCTGGATGCTCTACTCGCACAAGCCACGCCGCGGCGCGCCGATCGACGACTGCGTGGAGACGACCCCCGTCGCGCGACTCTGGGAATCGCTGCGCGTCCTCAACGAGCACCAGATCTCTCACGGCGATCTGCGCAGCCAGGAGATCACGGTCGACGACGGCGCCGTCCTCTTCGGCGACTTCTTCAGCGCCGAGTACGGCGCCACCGAAGCGCAACTCCAGTCCGACATCGCCCAGCTGCTGGTGACGGCGTCCGCGTTGTACGACCCGAAGCAGGCGGTGGCCGCGGCGATCGACGCGTTCGGCAAGGACGTCATCCTCGACGCGTCCCGACGGTTGACGAAAACCGCTGTGCCGAAAAGCATCCGGAAATCGATTCCCGACCCCGGCGCCGTCATCTCGGCCGCCCGCGCGGAGGTCAAACGGCAGACCGGCGCCGACCAGATCAAGACCGAGACAATCACCCGGTTCACCCGCGGCCAGGTCATCCAGCTGGTGCTGTTCGGCGCGCTGGTCTACGTCGCCTACCCCTTCATCAGCACGGTGCCGACGTTCTTCTCCGAGCTGCGGCACGCCAACTGGTGGTGGGCGGTGCTGGGCCTGGCGGTGTCGGCGCTCACCTACGTGGGTGCGGCGGCGGCGCTGTGGGCCTGCGCCGACGGGACGGTGAGCTTCTTCACGCTCTCGATCGCGCAGGTCGCCAACACCTTCGCCGCGACCACCACCCCGGCCGGCGTCGGCGGCTTGGCGCTGAGCACGCGGTTTTTGCAGAAGAACGGCCTGAGCGCCATGCGGGCCACCGCGGCGGTGGCGCTGCAGCAGTCGGTTCAGGTGATCGTCCACCTGACGCTGCTGGTGTTGTTCAGCGCGCTGGCGGGCGCGTCGACCGACCTGTCGCATTTCGTCCCGAGCGCCACCATGCTCTATCTGATCGCCGGCGTCGCACTGGGGATCATCGGCGCGTTCTTGTCCGTGCCCAGGCTCCGCATGTGGCTGGCGACGGAGGTGCGCCCCAAGCTGGCCGAGGTCACGGGCGACCTGCTGAAGCTCGCCCGCGAGCCCAAGCGACTGGCGCTGATCCTGATCGGTTGCGCGGGAACGACTCTGGGTGCGGCCCTGGCGCTGTGGGCCAGCGTCGAAGCGTTCGGCGGGGAGACCACGTTCGTCACTGTCACCGTGGTGACCATGGTCGGCGGGACGCTGGCGTCAGCCGCCCCGACACCGGGCGGCGTGGGGGCCGTGGAAGCCGCACTGATCGGTGGGCTGGCCGCCTTTGGTGTGCCGGCGGCGGTCGGCGTGCCGTCGGTGCTGCTGTACCGGATCCTGACTTGCTGGTTGCCCGTGTTCGTCGGCTGGCCGGTGATGCGCTGGCTGACCAAGCACGAGATGATCTGACCGGCCGGATCAGTCCGGGTCGGAATCGGCCATGACCACCACCAGGACCACCGCCCGGCGCACGGTCTGACCGACCGCGGTGTCGAGGCTCAGTAGGTGGTACTCCTCGGGCACCGACCGCGCGACCGAGATCGTGACGGCGGGGTCGGCCGATCCGTCCGCGCCGAACCGGCCGGACACGGGCGCCACCGTGATCCCGGTGGCCCCGGTGTCGGCGGGCGCGCCGGTGATCGCGTACCCGTCGGCACCGTCGACCATCCGTTGCAGGTCGACCTTGACGGTGCCCGTGCTCCCGGGCGCGATGGTGACGACGGGACGCGAGACGTTCACCGTCACCGCCGAACCGCCCGCCCCGAAGGACGGCGGCGCGGAGGATTCGGCGGTGCCCCACACCTTGTCGGGGTAGGCGGCCAGCGAGAATGTGAGGTCCGCGCCCGTGCCGATGACCGACTCCGGGAGCCAGGTGTGCTCGGTGGGCCGGCCGTCGACGCTCAGGCCGCTGACGTAGCGGAGGTGATGCGGCCCGGATGCCCCGGGCGCGGACATCCGGATCGACCTGCCGCCCGGAAGGGCGATGACCGCGCGGTCGAAAAGCGGTGCGCTCACCGAAAGGATCGGCGTGCCGGGTGTGCTGGGATAGAGCCCGAGCGCGGCCCACACGTACCAGCTGGAGAGGGCGCCGAGGTCGTCGTTGCCGGGCTCGCCGTCGGGGGTGGGAGCGAAAAGCCCGCGCACCCGGTCCACGGTGTACTGGGTCTTCCACGGCTGCCCGACGTAGTTGTACAGCCACGGCACCGCGAAGCCGGGCTCGTTGCCGGCCCACAGGTACGGCTCGCCGGGGCCGACGTTGAGCTTCTTGGTGAAGCGGTCCAGCCGGCCGGCCACGGCCGCGCGGCCGCCGAGCGCGGTGACGAGCCCGGCGACGTTGTGCGGCACCCACCAGACGTACTGCTCGGCGTTGCCCTCGTCGAAGCCGTCCTGCCCAAAGCCCAGGCGGGACTGCACAAATCCCGGGCCGGGCCGAAACAGTCCGGTGGTCGCGTTGCGGGGTGAGACGTAATGAGTGCTGGGATTGAACAGGTTCTGCCAGTATTGCGACCGGTCCTGGAACGCCGCGGCGGTCGCGGCGTCGCCCAGCGAACCGGCGAAGCGGGAGATCGCGAAGTCGTCGACCGACCACTCCAGCGTGATCGACGCGCCGGCGATGCGGGCGTCGGTCCGAAACGCCGCGCTCTGCGGCGCATAACCCAGCGCCAGGTAGGTGTCGATGCCGGGTCGCTCGACGTAGCCGTTCAGGCCGACACCGCCGTGCTCGGCGGCGTCGACCATGTAGCGCAGTGCCGTCCCGGTGTCGAAGTCCCTCGCCCCGAAGGCATAGAAATTCGCGATGAGCGGCACGACGTTGTCCCCGGTCATCTCGCCGGTCGCGGCGTTGGCGAACGCCCACCGCGGCAACGCCCCGCTCTGTTCGGCGTCGTTGACCAGCGATTGGGCCATGTCGGCGGCGCGTTCGGGATAGAGCAGCGCCTGCAGGGCCGCCAGGCACCGATAGGTGTCCCAGTCGGAGAAGTTGGCGTACTGCGTGTGGCCGGCGGCCACGGTGTGGGTGACGCCGTCGAACCCGATGTACCGGCCGTCGGCGTCGTTGAAGGTGTTGGGGTGCAACAGGGATCGGTAGAGCGAGGTATAGAAGGTCGCCAGGTTGTCGGCGTTCCGGCCGGCCACCCGGATGCGCGACAGCGCGGTATTCCACTGGGAGACGGCCGCGTCGCGCACGCCGTCGAAGGTCGGCCCGCTCTCGGCCGCCAGATTCGCCCGCGCGCCCTCGATGCTTACGTAAGACAGCGCGGTCCGCACCTCGACCGCCGAGCCGGGCGGAAAGGACACGTATCCCCCGCTGTAGGGCGAAACGGCGGTGCGCGCTCCGGCGAATACCCCGTAGCCGTCCCACGCGCCGTAGGAGACGAACGGCTGGCTGAATGTCATCGCGAAGTAGACCGTGTAGGTGTTTCTCTTGCCGCAGAACCCTCCGCTGGTGGCCCAGCCGGTGATCGTCGTGTTGTCGTCACCGATCTGCATGGCCGCGCGGGAATTGCCCGCCAGCGACGCGCCGGCGCGCACGTGGAACAGGGCGGGGCGCCCGTTGTGCGGGTAGCTGAATCGGCCGACTCCGGTGCGGGTGGTGGCGGTGAGCTCGGCGGTCACGCCGGTGTCGGGAAACCGCACCGTGTAGAAGCCGGGCACGCCCTGCTCGCTGTCGTCGTGCGCGATCGTCTCCCATGCGTTCCAGGGCTGCGAGCCGATGTCGGCGGTGGTCGGCAACATCGAGATGTCGCCGAACGCAGCGCATCCCACCGAGGCGTGGGTCATGCTGAAGCCGGTGGAATGGGGATTTCCGTAGCTGTAGCCGGCGTAGTCGTTCACCGTGTCTGGCGAATACTGCACCATGCCGAACGGAACGGAAGCCCCGGGAAAATTGTTGATCTCGCCCACGATCTCGCCGCCGGTCCCGGTGCCGATGAGGGTGTCGACATGCTCGACGGGGTTGGCGACGAAGCTGGGCTCGCCGTCGTAGGCGATGGGTGGGGCCGCCGCGATAAACGCGACCAGGACGGCCGTCGCCGCGACGAGCGCCGAGAGCGCCTTTCGCGGCTTCATACCTGTCTCTTACTGGATCGGCCCGTACTCGCGCGGCGGTTTGCGAGATGAATGCACCTTAATCGTGACTCATCCGGGCACAACGATGAGCTTGCCGCGTGTCGGGGTGCCGATGCGTTCCAGTTCCGTCAGCGCCGGGATGGCTTCCGACAGCGGCACAACCCGGGCGATCGGGAGCCGGAGCTGACCCTCGCCGGCGGCCCGCGCGATCGCCTCGATGTCGGCGGTCACGGCTTGAGCGATCACGACGTGGAACGGTCCCGGCAGGGCGCTTCTGACCATGTTCGACGCGCTGGGCTTGACGCTGACGATTCGGCCGCGCGGTGCCAGCAGCCGGCGCGCCGTCGCGACCGGCAGCGTGCCGGCGGTGTCAAACACGACGTCGAATCGGCGCCCGAGGGCGGCCGGGTCGAAGTCGAAGTCGACGACGGGATCGATCCCGAGGGCACGAGCCTCCTCCGACGAGCCGGCGCGGCAGCTGCCCGCCACCGAAGCCCCATGTCCGGACGCGAGCTGGACGGCCGAGCGGCCGACTCCCCCGAGGCAGCCGTGCACGAACAACGAATCGCCGGGGCGCAGTTGTCCGGTCTTGAAGACGGCCTGATAGGCGGTCAGGCCGACGGTCGGAACGGCCGCCGCCGCCTCGAAGGACAACCCGGCGGGTTTGTTGACGACGCCCTTCTGGTCGGCGACGACCACGTCGGCGAACGCACCGGACCGCTTGATCGAGGCTCCGCCCAGCACTTCGTCGCCGACGCGCACCCGGGTGACGCTTTCTCCGACGGCCTCGACGACGCCGGCGAAGTCATATCCCATCCCGCGCGGGAAGCTACGGCCGGTGACCATCTTCATTGCGCCGCTTCGGATCCCGAAGTCCATCGGGTTGGCGGCGGCCGCTCGCACGCGGACGCGGACGTCGTCGGCGCCCGGTTCTTCGGGCTCGAAGCCTTCGAGCCGCATGACCTCCGGTCCGCCGTATTGGCGGTACTGGATGCGCTTGAAGGTCGGCATTGCGTTCTCCGATCAGTGTTCTCGGGGGAGTGGGGGCAGCTCAAGAACGGATTCGAGAAAGGCCAGCGTTCGCCGGTGCAGCGGCGGTGCGTTGAATACTCCCGTCTGCCCGGCGGTTACCTGCGGTGCCGAAACGCCCACTTCAATGTCACCAAGTGACATCAGGCTACACCGCGATGACACTTGGTGCCATGGTTGGAGTGGCGTCCTAGAATGCGGCCCATGAGCCGGTGGGAACCCAACACGGCCGCGCGATTAGGGGTCGCCGCCGTGGCGCTGTTCGCCGAGCGGGGCTACGAGAACGTCACAGTGGCCGAGATCGCGCAGCGCGCCGGACTGACCAAACGGACCTTCTTTCGGCACTTCGCCGACAAGCGCGAGATCCTCTTCCACGGCCAGGACACGTACCGAGAGATGTTCGCCGACGCCATCGTGGCCGCCCCTGCAGGGGCCACCCCCATGACAGCGATCGGCGCCGCGCTCGCCGTCTTCGCCGCCGGCTTCGCAGACGACCGTCGCGAGTTCCTGGCCACCCGCCAGGCGGTCATCGACGCCAATCCGGAATTGAAGGAGCGCGACCTGCTCAAGGCCGCCGCACTCACCGCGGCGATGGCCGACGCGCTGGTCAAGCGCGGCGTGGACCCGCCCACCGCGAACCTCGCCGCCCAAGTCGGCGCGCTCGCCCTCGGCGACGCCTTCCAGCGCTGGCTGCGGCCCGGGAATCGGACTTCCATGGCCAAGCTCGCCGAGCAGGCCCTGCGACGGCTGGGCGCGGCCATGGACGCGCTGCGCTGACGCGGCGCCCCTATCGCGCGCAGCTCCTTGCCCTTAGCGTGTACTCCATGGCAGACCAGCCGTATGCGGTGGACGCCGGGCACCCGCCGTCGGCGTTGATGCGTCTGGTCAATCCGGCCCTACGTGTGCTGCTGCGCACGCCGCTGGCCGGACCCGCGCGCAAGCAGCTGATGGTGTTGGACTTCACCGGACGAAAGACGGGCCGGCAGTTCTCGATTCCGGTCAGCGCCCACCTGATCGACGGCGACCTCTATGCGCTGACGGGGGCCGCCTGGAAGCAGAATTTCCGCGACGGCGCCCCCGCCCGGGTGGTGTACGACGGCAGGGCCATCGCGATGCGGGGGGATCTCATCCGTGACCGCGGCACCGTCACCGATCTCTTCCTGCGTTGCACCGAGGCGTACGGCGTGCGGCACGCGCAGCGCATGATCGGGCTGAAATTCCGCGACCAGCGAATCCCGACACGCGAGGAGTTCGCCGAGGCGGTCGGCCGGCTCCATTTGGCGGCGGTGCGGTTCACGCCCACCGAATAGCGTTGCCGCTCAGCCGGACACGCGCAGGTGGGCGGTCAACAGCCGCTGGTCGAACTGCGCCCGGCAACCGATCGCCTCGCGGCTCAACTCCGTGAAGTCCTTGCCGATCTGCTCGGCGAGCGGCCCCAGCTTCATGTTGCGCACCTGGGACAGCGACTTGAGCAGATCGAAGGCGGCGGCGTCGTCGATGCCGTAGACCAGCATCAACATGCCCTTGGTCTGGTCGATCACGCTGCGCCGCTCTGCGATCGCCGCGACCTTTGCACTGATGACGTCCTCCGAGCCCGCAGCGGGTGGGGACGTGACATCGATGTAGAAGCCGTGGGTGCCGATGACCTCGTCGTTGTCGTCGCAGAACTGGTCCCCCACCACGACCACATCGTGGGTGGCGCCGCCGGTGTCGATGATGCGGTGCCGCGTGCTGAACGCGCCCCGGCGTTCGACCATGTCGTTGATGCCGGCGGCCACCCGGTCCCGATCGTCGGGGTGCTTGTGCGCGAGCACCAGTTCGGTGGTTGGCGTCACCGACCCGGGTTCGTAGCCGTGCATCCGCTGAACCTCTTCGGACCACTCCCAGCGCTGATCCTCGAAATAGAAGCGGAACCAGCCCGCGCGCTGGGGAACACCGCCCGCGAGCGCCCGCTCGACGGCCCCGGTCTGGCCGTCCAGTGCCCACGTCATGGCGTGCGCCTCGTCGGGGGGGTCGGATACGGCTCCGCGCGGCCCATGGCGATTTCCTGCCGAAGGGCTTCGGTCCGCTGGATGCGGATCTCGGCGACCCGGCGCAACTCGCGGGAGCGATCGACCTGCCGCCGCGAATCTTCCAGGGAGCGTGAGACCGATCGCTGCAGCGAGCGCTCGAATCCGACGTGTCGCTCGAGGCGCTCCCGCAACACGGCCGTCCGGCGCGCGGCGCGCGCGCGGTGCGCCTTTTGCCGGCACGCCGACGAGCAGTACACCGCGTCCGACCGGGCCGAAAAGCTCCGGCCACACAGTGCGCACGCGGTCACACTCACACCCGTTACGTTATAACTCGAGCTCGCGGCTAACGGGCGCGGCCTACCCGCCCGGCCCGGCACCCGCGGCCGCCCGAGCGGGAGTGATCACCGGGCGCGGGTGTCCGGCGCTGATCACCGTTTGCCGCACCGTCTCGGCGACGGCGTCCGCCCGCCGGGCCGGCACCAGCGCGATCACGCAGCCGCCGAACCCGCCGCCGGTCATCCGAGCGCCGAGGGCGCCCGCCCGCACCGCGGTGTCGGCGATGAGGTCGATGTGTTCGGTGGTGATGCCGAAGTCGTCGCGCATGGACACCTGGGAGGCGCTCATCAGCCGCCCCGCTTCGACGAAGTCGGAAGCGCCGACCGCCGTCGCGAAGTCCAACACCCTGCCGTTCTCGGTGAGGACATGGCGCGCCCGGCGAGCATCGATCGAGCCGCGAACCGTGTCCAACTCCGCGCGCCCGCGATCCCAGACCTCACGCAACGACGACGCCCGCAGGTCGGCGGCCGCCCGCTCGCACGACTTGCGGCGCGCCGCGTACTCGCCGTCCGCGTGCGCGTGGGGCGCCCGCGAGTCGATCAGCAGCAGCGTCACTCCGTCCGCCTCGGGGTCGAACACCACCGGCGAGACGGTGAGGTCACGGAAGTCGATCAGCAGCGCCGTCGCCGGTTCACCGAACAGCGCGGCCAACTGGTCGAGCAATCCGGTTGGGGCGCCGACGTAGTCGTTCTCGGCGCGCCGGGCGAGCCGCGCCTGCTCCTTTGCGTCGATCCGGACGTTGGTGGCCTGCGTTATCGCGCCCAGCACCGCGCACTCCAGCGCCGCGGACGACGACAACCCCGATCCCATCGGCACGTCGCTGGTGATCGACATGGTGCCGCCGGGCACCGGGAGCCCGGCCTGCCGTAGCGCCCACACCACCCCGGCCACGTAGGCGGCCCACTCGGTGACCTGGCCGGGAACTGTTTGGAGCGGAAACCTGACCGCGCCTTGCGCGCGCGTGCTGTGCACGGTGATCCCGTCGGTGCCGTCGGGCGTGAACGTCACCACGGTGCGTTGCGGCAGCGCGATCGGCAGCGCGAAACCGAGGTTGTAGTCGGTGTGCTCGCCGATCAGGTTGATCCGGCCGGGCGCGCCGTAACGGACCGTCATCGCGGCTTCCCGCCAAGTTCCCGGAGCCGCTGGGCCACGCTTTCGGGCGTGACGTCGCTGATGAACGCACCCATCGCGGATTCGGAGGCGGCCAGGTACTTGAGCTTGGCGGCGCCGCGGCGGATCGACATCAGTTCGACGTGGAAGTAGCCATCGGCCTGCTCTTGCGCGTCGGCGTACTGGTGCAGCGCCGAAATGTAGGGCAGCGGGCCCGCATACATCCGATCGAACCGCGCCAGCACGTCGAGATAGATCTGCGTGAAGCCGTCCAACTCGTCGTCGGTGAGCTCGACGAGGTTGCGCACGAACCGGTTCGGGTAGACGTGCACCTCCACCGGCCAGCGGGCCGCGAACGGAACGAACGCCGTGAAGGTGTCGGTGCGCGCGACGACGCGGCTGCCCTCGGCGACCTCGCGGGCCAGCAGGTCGGCGAACAGGTTGTTGCCGTGGGATTTTCGGTGTCGGCGGGCCTGCTCGAGCATGGCCGACGTGCGCGGCGTCAGGTACGGGTAGCCGTAGATCTGGCCGTGGGGGTGGGTCAACGTCACGCCGATCTCCTCGCCGCGGTTCTCGAAGCAGAACACCTGCTCGATGCCCGGGAAGGCCACCAGCTCGGCGGTGCGGTGCCGCCATGCGTCCACGACGAGCCGGGCGTGCGGCGGCGCCAGCCGCGCGAACGAACCCGTGTGGTCGCTGGAGAAGCAGATCACCTCGCAGTGGCCGTGCCCCGGCGCGGACACGAAGCCCTCCGGGCCGGGGGGCGCGACGACGCCGGCACCGGACAGGCTGGGGAACCGGTTCTCGAAGACGACGACGTCGTAGTCGGGGGCGGGGACCTCGCTGGTCGACCCGGTGGGCCCCGGGCACAGCGGACACTGGTCGGGCGGCGGCTTGTACGTGCGGTCCTGGCGCAGGGCGGCGACGATCACCCACTGCCCGGTTGACCGGTCGAAGCGCAGTTGGGATTGGTCGGGCCGGCGTTCGGGCAGGGGCCGGCGATCCTCGACCGGGGCGGGAAGGCGCCCGGGCAGCGAGAAAAAGAGCAGTTCACGACCGTCGGCCAGCTTCGTCCGCGTCGGCCCCGTCACGATGTCGAACACTAGCTTGGCCGTCGCCGACCGGTTTGGGTAACCATGTCAAGCAAGCGCGAGGAAGGCGGTCAGGCGATAACTGTTCTCTACGAGCGAGCCCGCAACTGGGTGATCGGCTCCGATCCCGGGCTGCTTCGACTGCGGATGGCGACGCGCACGACGGCCGCGCTGGGCTGCTCGCTGCTGGTCCTTTCCCTGATGACCCGGGCGACGGGGCAGCCGCTCACCGTCGCCTTGCTGGGCGTCGTCATCACGATGGTGGCGTCTCGATCGGTCAACGAGCCGGACCCGCGCCAGCAGCGGATCACGATGGCGCTGCTGCCCGTGCCGGCCGCCCTGTCGATCACCACCGCGGCGCTGCTCGCGTCGCATCCCCTGGCCGCCGACGCCGCCTTCGTGGCGATCGTCTTCGCCGCCGTGTACGTCCGCCGGTACGGACCGCGCGGTCGGGCGCTGGGCATGGTCGCGTTCATGTCCTACTTCTTCACCCTGTATCTGCGGGCCAGCGTCTCGGAGCTGCCCTGGATGATCGGCGCGGTCGCGGTCGGAACCGTGTGCACGTACGTGATGACCGCGCTCGTATTGCCGGACCGGCTCGAGAGCGTGCTGCGCGCCACCATCCGGGCGTTGCGGGCGCGGATGGCGATCGTGGTCGACACCACCGCGGAGGCCGTGCGCACCGGCCGCGTCGACGAGCGCCGGCGGCGCCGGATGCGGGCCCGCACGCTCCGGCTGAACGAGACCGCCCTGCTGCTGCAGGGCCAGGTCGAGGACACGGCCGAGCCGGCCACGCTATGGCCCGGGGTGACCAGTGAACAGGTGGCCCCGTGGTTGTTCGACGCCGAGTTGGCCATCGAGTGGGTGGCCACGGCCGGCCGGCAGGCCGCGGCGGTCGCCTCCGAACACCCCGTGCCGCCCGCCGCACGCGCCGCCCTGGTCGGGGCGCTCTCCCAGCTGTCGCGGGCGATCCGCATTCCCGAACCCGACGGACTCCGGGAGGCTGCGGCCCAGGCGCAGCGACTGCTGGACGAGGGGTACGGGGACGTGGACACCGCGGCCGACGACCCCGGTACCGCCGCCGTCCGGCGCCTGGCGCTGGCCATCATCAACGCCGCGAAGGCCACGTCGGAGGTGCGCGCCTTCGTGGAGCGCGCCGCCACCGGGGACCACCTCGCGACCGTCGATGTCGCGCCCGCGCCGGCGGACCCCGCCCCGGAAGGGGCCGCGGTGGAACGTCGGGGGCTGCTGCCCACGACGCGCCAAGCCGTTCAGGTCGCCGTCGTCGCGTCGCTGGCGATCGTCGCCGGCGAGTTGGTGTCACCCGCGCGCTGGTACTGGGCGGTGATCGCGGCGTTCGTGATCTTCGCCGGCACCAACTCGTGGGGCGAGACCCTGACCAAGGGCTGGCAGCGCCTGCTCGGGACGTTGCTCGGCGTGCCGTGCGGCGTGCTGGTGGCCACGCTGCTCTCGGGCGACAAGACGGCCTCGCTGGTGGCCGTTTTCGTGTGCCTGTTCTGCGCCTTCTATTTCCTCACCGTCACCTACAGCCTGATGACGTTCTGGATCACCACGATGCTGGCGTTGCTGTACGGGCTGCTCGGCGAATTCTCGTTCGGCGTGCTGATGCTGCGGATCGAGGAGACCGCCGTCGGCGCCGTCATCGGGGCCAGCGTCGCCATCCTGGTGCTGCCGACGCACACCCGAACCGCCATCCGCGCCGACGCCCGCGCGTTTTTGACGGCGTTGTCAGCGTTGATCGAGGTCTCCACCGCGACGATGTTCGGCGCGAACGACGCGGCGAGCCCCACCGACCGGGCGCGCGAACTCGACCGCAAGCTGCAGCAGTTCCGGGTCAGCGCCAAGCCGCTGCTGTCCGGGGTGGCGGGGATCGCGGGACGGCGCAACGTTCGCCGGGGCCTGCGGTTGTTCACCGCGTGCGATCACTTCGGGCGGTCGCTGGCGCGCAGCGCCGAGCGTTACCGCATTCCGCCCGGCTCGCAGGCGTTCGCTGACGCCTTCATCTCGGCCGCCGCGCAGACCCGGCGCAACATCGACACCCTCGTCGAGGCGATCGACGGCGCCCACGAGCCCCCCATCGTCTCGGTGACCGACGAGCTCGACCGCGCCGAGAGCCTGGCCCACCGGCAGGACGGGCAGCCCGCGCCGGGCCCCGAAACCCGGCGATTCGTCAACGCCGTGCACGCGCTGCGTCAGATCGACCGGGCCGTCGTCACCACCGCGACGAATCTGGGGGCACGCGACCGTCCCCAGGTGTCCAGCCGGGCGGCGGGCTGAACCCCCAGCTCTCCGGGCGCCAACCGCCGATGGTGCCGTCAGGGCTGCGCTTCGACCCGGACCGTGACCACAGCGGCAATTTCGGCGCTCGAAAAACCACACCCCTAGCTCGAGGCCCGCATCTTCCTGCCGATGTCGAGCAGCCTCATGATCGCCGACATCAGCATCCCTTCGACCTCCAGCTGCTGGCCGGGCGGCAGGGCCTGCGCATCCCGCTGGACGACGGTGACCTGGTCTTGCAGCCCCTTGAACCGCTGCTGCCGCTGGGCCGGCGTGAGTCCCTCCCAGTTGTCGTCGAGATCCGAGATCTGCGCCAGCAAGTCCTGCACCTCCGACCTCGCGTCGTCCGCCAACGCGGGCGGCGGCCCGAGCGGATGGAGCTGGGCCGGGGATGGGCCCGCGGGCGTTTCGGCCCGGGCCGGGGCAGCGCTCAGGGCCGCGCCAGCCGCCAGGGCGCCCACCATGGCTGTGATCCGCGTGGCCCATGTAGGGGGATGCGTGCCGTTCACGGGAACAGGCTGGCGCGCCCCGCTTGCCGGATTTTCGCCGAATGCTTGCGGGATTCTTGCGGGATTCGTCCGGGGCGGCTCCCCGGTCCGGGGTCAGCTGACCAGCGCCAGGGCGTAGGACCGCCGCAGCTTGCCCGACGGCGTCTTCGGGATCATCCCGGGCTCGAGCACGACGACGTTCCGGGGCCGGGCGCCGACCTCCACCACGACCTCGTGCACGACCTGCCGCTCGATGCGGCGCGCCGCCTCCGGGTCCTGCCACGCCGCGGATTCGACCGCCACGGCGAAGGTCTCGCGAGACCGCCCCGCGTCCAGTCGCACCGCCACCACGCAGCCGGGCCGAACCCGGGGCACCCGTGCGGCCGCCCGTTCGATGTCGGTCGGGTAGATGTTCCGGCCGGCCATCACGATGACGTCCTTCACCCGGCCGCACACCACGACGCCGCCGGTCTCGGTGAGGTAGCCGAGGTCGCCGGTGTCGTACCAACCCTGCTCGTCCTGGGCCGAGACGAACCCGGCCCGCGTCGCATAGCCCTGGCTGACCGATTCGCCGCGAACCTGGATGACGCCGACCCCGCGGTGCGGGAGCAGCGCGTCGTACTCGTCGACGATGCGGACCTCCATGCCCGCGAGCATCCGCCCGAGCACCGCCAGCCGGCGCGCCTTTCCCCCGGTCGACGGGACGGCCCGGCGCAGCAACGCGAGCAGGTCGGCGTCCACCTCGTCGACGACGAGTCCCGTGCCGCATTCGGTGAACGAGGTCGCGACCGTCGTCTCGGCCATGCCGTAGGCCGGCAGGATCGCCTCGGGCCGCAGGCCGAAGGGCTTCCCGGCCTCGATCAGGTCCTCGACGTCGGCCGGCTCCACCTGTTCGGCGCCGGAAAGCGCCCAGCGCAGCGACGACAGGTCGAACTGGCCGGGGGTGGCCTGCCGGCGGAGGCGCTTGGCCAGCAGGTTGTAGGCGAAGTTCGGCCCGGCGGTCATGGTGCCGCGGTACTTGTCGATCAGCTTGGGCCACAGCAGCACGTCGCGCAGGAAGTCCATCGGCGTGACCTTGACCAGCTCGGCGCCGAAGTACATCGGGACGGTCAGGAAGCCGGTCATGCCCATGTCGTGGAAGAGCGGCAGCCAGCTGACGATGACGTCGGTGTCGGGGTCCACCTGCGCGCCGACGAACATCGCCTCGGCGTTGGACACCACGTTTCGGTGGGTGATCCGCACGGCCTTGGGGGACCCGGCCGATCCGGACGTGAGCTGCAGCAGCGCGAGGTCGTCGTCGTCCGTGGCGACCGGCTCGGCGGGACTGCCGTCGAGCAGCTCGGCGATGGTCAGGACGCGCAGGCCCCGCTCGGAGAGCAGCGGCGCCGCCGGCATGAACGGGTCGGACACGATCACCGTCCCGGCGTCGATCATGTCGATGACGGCCGTGGTGTCGGCGGCCCAGCGCACCAGGTCGGTGCGCGGCGTCGGCTGGTGCAGCATCGTCAGGCTGGCGCCGCGCATCCAGATGCCCTGCGCCGTCGGGGCGATCTCCACCGGTGCGCCCGCCAGCACCGCCACGGCGTCGCCGCGCCCTACCCCCGCCTTCGCCAGGCCGCCCGCGATGCGGCGGGCCCGCCCGTGCACCTCGGCCCACGTGTGCCGCACGGGGTTGTCCGGTTCCCCCGTGACCAGGCCCTTGCTGCTGGCGCGGGCGTTGGCGTACATCGTCTCGGTGAATCGGCTCACGGGCTCTCCCCTGACTCGAAGGCGCAAAGGCTCCCGTTGCGGGCGGGTGTCCGATGAGAAAGCGAGCCGTCAGGCCCCAGAAAGCCGGTCGCTCGGCGTCGAGCTGGTCGGACGCTGCGACTGTATGAGCGCGGGCCGACTACCGTTGCACGGCGCGCCGCGGCGCGGCGGGTGCTGACACACAACCGTGACTTCGCCGTGACGTGCGGCGCTCGAGGCGCGGATCAGAAGCTGGGCTGCGGGCTGTCCGTGCCGCGGCGGTCGCCGCTTGCGATGAAGTCCTCGATCAGCTCGACGACCTGGCTCGGCGCCTCCACCTGCGCGAAGTGGCCGACGTCGGGCAGGATTTCCAGCCTGGCGTCCGTGCGGGCCTCGTGCGCGGCGTACGCGTGGTCGACGGGGATGATGCCGTCCCGCTCCCCCCAGATCGCCATAATGGGCAGGTTCTCGCGCAGCCGCAGCCTGCTGAGCGCGCTGACCGCCTGGCCGCGGTAGTCGACCACCGACCGCAGCGTCCGCAGGAACGACTGCCGGGTTTCGGCATCCGACAGCGACGAATAGGCGCTCCATATCTCGGCGCCGCGCGGCGACTGGATGCCGGCGCTTCTCAACCAGGACCTCAGCTTGTTGCCGACGATCAGCACCGGCTTCGGCGCCACGATCGGCAGCACCAGCTCGGCGCCGGGCGCCGAGAGCAGCCGGAGCACCCATCCGACGTCGGGACCGAGTCCCCCGCTGCTGATCAGGATCAGCCGCTTGGCGTAGTCGGGGTGCTGGTACACGAACTGCATCGCGACGCCACCGCCGAGTGATTGGCCGACCAGCGTGGCCTGGCTGATGCCCAGTTCGTCGAGGAGGTCACGAAGCCAGACCGCGAAGGCACCCAACGAATAGTCGGTGCGGGGTTTCGCCGACTCGCCGTGGCCAAGCAGGTCCGGGGCGATCACCCGGAACTTCTTCGACAGCGGCGGAATCACCGACCGCCAGGTTTCCGAACTCCCCGCCATGCCATGGATCAACAGCAGGACCTCGCCGCGGCCTTCGTCACGGTAGGCAACGCGGTCGCCGTGCAACTCCAGGAACTTCGGCTCGCTCATGCCTCAAGGGATACCCGCTTTGCCGCCGGAGGGCGTGCCGCGGGCCGCAAAAGGTGACGCAGAACGCTTCATGGCCGCAAAGATGAGGTACATGACTGAGCCAATGGCGGCCCGCGTGGCCGTCTACCTCGACTTCGACAACATCGTGATCTCGCGGTACGACCAGCTGAACGGTCGCAGCTCGTTCCAGCGCGACAAGGCCAAGGGGCTCGACCAGCATGCGGAGCGGCTGGCCCGGGCCACGGTGGACGTCGGCGCGATCCTCGACTTCGCGTCGTCGTTCGGCACGCTCGTGCTCACGCGCGCCTACGCGGACTGGTCGGCGGAGATCAACGCCGGCTACCGCGGGCAGCTGGTGGCCCGCGCGGTCGACCTGGTGCAGCTGTTCCCCGCCGCGGCCTACGGCAAGAACGGCGCCGACATCCGGCTGGCCGTCGACACGGTCGAGGACATGTTCCGGCTCCCCGACCTGACGCATGTGGTGATCGTTGCCGGCGACTCCGACTACATCCCGCTGGCGCAGCGCTGCAAGAGGCTGGGCCGGTACGTGGTCGGCATCGGGGTGGCCGGCGCGTCGAGCCGCGCGCTGGCGGCGGCGTGCGACGAGTTCGTCATCTACGACGCGCTGCCGGGGGTCCCGGCGCCCGAACCGGGGCCCGACACCGCGGAAGCGGCCCCGAAGCGCCGCGGCCGGGGCGCCAGGGCGGCCGAGCCGGAAGAGCCGGAAGAGCCCGACGCACCCGACCCGCAGGCCGGTGCCACCGCGCTGCTGACGCGGGCGCTGCAGATCGGCCTGGAGCGCGACGACGTCGAATGGCTGCACAACTCGGCGGTCAAGGCGCAGATGAAGCGGATGGATCCTTCGTTCAGCGAAAAGGCTTTGGGTTTCCGCTCTTTCAGCGACTTTCTGCGTTCGCGCTCGGACGTCGTGGAGCTGGACGAGACCTCGACGACGCGGATGGTGCGATTGCGCGCCGAGAAGTGAGCGACGCCGTTGAGGCCCTGCCGATGTGACCGATGCCTGGCGGGGCTGGAGTAACTGGCGTGGCGGATGACGATCGCCAGGCTTCGTGGGCGGCCCCGCGCGTGCGACGTGATCCGCCCGCACACAAGTCGCGGCCACGGTGCGCCGCCCTTACGCTCGTTGGTTACACGAACGTAACGGGGGTCTTATTGATGAACGCGGGCACGGGGCGAAGCTTGTCCAGACACAGGTTCGCCCTGATCGCGTCGGCCGCCTGCCTCGTCGTCGCGTCCTGTTCTGAGACGGCGTCACCGCCCCCGGCGACGCCGACCACCTCGACTTCCCCCACCAAGACCACCGCCAAGGGCACCGCGGCTCCCCCGCCCGCGCCGATCACGGGTCCCCTGGAAAAGGACTGGAAGAGCTACGGCGGGACCGCCTACTTCGGCTGCCCGGAAAAATTCTCGCAAGGCAAATCCGCGCTCGACGACATTCGCCCCAAGATCTTCGACCCCAAGACCGGGCAGTACGGGGCGCCGGCCGTACCGACGGTCGCCGCCGGCGAGAACGTCACCGGTGCGATGTGCGCGCTGACCGGCACCGCCGACGACATGCGGGTCGTCTACGTCGTCACGAGCACCAAGCCCGCGCAGGGGGCGGAGCCTCAGACGACCAAGACCACCGGCTACGTGTTCGATTCCAAGGCCAGCCAGCCGGTGGCCACCAAGGAGCTGCAACCGCCCACCCCCGACCTCAAGCTGACCCCCGGAAACCAGTGGGGGTTGTTCTCGACCGCCTCCGGGGTCGCGTGGGTCAACGCCTTCACCGACGGGCACGCGCCCGCGGCGCCGCCGCGCACGGTGGTCCTGTCGGCGGCCGACCTGTCGATGGCGTGGAACGACCCCCAGCCCGGCCAGGTCTGGCAGGACGTCCTGTCGTTCCAGCGCAACACCGACCCGGCCAAGGCCACCGGCGCGGAGTTACGCCGGCCCACCGGTGAGGCGATCTACCAGGACAACGACATCTGGACCGTCGACACCGAATTGGCCGACGGCCCAGACAAACTGGTGAAGATCACGCACTGGGATTCCTACAGCCCGCCGGCGGTCTCGACGATGTTCTACGACCTGAACGCCAAGGCGCTCATCAAAGTCGGTGATTCGGACCGGGTTTCGGGCGGCGGCCTGTCGGCGACCCTGTCGGACGGGAAACTGTTCGTCGACGGCCACAATTCCGACACCTCGCAATTCGGCTTCGGCGTCTGGAACCTGCGCACCCAGCAGTGGGAGTTCCTGAAGACCCGCGACGAGGCGAAGAGAATGTCGGTCGCCAAGGTGGCGTACTTCGAAGACCACCTCTACATCACCAACACCGGCAACACGTTCTCCGTCCTCGGGCTGCATGCCACCGATCCGTTGTCGACGACGTGGTCGGTCCGGCCCTTCGCGCGGCTGTCGGGCTGGACGCTGGTCTGCCGCGGCGAGAACGCCATTGCGCTCAACGGTGACTGCAAGGACATCGTCATGGTGCAGGACCAGGACGGCCGTTTCCCCGGCCCCTGGTTTTAGGCGGTCAGCGGAAGCGGACGTTCAGCGTCGCCATGCCGAAGATCTTCTGGCCATCAGACCTCGCCGCGACCAGCACCACTCCGCTGCGGGTCGCCGCGTCCAGCGACTTGACCCGCCCGGTGAACTCGATGTCGGCGCCCTCGGCGGCCGACACGATCGCAGGCTGGGACAGCCGCACCGCGTAGCGGGTGACCGCGCCGGGATCACCCGACCACGCCGAGGCGAATCCGGCACCCAGGCCCATGGTGAGCATGCCGTGGGCGATCACGTCGGGCAGGCCGGCCAGCTTGGCGATGCCCTCGTCCCAGTGGATCGGGTTCGCGTCGCCGGCCACGCCGGCGTAGTTCACCAGGTCGCCGCGGGACAGGCGGGCGCGATGGGTCGGCAGTTCGTCGCCGACCCGCACGTCCTCGAAGGACGGCGTGCCGGGGACGCGGGTCGCGCCGCCCTGGGCGGTCCGAATCTCCCCTTCGGGGCGCACCGTCTTCTCGTAGCCGCCGCCAAATTCGCCGATCGCGGCGAGGTCGACGTCGTGCATCATGATGTTCGGCACGGCCAGCTTGATCGCCGGATCGACGTCCTCGGCGGTGATGCCGACGACGGTGGTGTGCAGGGTGTGAACCCGCTCGCCGTCAGCGTCGGTGAAGGTGTTGGTGACGGTGATGAAGTCTCTGCGGGCGGTCCGGCGCACCGAGGTGAGCTCCACGTCCACGAGCAGCTCGTCCCCGGCCACGATCGGTCGGTGCTGCTCGAAGACCTCTTCGGTCTGCAGGTAGGTGTCGTACCCGACGACGACCGATTCGAACATCCGGCGATTGCAGGCCATGCCGGGCACCGACGTGAACGTCAGCGGCGCCACCAGCTCCGAATAGCCCAGCCGGGCCGCCGCGGCGAGATCCCAGTGCACCGGGTTGTAGTCCTGCACCGCACGGGCGTATTCGCGGACCTTCTCCCGGCCGACCAGGTAGGTGCCGTCCATCTGGTAGTAATGGCCGACTCGCGATTCGAGCGCCGGCGCTTCCGCTGCTGCGGTCATGGATTCGCTCAACTTTTCTACCGGCATGTTCGATGTTGCCGACGCAACACCCTAGCTTGCCGTGACAGTCGATATCCACGCCGCAACGCCGGGCCCGCAATCCCGGTCACCGCGCGGCAACGTTCATCGCCGAGCACAGTCAGCAGTGCGCCCAGGGCGCACTATTTCAAGAGGACGGGCGCGCGTGATCGCGCAGCACGGCCAACCGATCGCGATATTCGGTTTCGTCGATCTCACCGCGCGCAAAACGGGCGGCAAGCACCTGTTCCGGCGAGGAGGTCGTCATCGCGCCCGGGCGGACTTGACGGTCCCCGCCGATGTAGGCGACGAGGGCGACAATGCCGGCGATGAGCAGCGCCCAGAACAGCAACATTCCGATGCCCATTCCGGCCCATCCCCACCACCCCATGTTGTGGTCGTACCAGAACATCATCGTGTTTGCCTCCAATCGGACAGCCCAAAACCCGTGGGCTCGCCAACAGTTTGACTTGCGATCGACGCGCCGTCAGGTGCCGGCGGGCACGAGCGTCAGGGACTTTGGACCCTCGATCCTGCCGCAGAAGTAGTGGCGCAAGCCCCTACCCCAGCCAATCCCACGATCCAGACGCCCACCGTAGATCTGACAACGCCAGCATACCCCTAAGGGGTATACTGGCGCTGGATGGCTGCCCGAGAAACACGAGCACTGAACGGAACATTCGATGAGTTCACGAGCCTGGACGGCCGCGTTCGCCGACTCAGCCACACCCGTATTGGCCGTCGAATGCGGCAACGGCACCAAGCCGGCCGGAAAACCAAGGCAATTCATGCGCGCTGCCGGTGACAGGCTGTCGCCGAAATGACCCTCACGAGTGGGAGATTCGACAGCGAAGCACGATTGTCATGGGTCCTGGCCGCGCTGGCCGGCCTGATCGGCGCGGCGGCGTTCACACACTCCGCGGGATACTTCGTAACGTTCATGACCGGCAACACCGAACGTGCCGCGTTGGGGTATTTTCGCAACCAACCCTGGCTGGTTCTGACCGCGTCGCTACTGTTGGCGGCCTTCCTCGGTGGCGTGGTCGTTGCGTCATTGTGCCGGCGCCACCTGTGGGTTGCGCATCCTCACGGCCCGACGGCCCTCACCGCCTTGTCACTGTCGATCGCCACCGCCGTTTGCGTCGCGACACACGGATGGTCAGAGATGGGCGAACTGTCTTTTGCCCCAATCGTCTTCGTTGCGTTCGGGATTGGCGCGCTTAACACCTCATTCGTCAAGGACGGCGAGGTTTCGACCCCGCTGAGCTACGTGACCGGGACACTCGTGAAGATGGGCCAGGGCATCGAGCGCCACATCAGTGGCGGCTCAGCGACCGCATGGCTGGGATACCTGCTGCTGTACATCAGCTTCGCTGGCGGCGCCATTATCGGCGGGTTGGTCAGCCTGGTCGCCAACGGAGCGCAGATGTTGGCGGTCGCGACGGTCGTGTGTTCGGTCACCGCCGGATACACCTACTTTCATGGCGACCGCCGTGCACTCCTGAGGGAGGCGAAAGGCAAGCAGGCGCGTTGACGCATTGCTGCGGGTGAGCCCGCCACGCGCACATGACAAGAATGAGTGGCTCCCAACGCCTGGGCGATCACCCGGGGTGCCGACGTCGGGGCGAAACCCCGGTCGCGTCATCCGTGCGCCAACCCTATTATCTGCGTATGCATGCAAGTAATAGGGCTGGGTCAGGATGACCGCGGATCATGGGCACCGGCACAACCACGACCACGGGCACGACCACGGAATCCGCGGCATCGCGGCGCAGCTCTTCGTCCGGCACAGCCACGACGCCGCCGACAGCGTCGACACCGTCCTGGAATCGAGCGCGATCGGCATCAGGGCGGTCAAGATCAGCCTGGTCGGGCTGGGCGCGACCGCGCTCGTGCAGGTCGTCATCGCCGTGGCCTCCGGGTCGATCGCCCTGGCCGCCGACACCATCCACAACTTCTCGGACGCCCTGACCGCGGTCCCCCTGTGGGTGGCGTTCGCATTGGGCACCCGCCCGGCGACGCGGCGCTACACCTATGGCTACGGCCGGGCCGAGGACATCGCCGGCCTGTTCGTCATCGGCATGATCGCGCTATCGGCGATCGTCGCCGGCTACGAGGCCGTCGTGCGGCTGATCCACCCCGTCGCCATCGAGCACGTCGGCTGGGTCGCCGGCGCCGGCGTGATCGGCTTCCTCGGCAACGAAATCGTCGCCATGTACCGGATCCGGATCGGTCGGCGGATCGGGTCGGCCGCCCTGGTCGCCGACGGCCTGCACGCCCGCACCGACGGATTCACCTCGCTGGCGGTGCTTTTCGGGGCCGGCGGCGTCGCCCTGGGCTATCCGCTGGCCGACCCGATCGTCGGCCTGATCATCACGGTGGCGATCCTGGCCGTGCTGCGCGGCGCCGTGCGCGACATCTTCCGCCGGCTGATGGACGGCGTGGACCCCGCGCTCGTCGACACCGCCGAGGCAGCCCTGGCCGCCCGGCCGGGCGTCCGCGGCGTGCGCAGGGTCCGGATGCGCTGGATCGGGCACCGCCTGCACGCCGACGCGGAGCTGGACATCGACCCCAACACCAGCCTCGAGAATGCCCACCGCATCGCGCACGACGCCGAACGCCAACTCGCTCACGCGGTGCCCCGGCTCGACAGCGCACTCGTGCACGCCTACCCCGCGCACACCGATGGGTCGCCCGGCTAAGTCAAACCGAGGGCCTGCGGGACCATGTACAGCCCGAAGCCCATCACGACCAGGCACAGCGCCCACGCGATGTATTTGCGCGATCCGCGCATGCGCCACTCATCGGGCAGCGCCCGGGATTCCAGGGCCAGCAGCAGCCCCAGCACGATGGGCAGCAGCAACGCGTTCATCACCTCGACGTCCACGGCCAGGTTGACCAGGTCGACGCTGGCCAACACGAGCGCGGCGCCGACGACGTGGGCGAGCCCGTAGGTGATGTAGAACTTGGCGGTGGCCCGGTTGGGGCGCTCGTTGAGGGTGTGCTTCCAGCCGAAAACCTCCGAGAGCCCCCACGCGCCGGCCAACGACGCCACGATCGCGGCGACCAACGCCGCGCCGAGCATGCCCAGCCCGAACAGGACAGTGCCGCCGACGCGGCCCAGGTACGGCGTAAGCGCGTTGGCGATGTCGCCGACGGTGTTCAGGGGGGCATCGCCGTGGTGGGCCCCGATGGTGGAGGCCACGGTGACCACCACCGCGATCATGATCAGCTGGGTCAGCACGGCTCCGGTGGCGGTGTCATGCCGGGCCTGGCGAATGGTGGCCACCGACAAGTGCTTGTCGACCACCGCGCCCTGCTGGTAGAAGACCATCCACGGCATGATCACCGCGCCGACGTTCGCAGCGATCAGCAGCAGGTACGACGAGTCGCCCAGCGGCATGGACTTCAGGCCCTCGAACAGCGCCGCAGGGTCGGGCCGCGCCATCACCATCGCCACCAGGAAGGCCAGCTCGGCCGCGCCGATGACGAGGCCGATGCGTTCGACGCGCCGATAGCTGCCGGTCAGCGCCAGCGCCAGCAGCGCCGCCGTCGCGACCGGGATGCTGACCCAGCGCGAGATCCCGAACAGCTCGCCCACCCCGGCGACGCCGGCGAACTCGGTGAGCAACGCCCCGATCGACGAGGCGAACAGGGTGAACGCCGAGACCCACGCCCAGAAGCGGCCGAACCGCTCCCTGATCAGCGCGCCATGGCCCCGTTTGGTGACGATGCCCAGGCGCACCGTGATCTCCTGCACGACGTAGAGGATCGGCATCAGGATGAGCTGCGGGAGGACCATGCGGTAGCCCCACTGGGCGCCGGACTGCGAGGCGGTGATGAGGGAGCCGGCGTCGGTGTCGGCCAGCATCACCACCAGGCCCGGACCCCATACCGTCAGCACGCCCCAGCGCAACAAGCGGCCGCGCCGGGGCGCCGATGGCGGCGGGCCGTCGGCGGCGTCCGCCGCCCGTGCGGTTGTTTCTGTCACCGTTGACTGACTCCTTCGTGCGACGGCAGCGTCGGCGCCGCGACCCATGGAAGCTGCGTCCATAAACTAAGCCAACCCTAACCCGGGCGCGACGGCCCCCCACCCCAGGCCGCCGCGCGGGGCGCGGATCGCACGGCGAACCGCCAGGCTCTACCATTTACGTACGTAGACAGTAGGCACGCGGCGCTGTCGCCGCTGCCGAGAGCCGGGAGGCCAACGGGTGCGCAGCCGAGGGTTCGGAGAGTTGGAGGCGGTCGTCATGGACCGCATCTGGAACCGCGGTCCCGCGGCTCCCACCACGGTCCGCGACGTCTTCGACGAGCTGGCCGCCGAGCGCGACATCGCCTACACCACGGTGATGTCGACGATGGACAACCTGCACACCAAGGGCTGGCTGGCTCGCGAACGCGACGGAAAGGCCTACCGGTACTGGGCCACCTTGACGCGCGAACAGCACAGCGCGCGACTGATGCGCGAGGCGCTCGAGGGCGGCGGGCGGTCCGACCTGGTGCTCAGCCACTTCGTCGAACAGATCGGCCCGGAGGAGTCGGCGCGCCTGCGGGCCGCGCTGGCCGACCTCGGTGGCACCGAGGGCAAGCGATGAGCGTCGCCGCCTGCCTGCTGCTCTACAGCGCCGTCGCGTGCATCGGCGGGCCGCCGCTGTTGCGGCGGCTGACCCGCGACGGCCGGACGCCACGCCTCGGCGTGGCGGCGTGGGTCGCCGCGATTTGCAGTGTGCTGATCGCCTGGCTGGCGGTGACCGCTTTCGTCATCGCCGATGCCGTGAGCAATGGGGGCGATCCCGCGGCGGCCGCCGTGTCCTGCATCTCCCGGCTGCACGGCGCCGCGATGGGACGAGGCGGTACCGCGGCACAAGCCCTGCTGGTGTTGATCGCGGCTACCTCGAGCATCGCCGCGGCAGTGTTCGCCACTCGCCTCGCGCTGACCTTGCTCCGGATGCGGTCGCGCGCGCACGAACATGCGGAGTCGGTGCGAATCGTGGGCCGCCACAACGGAGATCGCGGCGTATTCGTCGTGGATGCGGGCGAGCCGGCCGCGTATTGCGTGTCGGGCCGACCGCCGGCGATCGTCGTCACCAGCGGGGCGCTGTCGGCCCTCGACCAGAGCCAATTGGCCGCGGTCCTGGCCCACGAGCGGGCCCACCTTGCCAACGGTCACACCCAGCTCAGCGCGGCGTTGCGCGGCCTCGCCGCGGTCTTTCCCTTCGTGCCCTTGATGACTCAGGGCGCGGCCGAGGTTTCGCGGCTGCTCGAGATGTGGGCCGACGACGTGGCCGCGCGCCAGCACGGGCGGTGGGCGCTGCTGTCCGGGTTGATCACCCTGGCCGGGGCGACGCCCGCCCCGGCTCTGGGCGCGGCCAACGTCGCGGTCCTGGCCCGCGCCGAGCGGCTGATGCTGCCCCCGGCCGGTCGCACCGGTGCCCGCACCGCGTTGACCGGCATGGTGGCCGTCATCGTCGCCGGACCCCTGTTCGCGGCGGTGCTCGCCGCGTGCCGCCTCATGTGCGAGATGTGATCGGTACGCCCCGCTATGGCCGGGGGGCGGCGGGAGCTGGAGAGGTGGTCGGCGAATTGCCCGGCTTCATCGGGCCATTGGGCATCATGCCGGGGCCCATTTGCCCACCGGGCATCTTGTCCCCCTGGCTCATCATCGGGCAGCAGTCCGACGCACCACCGCCACCCATGTGGCCGCCGGGGCCGTGGATACCGGGGCGATCAGCGCCCGAGGCCCATGCCATGAAGAAGCCGGAGAAGAAGACCACCGCAACGGCAAAGAGGACACCGACCACGATGCCGACCCAGGCCACGGCCTGATTGAGCCGGCGGGGACGACCCTCCGGCGGCGGGGCGACGGCTGTTGCGCCGGACTGCGTTTCGGCTACTTCGGACATGGTTGAACCTCCATCGGAATTGCGTGTCCCGCCCCTCGGCGAGGAGTGGTGGCCACTATCTACGGTCAACGTACGTAGATAGTAGGTTATCCGATCCGCTCGCTTGCCGCTACGTGGTGCGGCGCGAAATGGTTGAAGGAGGTGCGGGAAGTTGCCCGTGGATATTCGTCAGGGGATGATGGCCGGCATTGTCTCCCAGCCGCGCACGGTTGACGAGGGCGACAATACGGCCCTCGACAGGTCGACGTCCCATTCCGGGAAACGAAGCAGCAACTCCTCCAGGGCGATCCGGCCTTCCAAACGCGCCAGGGCGGCACCCAAACAGAAATGTGCGCCTGCGGCGAAGCTGATGTGCGCCCTGCCGCAACGGTGGATATCGAAACTCTCGCCGTCGGGTGGGAATTGCCGGTGATCGTGATTCGCGGCACCGACCAGGAACATCATGATGCTGCCCCGAGGCACGATCCGCTCATAAAACTCGACCTCACGGGTGACATACCGAGCGAGACGGGGTGCGGGGGTTTCCAAGCGGAGGATTTCCTCGACCGCGATAGGGATCAGCGAGGGGTCGGCGACCAGTTGTGCGCGCTGACTGGGGTTTTCGGCGAGAATCTTGCCAGCCCATCCAATGAACTTGGTGACTGTTTCGCTACCTGCCACATGGAGGAGCCCGACATAAGCGAGTATTTCCGTTCGGTCTAGCTGCCGCCAAGTTCCGGTTTCGTCCTCGAACTCAACATTCAGTAGTTCCGTGACGATGTCGTCGGACGGGTTTTCGGCGCGCCAGTCAACGTATTCCGCGATGAACTCGTGGTCAATGAAACCCGTCGTTGGGAGCAACATTCCACGACCATCGTCACGGTTTATCGCCGCGTACACGCGGTCCCTCCCGACCTCCTGCCGCTCCTCGGGGATGCCCAGCAGCATTCCGATCACGCGCATCGGCATCTGCGCGCCCAGGTCAGCGACGAAATCGAATTCACCCGCACCGACGAGGGGGTCCAGGCTGCGCACGCAGTATTCACGAATCATGGGCTCCAGCTGCGCGATCTTATGCGGTGTGAACATGCCCGACAACAATTTTCGGTGGATGGTCTGACGAGGCGGATCGTCCATGATGATAAGACCTGACGGAATGTCGATCCCCGCCTTGATCACTTCGAGCACAGTCCCTCGGGATGAGCTGAACGTCTCGTGGTCACGAAGCCCAGCCTCCACATCGGCGAAGCGGCTGAGCGCGAAGAAATCATATTCATCGTTTCGATAAAGCGGCGCTTCATCGCGCAACCGTTTGTAGACCGGATAGGGATCGAAGGTCAGCGAGGGGTCGTACGGGTCGAAATGGACTTCCCCCGCGATGTTCACTGCCATGTGTGGTGAAGCTCCTTCGTAGTATGACGAAACCGCTAGGGGCCGAATGTCATTGCGCGCATACCGGCACGTCGGAACAACACGACACCGTGGTCATGTGTACCCGACGCAGACCGGCTCGATCGCCTTCATAGTGAAGAATAAAGTCGAGCGACAGGTCCAGCGCGGTTCGGCTGTTGCAGAAGAACTTTCGTCGACGGTTGGTGTCGAACCGATCAGGGTCCGGAAAGGCTCGATCATCACGGGGCTGATTCATTGATCAAGAGCAACCGCGCTTTCAGGCGGAATGGTCATGTCGCGCAGGGGCGCGTCGCAGGAGTTGCCACTGATCGGTATGGTCGGCGAAGATGACGACCGCGTTGCCGACCAATTTTGTCACCGCCTCTGGACCGGCCCGCCCCGAGAACAATTGCAAATCCGGCTATTTCGACGTCGTCAAAACTTCGGATTCTACCATCGACATTAATTTGAGCTTCGATCAGTCGACTGATCCTGTTATCCCGGGAATGCGCGCGGCGCTCCTCGAACGGTTAGGAGTAGTACGCGCCCGTCTGCAGGATGGCGTCCATGCTCTGCCGCGCGAGCCCCACGTTGCCCGGTTCCCGCTCCAGGTGAAGGTCGATCCACTCTCGAACCTGCCGCCTATCCTCCGGCGGAACGCCGAGCATAGCGGTAATGATCTCGACCGGAAATCGAGCAGAAAAATCGGTGCTGGCACAGTTTCAGCCCTCGACGACGAGCTCAACGGCGTTACTCCTCCATCGCTGCCGACGTGGTGCCGACCGTGCGTCTGGCGACGCGCTCAGGCCCATACCCGGCTCCACAGTCCGGCACATAGGCCCATTGCACTGGGCAGTTAAGCATCCGCTTAACACTAACCAAAGCGGTCTCCTCGTTCAAGAGGGCTTAGGATGACAGCTGAAGATCAGGCCGTTCCCACGAATCGAGCAAGTGGATGGCAGCGCCGCGAAGAACCGGATCGCCGGACGCGAAGACCCGTCAGCTGCTTCTCGACGCCGCCGAGCGATTGCTGCTGGAGGAAGGCTACTCCGCTGTCACGGGTCGTAAAGTCGCGAAGAAAGCCGGCCTGAGGTCGCAATTGGTCCCCTACCACTTCGGCACGATGGACGGTCTGTTCCTCGCGGTCCTACGGCAGCGCGCCGAGCAAGGGCTCGAACTCCAACGTGAGGCGCTCAAAACGGACAGACCGCTATGGGCTCTGTGGCGGATTGGTAGCGACACCCGGGTAATCGGTTTTGGCATTGAGTTCATCGCCCTCGCCAACCGCCGCAAAGCCTTGAAAGACGAGCTTGCGCGATATGTCGAGTTGTTGCTGAGCGAGCAGATCAAAGCCCTGTCGGGCATTCTGGAAGGCTACGGCATCCCGCCACAGGAAGTGCCACCCGAAGTGGTAACGACGTTGATGCGCAGCGTGACCGGAGCACTGGCTATCGAAGAGACACTCGGTGTGACAGTGGGCCACGCCAAGACCATTCAATTCGCCGAACGCTACATCCGCGAACTTGAGGGTGACCCTCCCGAGGGTGAGTAACTTCGCTCCTGGAATCGGTGCCAACCTCGCACCAACACCTACTTCCAACCCCAGAAGCTCCTACGCGCAAACGACGACGAGGATGCGGGCACCCTCGAAGGCACCCAAAGACATGCTTCGAAGTGCACAGGCCTGTGGTGGCAGGTACAGGATTCGAACCTGTGAAGCTTTCGCGACGGATTTACAGTCCGCTCCCATTGGCCGCTCGGGCAACCTGCCGCCAGACAGGTTACAACGAGGGGGTAGACAAAGCACAAACGGCCATCACCGGATGAAGGGACCTATCGCATGGCGGACTCATCGTTCGACATCGTCAGCAAAGTCGAGCGTCAAGAGGTCGACAACGCGCTCAACCAGGCCGCCAAGGAGCTGGCCACCCGCTTCGACTTCCGCGGCACCGACACCACGATCGCGTGGAAGGGCGACGAGGCTATCGAGCTGACGTCGTCCACCGAGGAACGCGTCAAGGCCGCGGTCGACGTGTTCAAGGAGAAGCTGATCCGCCGCGACATTTCGATGAAGGCCTTCGACGCCGGCGAACCGCAGGCGTCGGGAAAGACCTACAAGGTGAGCGGCACCCTCAAGCAGGGCATCGACAGCGAGCACGCCAAGAAGATCACCAAGCTGATCCGCGACGACGGGCCCAAGGGCGTCAAGACGCAAATCCAGGGCGACGAGATCCGCGTCAGCAGCAAGAAGCGCGACGACCTGCAGGCCGTACAAGCGCTGCTCAGACAGGCCGACCTGGACGTCGCGCTGCAGTTCGTCAACTACCGGTAGCTCGCGAGAAACGTAAGCGAGGTCAACGATGACGCTGACACCCGATCCTTACTCCGACGTCATCATCGTCGGCGCCGGCATCTCCGGCATCGACGCGGCCTACCGGATCGCCGAGCGCAACCCCGGCCTGACGTACACCATCCTCGAGCGGCGTGAGCGGATCGGCGGGACGTGGGACCTGTTCCGCTACCCGGGCGTGCGCTCGGACAGCAGCATCTTCACCCTGAGCTTCCCGTTCGAGCCGTGGACCCGCAGGGAGGGGGTCGCCGACGGCGCCCACATCCGCCAGTACCTGACCGCCACCGCCCACAAGTACGGCATCGACCGGCACATCCGGTTCAACAGCCACGTCCGCTCGGCGGACTGGGATTCGGCGACGGACACCTGGACGGTCACCGTCGAGCAGGACGGGGCGCCGAAGCGTTACCGCGGCCGGTTCCTGTTCTTCGGCAGCGGCTACTACAACTACGACGAGGGCTACACCCCCGAGTTCCCGGGCATCGAAGCCTTCGGTGGCACCGTGGTGCACCCCCAGCACTGGCCCGAAGACCTCGACTACGCCGGCAAACGGATCGTCGTCATCGGCAGCGGCGCCACCGCGGTCACGCTGCTCCCCTCGCTGTCAGAGCGGGCCGCAAAGGTGACCATGCTGCAGCGCTCGCCGACCTACCTGATCTCGGCGTCCAAGTACGGCAAGGTCGCGGCCGTCGCCCGGAAAGTGCTGCCCCGCAAGCCCGCTCACCTGGTGGTCCGGATGTACAGCGCCCTGACCGAGGCGGTTTTCTTCGCGCTGTCCCGCAAGGCACCGGGGCTGGTGCGCCGGCTGCTGCGCCGCAAGGCGATCAGCAGCCTGCCACCCGGCTACGCCGTCGACGTCCACTTCAAACCCCGCTACAACCCATGGGATCAGCGCATGTGCCTGATCCCGGATGCCGACCTGTACAACGCCATCCGCGCCGGCCGCGCCGACGTGGTCACCGACCGCATCGATCACTTCGACGCCACCGGCATCGCGCTCGAATCCGGCGGGCACCTCGACGCCGACATCGTGGTCACCGCCACCGGGCTGCAGCTACAGGCCCTGGGCGGCGCCACGGTCAGCCTGGACGGCAACGAGATCAAGACCAGCGACCGCTTCGTCTACAAGGCGCACATGCTCGAAGACGTCCCGAATCTGTTCTGGTGCGTCGGCTACACCAACGCGTCGTGGACCCTACGCGCCGATATGACGGCCCGCGCCACCGCGAAGTTGTTGGCGCACATGGCATCGCACGGCTACACGCACGCCTATCCGCATCGCGGCAACGAGCCGATGACCGAGAAGCCGTCGTGGGACATCAATGCCGGCTACGTGCTGCGGTCGGTCCACGCGCTGCCGAAGTCGGGCACCAAGCGGCCGTGGCACGTCCGGCAGAACTACCTGGCCGATGCCATCGACTACCGCTTCGACCGCATCGAGGAGGCGATGGTCTTCGGCCGGGCCACCGATCGGGCGGCGCTTGCCGGGTAGGCGTCAGGGGGCCGCGTGGGCGCCCATCGGCGATTCCGTCGCGTCGATGTGGTTTCCGCAGGTGGGGCAGTACTTCTCGGCGGGGTGGTGTTCCGACCCGCAGTTGGAACAGAAGTGCGGCTCGACAGGCGGCGATTCGTGCGCGCCGGCATGCTCGCCGGAGTCGGTCACTTCCACGGGGGTAACGGACAGCAGGGGCGTGCGGCTCCTCAGCGCCAGGACCGTCAGCCCGGCGCCGGCGGCGAGCACCAGCGCGACCCCGCCGCCGATGTATAACCACAGCTTCGCGCCGCTGAACGCCGACTGGTCGCCGTACCGCTGGCGCAGGTTGACCGCGCTGGTCTTCAGGTCGAGCAACCCCGGGTAGTCGGGCGACATCGCCAGGGTCTGGTCGAAGTCGTCGATCGCCTCGGTGTAGCGGCCGGCGTAGTAGTGCGCGAGGCCTTTCCGGTAGAACACGTCGGCCGGCCCGAGCGTCGGCTTGACCCCCTTGCTCGTCAGGATCGCCGCCAGGCTGTCCGCGGGCGCGATGAAGTTGAACGCCTGCGACTCGCCGACGGGGGCGAAGCTGTTCACGCCGATCACCTTGCCGTTGAGCTCGACGGTGGGCCCGCCGCTCATGCCCTCGGTGACCGCCGCGTCGATCTCGTACTCGGGGATGGAGCCCATGGTCGACTTCTTGCTGACCTTGCCGCTCTTGTTCGTCGGGTCCAGCGACGGGCCGGTGATGTTCTGGGTGCTTTCCGGGAAGCCCACCGCCAGAACCGACGTGCCGATGCTGACGTCGGCGTCGGTGGCCAGCTCGCTCGACGGCAGGTTGTGCTTCTCGACCTTGAGCAGGGCGACGTCCCCCTTGCCGAGCGGCCGGAAGTCCACGAGGCTGGCGGGCACCTTGCCGGTGACCGTCGTGCCGCTGCCGTACAGCAGCGTGAGGCCGACCTCCGGACCGCGGTCGGGGTTATCGCCGACGACGCGCGCGTTCTTCCGCAGCCAATCCAGTGCCGTGGCCGGGCTCTTCGATTCCGGGGCGTCCGGGTACTGACTGATGTACTCGGCGGCGGCCCGTTTGAGGATCAGCTGCTTGGCGCTGTCGGGGTCGACGCAGTGGCCGGCGGTGGCCACCCAGCCGTCGGGGTTGACGACGAACGCGGTGCAGCCCCACGTCGCGATGAAGGGCATGTTCGTGCCCTGGCCGAACTGGGACAGGATCTGGCCGTTGGGCAAGCGCACCCCGCCATAACCCTGGCCGCCGAGGTACATGACGGCCGGCCGCACCATCGCCGCCGCCCGCTCCTCGGGGTTGGCCTGCGGCTGGCCGTCGTCGGCCGACGCGATGCCCGGGCAGCCGACCAGCAACCCCATCGCGGCAGCCGCCACCAGCGCCAACGCCCGGCCGCAACCAGCGCGTGTGGGCATGATCCCTCCTCATATTGAATGCATCTTCACGATCCGGCATGCCGCGCGGGGCGGGTAGGGACCGAAGTCCCCTGGAGCGGGGTCATTGGTTTTCGACTCGGGTAGGCGTGAGTTGGTGAACTCCTTCTAAATCCGAGATGGCGGCAATACGCTGATCGCCATGGCAGCAGAGAAGCGCGAACCCACGGTCGTTGTGCTCGGTGGCGGTTCCTGGGGAACCACGGTGGCCTCCATCTGCGCCCGCCGGGGGCCGACGCTGCAGTGGGTGCGCTCGGAGGAGACCGCGAAGGACATCAACGAGAATCACCGCAACAGCCGCTACCTCGGCGATGAGGCCGTCCTGAGCGACACCCTGCGCGCCACCACCGACTTCGAGGAGGCGGCCAGCTGTGCCGACGTCGTCGTCATGGGCGTGCCCTCCCACGGGTTCCGGGGCGTGCTGACCGAGCTGGCCCGCGAGCTTCGGCCCTGGGTGCCGGTGGTATCGCTGGTCAAGGGCCTTGAGCAGGGCACCAACATGCGGATGTCTCAGATCATCGAGGAAATCTTGCCGGGCCATCCGGCGGGCATCCTCGCGGGGCCGAACATCGCGCGCGAGGTCGGCGAGGGCTACGCCGCGGCGGCGGTGCTGGCCATGCCCGACCAGCATCTGGCGACCCGGCTGTCCGGGCTGTTCCGCACCCGGCGTTTCCGGGTGTACACCACCGACGACGTCATCGGGGTGGAGATGGCCGGGGCGCTGAAGAACGTCTACGCCATCTCCGTCGGGATGGGCTACTCGCTGGGCATCGGGGAAAACACCCGCGCGCTGGTGATCGCCCGCGCGCTGCGCGAGATGACGAAATTGGGCGTGGCCATGGGCGGAGACCCAGACACCTTCCCCGGCCTGGCCGGCCTGGGCGACCTCATCGTGACGTGCACCAGCCAGCGCAGCCGCAACCGCCATGTCGGGGAGCAGCTGGGTGCCGGCAAGCCGATCGACGAGATCATCGGCTCGATGAACCAGGTCGCCGAGGGCGTCAAGGCAGCCAGCGTGATCATGGAGTTCGCCAACGAGTTCGGGCTGAACATGCCGATCGCCCGCGAAGTCGACGCGGTGATCAACCACGGCTCGACCGTCGAGGAGGCCTACCGGGGCCTGATGGTCGAGGTGCCGGGGCACGAGGTACACGGCTCGGGGTTCTGACCGCGGCACCGCGGGCGAAAAATTTGGATTCGATATGGGCTGAGCCCATGCGCTTGACCCGCCCCCGACCGGGAAAATACCGTCGAACGAGTAACTGGGCTTGGACCGGCTGGCCAGCGCGGTTGTAATTCCTTCTGCACCAACCGTTTACGACGACGTAACCAGTCAATGACGTAACCAGTGTGGGTGCGGGGTGGATATCGGCACATCCCCCGCTAGGACCTAACGAGGGAAAGCGATCGATGCACAACACCGAGGGTCACACAGCAGCACGGGACAACCGGTTCCGATCGGTCATCCGACACGACCTGCCTTCTTCGCTCGTCGTCTTCCTGGTCGCGCTTCCACTGTCCCTGGGAATTGCGATCGCCTCCAACGCCCCGGTGCTCGCTGGTCTGATCGCCGCGATCGTCGGGGGAATCGTCGTCGGGGCCCTGGGCGGATCACCGCTGCAGGTGAGCGGCCCGGCGGCGGGCCTGACCGTCGTCGTCGCGGACCTGGTCTCCAGTTTCGGTTGGGGCGTAACGTGTTTGATCACCGTCGCCGGGGGCGCCGTGCAGGTGCTGCTGGGCCTGAGTCGGGTGGCGCGGGCGGCGCTCGCGATCTCACCGGTCGTCGTGCACGCCATGCTGGCCGGCATCGGCATCACGATCGCACTGCAGCAGGCGCACGTGCTGCTGGGCGGCAAGTCCAAGAGCACGGCCTGGCACAACGTGATCGAGCTGCCCGGCCAGGTGATCGGCGCGCACAGGCCGGGGGTCATCCTCGGCGTCCTCGTCATCGCGATCCTCGTGGCGTGGCGGTGGATGCCGGCGAAATTGCGCCCGATCCCCGGCCCGCTGGTCGCCATCGTCGCGGTCACGGTCATTTCCGTGGTGTTCCCGTTCAACGTCCGGCGGATCGACCTCGATGGGTCACCGCTGGACGCATTGCGGCTCCCAGACCTGCCCGACGGCGATTGGGGCGCGGTGGCGATCGGCGTGATCACGGTGGCCCTGATCGCCAGTGTCGAGAGCCTGCTGTCGGCGGTTTCGGTCGACCGCATGCACAACGGACCGCGCACCGACTTCAACCGTGAGCTGATCGGGCAGGGCGCGGCCAACATGCTGTCGGGCACCGTCGGCGGGCTGCCGGTCACCGGGGTGATCGTGCGCAGTTCGACCAACGTCAACGCCGGCGCCAGATCGCGGGCCTCGGCGATCATGCACGGGTTGTGGATCCTGTTGTTCACCATCCCGTTCGCCGGGCTGGTCGACGAGATACCCACCGCCGCGCTGGCCGGCCTGCTCATCGTGATCGGCGTCCAGCTGCTCAAGCCGGCCCACATCGAAACCGCAATGAAACACGGCGATTTGGCCGTGTACGTGGTGACCGCCGTCTGCGTCGTCTTCCTCAACCTGCTGCACGGGGTGCTGATCGGGCTCGCGCTGGCGATCGCCCTGACCGGGTGGCGGGTCATCCGAGCGCGGGTGGACGCGACGCAGGAGGACGAACGGTGGCACGTGACCATCGAGGGCGCCGCGTGCACGTTCCTGGCGTTGCCGCGCCTGACTCGCGTGCTGACATCCATTCCCCCGGGCGCGGACGTCACGGTGGTGCTCTCGGTGAACTACCTCGATCACGCGGCGCACCAGGCGATCACCGACTGGCAGCGACAGCACTGCGCGACCGGCGGCGCGGTCGTGGTCCGCGGTGTGGTGGAGACCGGTCATTTCGCGCGCAGCGCCGAGGAGGACGAGGCCGAAAGACCGGAAGCGGCGGCCTGATCGACGGGTTCAGTCGAAGCCGGATAGGCCGGCGTAGTCGCTCACCCGGCGTCCGGACAGCCTTTGCACCACCCACTGGTTCATCGAGACACCCTCTTCGGCGGCCTCGCGGGCCAGCCGTCCGTGCAGTTCGGAGGAAGTTCTGACCACGAACGTGCCGCTGTAATTGGGCTGTAATTGCGTGCCGTCGATAGGTGTAGCGGTTCACGGCGCACGTGGTACCACGTGCGCTATCGCTCTGGGGAGTCACTCATCCCCAGGGCGCGCGGCTCTCCAGGCCCTGAGGCGTCCCCCGAATCCGATATCGCGGGCGCCATCGCGTTTGAAAGTCACCCATCACCCCCGGAGATTGCCCGGAGGAGACAGCCCCGTGGGTACGCCAACCGACGGCCGGGCTACCTAACCCCGCGCCATCTCCTCCAGGCGGCGGATGCGGTCCTCGATCGGCGGGTGCGTCGAGAACAGCGACCCGATCCGCTCACCCGCGCGGAACGGGTTGGCGATCATCAGGTGCGCCTGGCTGGCCAGCTGCGGCTCGGGTGGCAGCGGGGCCATCTGCACGCCGCCGGAGATCTTGCGCAGCGCCGACGCCAAGGCCAGCGGGTCGCCTGTCAGCACCGCGCCCGATTCGTCCGCCTGGTACTCACGAGACCGTGACACCGCCAGCCGCACCACCGTCGCGGCGACCGGGCCCAGCAGCGAAACAAGCAGCAGCGCAAAGGGATTGCCTTCTTCGTCGCGGTTGCCGCCGAAGAACATCGCCATGTAGGACAGCGCGGTGATCACTGACGCCATCGCACCGGCGACGCAGGAGATCAGGATGTCGCGGTTGTAGACGTGCGAAAGCTCGTGCCCGAGCACGGCCCGCAGCTCTCGCTCGTCGAGGATCTGCAAGATGCCGGTGGTGCAACACACCGCGGCGTTGCGCGGGTTGCGGCCCGTGGCGAACGCGTTGGGCGCGTTGGTGTCGCTGATGTACAGCCCCGGCATCGGCTGGTGCGCGGCGGTGGCCAGCTCACGCACGATGCGGTACATCACCGGCGCCTGCAGCTCGGACACCGGCTGCGCGTGCATCGCGCGCAGAGCGAGCTTGTCGCTGTTGTAGTACGTGTAGACGTTCATGCCGATGGCGAACAGCACCGCGAGGAACATCGCGGTCCTGCCGAACAGCGAGCCGACAAATACGATCAACGCGGACATGCCGACCAACAGGGCGAAGGTCTTCAGCCTGTTGGCATGGGGATGCCAGGTCATCGGTGTCCTCCTTGCGAACACTCATCCATTGCTACCTGCACATTGAACGCGCGGCAGGACCGTCCGGGTTCCGCGGCGCGCGGCACCGGCGCTAGCCGTGCCGGTTGACGGTGTAGTCGACCAGCGTCCGCAGCGCGGCCCGGCCGGGAACGTCGGGCAACAACGCCAGCTCCCGGCGGGCTTGGTCGGCGTAGTCAGCCAGGAAGCGCTTGGCCTGAGCCATGCCCGGTGACGCCCGCAACAGCGTCAGCGCCTCGGCCACGGCGGCGTCGTCGTCGATCGGCCCGGACAGCAGCTCACGAAGCCGCGCCGCCTCGGGGCCCGGCTCGCGCAGCGCGTAGACCATAGGCAGCGTGCGCACCCCTTCCCGCACGTCCGTGCCGGGCAGCTTGCCCGATTCGTGGGAGTCGCTGTCGATGTCAATGATGTCGTCGGCGATCTGAAAGGCGGTGCCGACGATGCCGCCCAGGCGGCTCAGCCGCTCGACCTGGTCGCCGTCGGCGCCCGAGAACATCGCGCCGAACCGGCCGGCGGCGGCGATCAGGCAGGCGGTCTTCTCGTACACCACCCTGAGGTAGTGGTCGACGGGGTCCGCCCCCTCGGCCGCGCCCGACAGGCCGCGGGTCTCCCGCATCTGTCCCGTCACCAACTGCGCGAACGTCTCGGCGATCAGCCGCACCGCCTCCGGCCCCAGGCGCGACACCAGCCTCGACGCCGTCGCGAACAGGTAGTCGCCGGCGAGGATCGCCACGTTGTTGCCCCACCGCACGTTCGCGGTGGGCGTGCCGCGCCGCACCTCGGCCTCGTCCATCACGTCGTCGTGGTAGAGCGTCGCCAGGTGCACGAGCTCGATGACCGCGCCGGCAACGACCACCTCGCCGGCGTCCGGGTCCGGCCCGACCTGCGCCGACAGCACGGTGAACAAGGGGCGAAACCGCTTGCCACCGGCCTTGAACAGGTGCGTCAGCGACTCGGTCATCACGTCGTCCGCGCTGCGCAGCTCGGTGTCCATGAGCTGCTCGATGCGCCCGACACCGTCGCGCACCGTCGCGGCGAACGCGGAATCACCGAAGTCAACGCCCGCCACCACCGTCGCCGGAGTACTCACCCGACCAACATACTGGTGAGCGTGGAAGCGAAAGCCCTCAAGGCCCACGTGGTCGTCGTGGGCGCCGGGCCGGCGGGTTCGTCCGCCGCCGCCTGGGCGGCACGGGCCGGCCGAGACGTGCTCGTCATCGATTCCGCGGGCTTTCCACGCGACAAGGCGTGCGGCGACGGGCTCACGCCGCGGGCGGTGGTCGAGCTGGAGCGGTTGGGGCTGGGCGATTGGCTGAGCACCCGCATCCGCCATCGCGGCCTGCGGATGAGCGGGTTCGGCGGTGAGGTCCAGGTCGACTGGCCGGGACCGTCGTTCCCCTCGACCGGGAGCGCGGTGGCGCGCTTGGAGCTGGACGACCGGATCCGCAAGTGCGCCGAGGATTCCGGCGCGCGGATGCTGCTCGGCACCAAAGTCGTTGCGGCGCATCATGACTCGTCGAGAAGGGTGGTGTCGCTGACGCTCGCCGACGGCACCGAAGTCGGCTGCCGGCAGCTGATCGTGGCCGACGGCGCCCGCTCGTCGCTGGGCCGGAAGCTGGGGCGGCGCTGGCATCAGGAGACGGTGTACGGCGTCGCTGCGCGCGGGTATCTGGCCACCGCGCGCGCCGACGACCCATGGCTGACGTCACACCTCGAGCTGCGCTCGCCCGACGGCGCCGTCCTGCCGGGCTACGGCTGGATCTTTCCGCTGGGCAATGGCGAGGTGAACATCGGCGTCGGCGCGTTGTCGACGTCGAAGCGGCCGGCGGATCTGGCGCTGCGTCCGCTGATCAACTACTATACCGACCTGCGCCGCGACGAATGGGACTTCTCCGGGGCGCCGCGGGCCGTGGCGTCGGCGCTGCTGCCGATGGGCGGCGCGGTCTCCGGGGTGGCCGGCCCGAACTGGATGCTGATCGGCGACGCCGCGGCGTGCGTCAATCCGCTCAACGGCGAGGGGATCGACTACGGCCTGGAAACCGGCCGGCTGGCCGCCGAGCTGCTGGACTGTCGCGACCTGTCGCAAGACCTAACCCAGGTGTGGCCGTCGCTGCTGCAGCAGCACTATGGCCGGGGGTTCTCGGTGGCGCGCCGGCTGGCCCTGTTGCTGACCTTCCAGCGGTTCCTGCCCGCGACCGGGCCGATCGCGATGCGCTCCCCCAGGCTGATGACAATCGCCGTGCGGGTGATGGCCAACCTGGTGACCGACGAGGACGCCGACTGGGTGGCGCGGGCGTGGCGGGGCGGTGGACGGTTGTCGCGGCTCATCGATCGCCGCACGCCATTCAACTGACGGACGAACTCACAATCCACGCACCTGGCCAGGGGTGTATAGTTCGGCTAATGAAGCGCAGGACGCTGACCACCAGCATCGCCGCCGCGGCCGCCGCCATCGCCCTGGCCGGACCGGCGCACGCAGCCCCGATCGGGCCGAACGACTGGGACGCCCCCTTCAAGGACACCGTCAACGGCTTCGGCATCTACGGTCCGCAGGATCAGCTCGCATGGCTGGGCAAGATCACCTGCGAACGGGTCGGTCGGGGCGTCGACAGCGACCCGTACAAGTCGGCCACCTTCATCCAGCGCAACCTCGAGCGGGGCACCACGCAGGGCCAGGCCTTCCAATTCCTGGGCGCGGCTCTCGATCACTACTGCCCCGACCAGGTCGGCTTCATCCAGCGGGCCGGCCACTGAGTTAATCGCCCGCGCTAGCTCGGCTTGTACCCCGCGTGCAGCGCGACGATGCCGCCCGTCAGATTGCGCCACCGCACCGCCGACCACCCGGCCCGCGCGATCTGGCGCGCCAGCTCTGATTGGTCGGGCCAGGCCCGGATCGACTCCGCCAGGTAGACGTACGCCTCCGGGTTGCTGGACACCGCCCGAGCCACCCGGGGCAGCGCCCGCATCAGGTACTCCTTGTAGACGGTGGCGAAGGCCGCGTTGGCCGGGGTGGAGAATTCGCACACCACCAACCGCCCTCCCGGCCGGGTGACGCGCAGCATCTCGCGCAGCGCCGCCTGGTGATCGACGACGTTGCGCAGCCCGAAACTTATTGTCACCGCGTCGAATACGTCGTCGGCGAAGGGCAGCCTGGTGGCGTCGCCGGCAACCTTGGGCACCTTACGGGCGGCGCCGGCCGCCAGCATGCCCACCGAGAAGTCCGCGGCCACGCACCACGCGCCGGACTTGGCCAGCTCGACCGTCGAGACGGCCGTTCCCGCGGCCAGGTCCAGCACCCGCTGGCCCGCGCCGAGCGCCAGGGCCGAACGAGTCGCCCTCCGCCAAGACCGGTCCTGGCCCAGCGACAACACGGTGTTGGTCAGGTCGTAGCGGCGGGCCACGCCGTCGAACATCGACGCCACATCCCGGGGGTTCTTGTCCAGCGCGGCGCGACTCACGACGTCGACGCTACCGCCCGGGGAATTCCGCGGCCTCCTCGGCGTTGCACCGTTGCGTGACTGACAAGGTTTGGTTTATCACCGGTACATCCCGGGGCTTCGGACGGGAATGGGCAATCGCGGCGTTGGAGCGGGGCGACAAGGTGGCCGCCACGGCGCGGAACACCGACACGCTCAACGACCTCGCGGAGAAATACGGCGAGGCGCTGTTGCCGATCCAGCTGGACGTCACCGACCGCGACGCGGACTTCGCGGCGGTCAAGCGGGCGCACGACCACTTCAGCCGCCTGGACATCGTCGTCAACAACGCCGGCTACGGCCAGTTCGGGTTCATCGAGGAGCTGTCCGAACGCGACGCCCGCGATCAGATCGAGACCAACGTGTTCGGCGCGCTGTGGGTCACACAGGCCGCCCTGCCGTACCTGCGCGAACAACGCAGCGGCCACATCATCCAGGTGTCCTCGATCGGCGGCATCACGGCGTTCCCGCTCGTCGGCATGTACCACGCGTCCAAGTGGGCGCTGGAGGGCTTCTCCCAGGCGCTGGCCCAGGAGGTCGCCCCGTTCGGGATCCACGTCACGCTGATCGAGCCGGGCGGGTTCGACACCGACTGGTCCGGCGCCTCGGCGCGGCACGCGGAGCGCCTGCCCGCCTACGAGGAGGCCCACGCCACGGTCGAGGAGCAGCGCCGCGCGCGCTGGGCCAGCCCGGGCAATCCGGCGGCATCGGCGGCGGCACTGCTCAAGGTGGTCGACGCCGAGCAGCCGCCGCTGCGGGTGTTCTTCGGGTCGTCCCCGCTGCAGACCGCGAAGGCCGACTACGAGAGGCGGCTGCGGACCTGGGAGGAATGGCAGCCTGTCGCCGAGCTGGCGCAGGGCTGACCGCCCAAACAACCCTCGAATGCGCCGTAGGGGTCGTGCTTCGCCGTTGATCGCGACCACCGCGGCAATTTCGGTGTCAGATGAGCACCGCCAACTCAGCCGCCCTGCACGTATCGCTTCGGGAGCGCCCGCCGCCGGGCGAACGGCGACAGGACCGCCTCGTAGTGGCCGAGCAACTCGTCGCAAATGACGGGCCAGCTGCGGCCGAGCACGCTGCGCCGGGCGGCGAGCGCGTAGCGGTGGCGCTCCGCGAGGAGATGGTCGACGGCGGCGGGTAGCCGCGCCTCGAACTCGTCGACGGGCAGCAACAGACCGGTGCGGCACGGCGTGACGAGGTCACGTGGGCCGCCGGCGTCGGGGGCGATCACCGGCAGCCCCGACGCCAGCGCTTCTTGGACGACCTGGCAGAACGTCTCGTGCTCGCCGGTATGCACGAAGACGTCCATGCTCGCGTACGCCGCGGCGAGCTCGTCGCCGTACAGCGCACCGGTGAAAACCGCTGCGGGCATTGCGGATTGCAGCTTCTTGCGGTCGACGCCGTCGCCGATCACGACGACCCGCACCGCGCCGCCGGCCGAAAGGCCGATCAACCGCTCGACGTGTTTCTCCGGCGCCAGCCGGCCCACGAATCCGACGATCGGCTTGCCCTCGGGCGACCACCGCCGCCGGAGCCCCTCGTCGCGGGCCGACGGCGCGTAGCGCAGCACGTCCACCCCACGGGCCCACTGGTGCACCCGCGGGAAGCCGTGCGAGACAAGCGAGTCGACGGTCACGGTGGACGGCGCCAGGGTTCGGTCGGCGAGGCCGTGCAGATGACGGAACCACGCCCACGCGGCGCGTTGCGTCATCGGGATGCCGTAGCTCGCGGCGAAGCCGGGAACGTCGGTCTGGTAGACCGCGACCGTCGGCACCCCGAGCCAGCGCGCCGCGCGCAGGCCCCCGTAGCCCAGGAGCGCCGGCGAGGCCAGATGCACGACGTGCGGGTCGAAGCCGCGCAGCACCTTGACCATGCGGGGCATGGGCACGCCCAGCGGCAGCGAGGTGACCTTCGGGAACATCCGGGACGGCACCCGATGCACCCGGATCCCGTCGTGGATGCGCTCGGCGCGCGGCTCCGCGGGCGGGTTGTCAGGGGCGATCACCAGCGCCTCGTGGCCGGTGCGGCGCAGGTGCTCGAGCACTCGCAGCACCGAGTTGCTGACACCGTTGACATTGGGGAGGAAGGATTCGGCGACGATGGCAACGCGCACACCGTCACGGTGTCAGCATCGGCTGTCGCCGAGGTTTCGTGCGGGCATACGTCGTGCGAAATTTGCTGGTCGGGAGCCTTAGGCCGCCGGGGTCGGGGCGGCGCGGGCCTCGTCGCGGCGGTCCAGCCACTTGTCGGCCAGCGCCAGGCCCACCAGCGCGGCCGTCGCGGCAAGCCAGCACACCACGGCGATGGATCCCGCGGGAATGATGGCCAGCCCGGCGTTGCGGTGCTGCACCCGGACGAGGTTCGGGTCGTTCTTGTTGTATTCGACGTAGATCCGCATGCCCGTCGCGAGTTCGGACGGGTACAGCACGCCGAGCTCGGGGCGGTAGGTGACCCGGCCGGGGGTGACGAACTCGATGGTCGAGCGGCGCGGCCCGGCGCTGAGCACCTCGGCCTGCGCCACGGCCATGTTGTGCTGGATCGCCAGGTCATTGCGCCAGGCGCCGGCGACCAAAAGCACCGACTGCAGCGTCACCAGCCCGGCCACGATGAGCACCGCGATCCGCGCCCACCGCAACGCCACCCTGGCCCGCGTTTTCGGCGGTTGGTCGCTGCGGCCATGAATGAGGATCCGCGCCAGCGTCTTCGGCGAGATCACCGCGGGCCGCGCCTCATAGCGCGGCCTTGATCGCGGCGTGCAGCCGCCGCAGCGAGGACCGGTCCGCCTTGACCTCCAGCACCCGCAGGCCGGGCTCCGGTTCGTCGAGCGCCGAGTGCAGGTCGTCGACCTCGATCTGCCTGCTCTCGACGTGGTAGGCGCGACACAGCGCGCCGACATCGACGTCGTGCGGAGTGCCGAACACCCGCGACGACACGTCGGAGAACCGGGGGTCGCCCTGCTCGAGCAGCTCGAAGATTCCGCCGCCGTTGTCGTTCGACACCACGATCGTGAGCGCGCGCGGCGTCGGCTCGGTGGGGCCGATCAACAGCCCGGAGCTGTCGTGGACGAAAGTCAGGTCACCGATCAGCGCGACGGTGCGCCCGTCGTGGGTCCCCTCGAAGGCCAGCGCCGCGCCGATCGCCGTGGAGACGGTGCCGTCGATGCCGGCGACGCCGCGGTTAGAGCGCACCTGGATGCCCGTCGGGTTGAGGCCGACCAGGGCGGCGTCGCGGACCGGATTGGACGCGCCGAGCACCAGCTGGTCACCCGGTCGCAGCGCTTCGGCCACCGCCGCGGCGACGTGCAGGCCGGTGGTCAGCGGGTGCGCCGCCAGCTGGTTGCGGACGGCGGCCAGCGCGTGCCGGTTGACCTCCGCACAGCGGCGCAGCCAGGCGGGATGGGGTGTTCCGGTGGTGACGGCTCGGGTACCAGTGGCCTGGGAGTTGCCCGAGACGTCGGGCCAGCGCGGTCCGGTGGTCAGCGCGTACACCGGCACCTGCGGGTCGGCCAGCAGCGTCGACACCGGGCGGTGCAGCGTGGGGCGGCCCAGCATGATCACCTGCTTGGGGCGCAGCAGCGGCAGGGCGAGGGGATGCAGCGGGTTGGCCGCCGCCGGAGCCGTCGGCTCGGCGACGGTCGGCAGCTGCGCCAGATTCGGATGAACGCCCGCGCCGTGCCCGGCGATCACCACCGTGTCGGGCGACACGTCGATGTCCAGCGGCTGGTCGAAGGTGACCGGCGGCGTGTGGGTCCAGGGCCGGCCCCCGGGCCGGCCCTGCGGGACCGTCCCGTGCGGTTCGGTGTCCGGCACCAGCGGCTCGCGCAGCGGGATGTCGAAGTGCACGGGACCGGCATTCGCCGTGCGGGCGCCCGTGGCGGCGACCAGCACGCGGCAGGTGGCCGACCGCCAGGTGGCGTTGAGCGCGGGTAGCCGCTCGGGAGCGTTCTCGGCCAGGCCGAGGCTGATGGTGGCGCGGACCTGGGTGCCGAAGTAGCCCAGCTGTTCCATGGTCTGGTTGGCGCCGGTGCCCAGCAGCTCGTAGGGCCGGTTGGCGGACAGCACGATCAGCGGCACGCGAGCGTAATTGGCCTCAACCACCGCCGGTCCGAGGTTGGCCACCGCGGTGCCGGACGTCATCGCGACGCACACCGGCGCGCCGGCCCCGATCGACAGGCCGATGGCCAGGTAGCCGGCGGTGCGCTCGTCGATGCGCACGTGCAGTCGGATGCGGCCGGAGCGGTCGGCGTCGGCCAGGGCGAACGCTAGCGGCGCGTTCCGCGAGCCCGGGCACAGCACCACGTCGCGGACGCCGCCGCGGATCAGTTCGTCGACGACGACGCGGGCCTGTGTCGTCGAGGGATTCATCAGTACAGGGTGTCTTTCATCAGTACAGGGTGGCACAGCCCGCCGACCGCGCGTCGAGCGTGGAGCCGCGGGCCGGTTCGCCGGACGAACTAGGCCTTGACGTTGGCGAAGAACTGCAGCGCCGCGTTGTTGACGGCCTGCGGCCGCTCGAAGAAGCCGAGGTGGCCCGCGTCGGGAATCTGCAGGTAGCGGCCGTTGGGCATGGCGTCGGCGACCTCGCGCCCCAGGTAGGGGGGCGTCACGATGTCGTCGGCGAAGCCGATGACCAGCGCCGGTGCGGCGATGCTGCGATAGGCGGGCAGCCGGTTGGTCTGCGGGGACACGTCCAGCTGGCAGCGCAGCCCGGGCGTGCGTTTGATGGGCCACGCCTCGAACATCATGATCCAGTCGGCGACGGCCGCGTCGTCGTTGATGGTCTTGCGCGAAAAGCTCTCGAGCAGGCGGTTTCTCGCGTCGAGGCCGGGCGGCAGCTCCACCCCGGAGGCGTACAGCTCGACCTCGGCGTCGTGAAAGAACTGGCGGGCGCGGTCCAGGCGCCCGCGGGTGGCCATCAGCACCGCGGCGCTGACCAGCTCGGGCCGCACCACCATGAGCTCCTGGGCGATGAACGAGCCCATCGAGACGCCGACGATCCGGGCCGGGGCGGCGCCCAGCGACTCGATCAGCTCGGCGGTGTCGGCGACCATGGTCTGCGTGGTGAAGCCCTCGGCGTTCTCGGTCGCGCCGATCCCGCGGTTGTCGAAGGTGATGCAGCGATATCCGGCAGCCAGGAACGCCGGCACCTGATGCGGGTGCCAGGTGCGTCCGGCACCGCCGCGGCCGGCGATGAAAACGACGGGCTCGCCGGACCCGCGGTCGTCGTAAGCCAGGTTGATCACCCGGACGACGGTACAAGGAGCGGGTGGCAGGCCGTGACCCGGTCGATCCACCACTGCCGCCGCTCGGGCGGCGCCGCCAGCTCCCGCAGGCGCGCTGGATCGGGCGTCACCGGCCCGACCGGCAGGGCGCCGTCGACGGGAGCGGGGACGTCGGCGACGTCGTGCACGAAGAGGCCGCCGGTGCCCAGGCCGCAGGCGTGCCCCAACATGGGCAGGGCGGCCGCGGCGGTGAGGCCGTGGCCGATGCCGACGGCCGAATCCAGCGCGCTGGACACCACGACGGGGATATCGATCTGCGCGGCGATCGCGAGCAGCGCCCAAACGCCGCCGAGCGGGGCGACCTTGAGCACCGCGATGTCGGCGGCCCGCGCACGCACCACCGCCAGCGGGTCGTCGGCCTTGCGGATGCTCTCGTCGGCGGCGATCGGCACGTCGATCCGCCCCCGCAGCTCGGCGAGCTCGGCGATCGTGGCGCAGGGCTGTTCCAGGTACTCCAGCGGGCCGTCGGCGGACAGGGCGGCCGCCGCCCGCGCCGCCTGGTCGACGGTCCAGCCGCCGTTGGCGTCCACCCGCACGGTCGGGACGAGGTGGCGCACGGCGTTTACCCGGTCGACGTCGTCGGCCAGCGTCTGGCCGGGCTCGGCGACCTTGACCTTGGCCGTGCGGGCGCCCGGAAACCGGGCCAGCACGTCGGCCACCTGTGCCGCGGCGACGGCCGGCACGGTGGCGTTGATCGGGACGCGGTCCCGCCTCGGCTGCGGCGGCGGGCGGTAGGCGGCCTCGATGCCGGCGGCGAGCCACTGCGCGGCCTCCGGCGGCTCGTACTCGACGAACGCCCCGAACTCCCCCCAGCCCGCGGGCCCCTCGATCAGCGCGACCTCGCGGGTGGTGATGCCGCGGAACCGCACCCGCATCGGCAACGCCACCACGTGCAGGCGGTCGAGCAGCTGGTCGAGGGGCGGCCTCACGCGCCGTAGACCCGGCGGCCGGCGAGATAGGTCGCCCGGACGTCGAGGTCGGCGATCTGCTCGGGCGGCACGGCCCGTGGGTCGGCCGACAGCACCACCAGGTCGGCGTACTTGCCGACCTCCAGCGAACCGATCGCGTCGTCGGAGAACAGCTGCCAGGCGGCGTCGATGGTCTGCGCCCGGATCGCCTGGTCGACGGTCAGCCGCTCCTGTGGCCCCAGCACCCGGCCGCTGGGCGCGGTGCGGGTCACCGCCACGCTGATGTTGCGCAGCGGCTCCTCGGGCGTCACCGGCGGGTCGTTGTGCAGCGAGATCCGCATGCCCGTGGCGACGGCGGAACCCGCGGGCATCCAACGGGATCCGCGCTCCGGGCCGAAGAGGCCGTCGACGATGATGTCGCCCCAGTAGTGGATCTGGTCGACGAAGATGCTGCACGTGACACCGAGGGCGGCGGCGCGTTGCAGCTGCTCGGGGCGGATGGCGCCGACGTGTTCGAGCCGCAGGCGGTGGTCGGCGCGCGGATGGCGGCTCAACGCCTCCTCGTAGACGTCGAGGATGGTGTCCACCCCCGCGTCACCCTGGACGTGGCAGGCCATCGGCCAGCCCAGCGGGAAATACGCGCCGACGATCTCGGTCAGCTGGTCCTTGGTGTAGTTGGCGTGGCCGCAGGACCCGGGCGGCACCCCGATGGCGCGGGTGGCGTCGGTGTCCAGGTAAGGGAAGGACAGGGCGATGTTCCCGACCCACGGCGACCCGTCCACCCAGATCTTGATGCCGACCTGGCGCACCATGTCGTCGCCCTGGCCGGGGGTGGCGTCGGTGTGCATTCGCGGGTTGGAGATCTCGTACGTGCGCAGCCGGACCGTCAGCTCGTCGTGCAGCCGCTCGACCACCGGGCCGAACGCCGGGTCGAACGCCATCTCCGAGCACGTAGTCAGGCCGGCGCGGTTGAGCCGCGCGCATTCGGCGAGCAGCATCGCCGGGTAGTCGGCGGGCTCGATGGCGCCGGCCAGCAGCGGGAACACGGCGCCGGTCTCCTCCGCGGTGCCGTCGAGCTCGCCGACGGCGTCGCGACCGAACCTGGCGCCCTTGGGGTCCGGGGTGTCGCGGGTCAGGCCACAGCGGCGGGCGGCGTGCGAGTTGAAGAAGGCCTTGTGCCCGGAGTTGTGGATGATGACCAGCGGGCCGTCCGGGGCGGCGGCGTCGAGCCAGGCCAGCGTCGGCTCGGGCAGACCGGACTGCAGCAGCGGATCCCAGCCGTTGAGGTAGGCGCCGGCCGCGCCCCGCGCGGCGACCTCGCGGTGCACCGCGGCGACGACATCGTCGGCATTGTTGATGGTGACGGGCCGAATGTCGACGATCCGGTCCGACAACGCCATCGCCTCCATCAGCGGATGGCCGTGCGCCTCAACGAATCCCGGCATGACGCAGCCATCACCGACGTCGACGGTCCGGGTATTCGGGCCGATGTGATCGTTCATTTCCGACCGGCTTCCCACCGCAACGATGCGGCCGTCGGCGACGGCGATCGCCTCGGCCGTCGGTCGCGCGTCATCGACGGTCAGGATGGTTCCGATGATGACGACGTCTGCGGCGGCCATGTGCAGGGATCCTAGTGATACGGGCGGTCATCGAGGGGGCAGCTGACTGGAATTGCAACACGTTCTAGTCTGGCCGTATGAGTGACGAGCTGCTGCGCCATCCCATTCATTCCGGACACCTGACCGTCGGTGCGCTCAAGCGCAACAAGGAAAAGCCGGTGCTGCATCTCGGCGACACCACGCTGACCGGCGGCCAGCTCGCCGAGCGCATCAGCCAGTACATCCAGGCGTTCGAGGCGCTCGGTGCGGGCACCGGCGCCACCGTCGGCCTGCTGTCGCTGAACCGGCCCGAGGTGCTGATGATCATCGGCGCCGGCCAGACCCAGGGCTACCGGCGCGTGGCGCTGCACCCGCTGGGCTCCCTGGACGACCACGCCTACGTTCTGAACGACGCCGGCGTGACGTCGCTGATCATCGACCCCAACCCGATGTTCGTCGAGCGGGCGCTGGGCCTGCTGGAGAAGGTGCCCGGGCTCAAGCAGGTCCTCACCATCGGCCCGGTTCCCGAGGCGCTCGGCGATTCTGCGGTGGACCTGGTGGCCGAGGCCGCGAAGTATTCGCCGAAGCCGTTGGTGGCGGCCGAGCTGCCGCCCGATCACATCGGCGGGATGGCCTACACCGGTGGCACGACCGGCAAGCCCAAGGGTGTGCTGGGCACCGCGCAGTCGATCACCACGATGACCACGATCCAGCTGGCCGAGTGGGAATGGCCGGAGAACCCGCGCTTCCTGATGTGCACCCCGCTCTCGCACGCCGGGGCGGCGTTCTTCGTGCCGACGATCATCAAGGGCGGCGAGCTGGTGGTGCTGACCAAGTTCGACCCGGCCGAGGTGCTGCGGGTGATCGAGGAGCAGAAGATCACCGCGACCATGCTGGTGCCGTCGATGATCTACGCGCTGATGGACCACCCGGATTCGCACACCCGTGACCTGTCCTCGCTGGAGACCGTCTATTACGGCGCCTCGGCGATGAACCCGGTGCGGCTGGCCGAGGCCATCCGCCGCTTCGGGCCGATCTTCGCCCAGTACTACGGGCAGTCCGAGGCGCCGATGGTGATCTCGTATCTGGCCAAGAAGGACCACGACGAGAAGCGGCTGACCTCGTGCGGGCGGCCCACCCTGTTCGCGCGCACGGCGCTGCTGGACGCCGACGGCAACCCGGTGCCGCAGGGCGACGTCGGCGAGATCTGCGTGTCCGGACCACTGCTGAGCGGCGGGTACTGGAACCTGCCGGAGGAGACGGCCAAGACGTTCAAGGATGGCTGGCTGCACACCGGCGACATGGCCCGCGAGGACTCCGACGGCTTCTGGTTCATCGTCGACCGGGTCAAGGACATGATCGTCACCGGCGGGTTCAACGTGTTCCCGCGCGAGGTCGAGGACGTCGTCGCGGAACACCCGGCCGTCGCGCAGGTGTGCGTGATCGGCACGCCGGACGAGAAGTGGGGCGAGGCCGTCACCGCGGTGATCGTGCTGCGGCCCGACCATCCCTCCGACGAGGAGTCGTTGGCGCGGGTGACCGTCGAGATCCAGTCCGCCGTCAAGGAGCGCAAGGGTTCGGTGCAGTCGCCCAAGCAGGTGATCGTCGTCGAGTCGGTGCCGGTGACCGCGCTCGGCAAGCCCGACAAGAAGGCCGTGCGGGCGCGGTTCTGGGAAGGCGCCGGCCGCGCCGTCGGCTGAGTCTCTGCGCCGAGCAGACGCAAAAGCTGCCGACACGCCGAAGAGTTGGGTGCTTTTGCGTCTGCTCGGCGAGGTTATCGAGCCACCCCAGCCGCCAGCAGGTCGAGCATGCGGCCGCCTTGCTCGGGCGAGCCGCTGACCAGAAAGATGCCGATCAGGCTCGACACCACGTCGTCGGCCTGCACGTCCGCGCGCAGGCTCCCGTCGTCGGCGCCGGCCCGCAACAGCAGGTCGACGGCGCCGACGATGCTGTCGCGGGTCTGGCTGGGCTGCATGGCGCCGGAGGCGAACATCGCCTGCAGCGACTCGGCCATCCCGCGCTTGGCCGCCACGAAGCCGGCGTACCGGTCCATCCAGCGCCGCAGCGCGACCCGGGGCGGGTGCCGCTCGAGCAGCTGCCCCGCGGCGGCGGCCACCTCCGCGAGTTCGGCGCGGTAGACCGCCTCCACCAAGGCCTCCCGGCTGGGGAAATGGCGGTAGAGCGTGCCGATCCCGACGCCGGCCTCGCGCGCGATCGACTCGAGCGACACGGGTCGGCCCTGCGAAAACGCCGCCGTCGCCGCCGCGAGCAGCTTGTCGCGGTTCCGGCGCGCGTCGGATCGACCCGGCTCAACCAAAGCGGAGGTACCTCCGTTTCTGTTACGCTTCGCATCAAGCGGAGGAGCCTCCGCCTTTCTCCAGTGTCTCAGACGGGAGCATCATGACGGACAAACCACGGCCCGGCGGCACCGCCACCCTGGGCGCACACACGGTCGCCCGGGTCGGCTATGGCGCCATGCAGCTGTTCGAGACCACCCCCGACAACGCGGCCGCCGTGCTGCGCCGGGCGGTCGAGCTCGGCGTCGACCACATCGACACCGCCTCGTTCTACGGGCCCGGCGAGGTGAATCGCCGGATCCGCGCCGCGCTCGCCCCCTACCCCGACGAGCTCGTCATCGTCAGCAAAGTCGGCGCGCGATACACCGGCGAACAGCCGATCCCCCTGGCGGCCGCGCAGAAACCCGCCGAGCTGCGCGCCGCGGTGGAGGACGACCTGCGCCAGCTCGGCCTCGAGCGCGTCCCGGTGGTGAACCTGCGGCGCCTTGACCTGGGGCCCGGCTTGGCGGCCGAGGGCGACCAGATCGTGGACCTCGACGACCAGCTCGCCGAGATGATCGCCCTGCGCGACGAGGGCAAGATCGGCGGAATCGGCATCAGCGCAGTGCCGTTGGAGGTCCTGCTCCGGGCGCTGCCCGCGGGGATCGCCTGCGTGCAGAACGCCTACAGCATGCTCGACCGCTCGCAGGAGGAGACGCTGCGCGTCTGCGCGGCCGAGGGCATCGCGTGGGTGCCGTACTTCCCGCTGGGCTCGTCGTTCCCGGGTTTCCCGAAGGTCGCCGACAACGCGGTGGTCACCGGGACCGCCGGGGAGCTCGGGGCCACACCGGCGCAGGTGGGGCTGGCATGGGTGCTGGCCCACACACCGAACGCGTTGCTGATCCCGGGGACCCGGTCGGTCGCGCACCTCGAGGAGAACATCGGCGCCGCGGGCGTCACCCTCGGCGCCGACGCCCTCGAAAAGCTGGATGCCGTCGGCTCCACCGAGCCCCAGCCGCACGGGGTAGACCGCTTCCAGAGGTAACGTCGCTGCCTATGGGAAGCGGCACACCGATTAGGCCGCCGTGGTGGCTGAAGCCGGCCAACAAGCTGTTCGTCCGGCTGTCGCGGCTGGGAATCAACTTCGGCGGGGAGAGCCCCGTCGTCCTGACCGCCCCGGGCCGCAGGTCGGGCGCGCCGCGCTCCACCCCGGTGACCCCGCTGACGGTGGGCGGGCGGCAGTACGTCGTCGCGGGTTTCCCGGGCGCCGACTGGGTGGCCAACGTGCGGGCCGCCGGTGCGGCGACGATCGCGCGCGGCCGCCACCTCCAAAAGGTGCGGATGACCGAGCTGTCCACGGACGACGCGCGGCCCATCCTGCGGGCTTTCCCCACCGAGGTGCCCGCCGGCGTCGGCTTCATGAAGCGGGCGGGGCTGGTCGCCGAGGGCCGCCCCGAGGAATTCGAAGCGCTGGCCGGCCGGTGCGCCGTCTTCCGCCTGGACCCGGTAGAGGAGTTTTGACCTTGAGCGACAACCCCTTTGATGCGGAGGCGTGGCGACAGGTCGACGGGTTCGGCGACCTGACCGACATCACCTATCACCGCCACGTCACCGACGCGACGGTGCGGGTGGCGTTCGACCGGCCCGAGGTGCGCAACGCGTTTCGGCCGCACACCGTCGACGAGCTGTATCGGGTGCTCGACCACGCCCGCATGTCGCCGGACGTCGGGGTGGTGCTGCTGACCGGCAACGGGCCGTCACCCAAGGACGGCGGCTGGGCGTTCTGTTCGGGCGGCGATCAGCGCATCCGCGGGCGCAGCGGCTACCAGTACGCGTCCGGGGAGACCGCCGACACCGTCGACGCCGCCCGCGCTGGCAGGCTGCACATCCTCGAGGTGCAGCGGCTGATCCGGTTCATGCCCAAGGTCGTCATCTGCCTGGTCAACGGCTGGGCGGCCGGCGGCGGGCACAGCCTGCACGTGGTGTGCGACCTCACCCTGGCCAGCCGCGAGCATGCCCGGTTCAAGCAGACCGACGCCGACGTCGGCAGCTTCGACGGCGGCTACGGCAGCGCCTACCTGGCGCGTCAGGTCGGCCAGAAGTTCGCCCGGGAGGTCTTCTTCCTGGGCCGCCCCTACACCGCCGAGCAGATGCACCGGATGGGCGCGGTCAACGAGGTCGTCGACCACGCCGACTTGGAGAAGGTGGCCGTGCAGTGGGCGGCAGAGATCAACGCCAAGTCGCCACAGGCCCAGCGGATGCTGAAGTTCGCCTTCAACCTGCTCGACGACGGCCTGGTGGGCCAGCAGCTGTTCGCGGGCGAGGCCACCCGGTTGGCCTACATGACCGACGAGGCGGTCGAGGGCCGCGACGCGTTCCTGGAGAAGCGCCCGCCGGACTGGAGCCCATTCCCCCGCTACTTCTAGCGGCGGAACCGTTGGCGGCGCTCCCCTCTAGACTCGCCACCCGTGAGTAAGAGCCCGCTGCGCCGCATCACCGACCAGATCGTGCTGGCCACCATGCGGCCCCCGGCGTCGCCGCAGGTGCTGGTGAACCGGCCCGCCATGAAGCCCGTCGAGCTCGCGGGCAAGCGCATCCTGCTGACCGGGGCGTCGTCGGGCATCGGCGAGGCCGGCGCCGAGCGGCTGGCGCAACTGGGCGCGACGGTGGTCGTCGTCGCGCGCCGCCGGGTCCTGCTGGACGCGCTGGCCGATCGGATCACGGCCGCCGGCGGCACCGCGCTGGCGATTCCGTGCGACCTGTCGGACATGGACGCGATCGACGCCCTGGTCGCCGACGTCGACGACCGCCTCGGCGGGGTCGACATCCTGATCAACAACGCCGGGCGGTCCATCCGCCGGCCACTGGCCGAGTCGCTGGACCGCTGGCACGACGTCGAGCGGACCATGGTGCTCAACTACTACGGCCCGCTGCGGCTGATCCGCGGGTTCGCGCCCGCGATGCTCGAGCGCGGCGACGGGCACATCATCAACGTGTCCACGTGGGGGGTGCTGTCGGAGGCCTCGCCGCTGTTCGCGGTGTACAACGCCTCCAAGGCCGCGCTGTCGATGGTGAGCCGGGTGGTGGAAACCGAGTGGGGCGACAGGGGTGTGCACTCGACGACGCTGTACTACCCGCTGGTGGCCACCCCGATGATCGCGCCGACGAAGGCCTACCAGGGCATGCCGGCGCTGACGTCCGAGGAGGCGGCCGAGTGGATGGTCACCGCCGCCCGCACGCGCCCGGTGCGCATCGCACCGCGGATGGCCATCGCGGCCAAGGCGCTGGACACCTTCGGGCCCCGGCTGGTCAATACGCTTATGCAGCGGCAAAGCATCCAGCCGAACCGGGCGGCCGACCGCTGAGCCTGTGCTAGACACGACGCTATGGAGATCCTGGCCAGCCGGATGTTGCTGCGGCCGGCGGACTACGAGCGGTCACTGAGGTTCTACCGCGACGAGATCGGCCTGGCGATCGCGCGGGAATATGGCGCCGGCACAGTGTTTTTCGCCGGCCAGTCCCTGCTCGAGCTGGCGGGCTTCGGCTCGCCGGACCACTCGCGCGGACCGTTTCCCGGCGCACTGTGGCTGCAGGTCCGCGACATCGGCGCGACACAGGCCGAGCTGCGGGGGCGCGGGGTGCCGATCGCGCGCGAGGCCCGTCGCGAGCCGTGGGGTTTGCACGAGATGCATGTGACCGATCCCGACGGCATTACGCTCATCTTTGTCGAGGTCCCGGGCGACCATCCGCTGCGCCGAGACACCCGCGGTGAACTCGGCGGAACGCCCGGTTAATGGGGAGGTAACATCTGGCGACGAGCGGCGTTTCGGCTCTTCGTGGGTTCGACAATTGAATGCCCCTACCACCAGAATCAGGCATTGTGAACATAGAATTGTTCCTCTTGATCATTGTCGTAATCACGGCACTGGCCTTCGATTTCACCAACGGCTTCCACGACACCGGCAACGCGATGGCGACGTCCATCGCCAGCGGTGCGCTGAAGCCCAAGGCGGCAGTCGCACTGTCCGCGGTACTCAATCTCGTCGGCGCGTTCATGTCCACCGCGGTCGCCGCCACCATCGCCAAGGGGCTGATCGACGGGCACATCGTCACGCTGCAACTGGTGTTTGCCGGCCTGGTCGGTGGCATCGTCTGGAACCTGCTGACGTGGCTCCTCGGCATCCCGTCGAGCTCGTCGCATGCCCTGATCGGCGGCATCGTCGGCGCGACCATCGCCGCGGTCGGCGCGCACGGGGTGATCTGGAAGGGCCTGGTGTCCCACGTGCTCATCCCGGCCGTGGTCGCCGCAATCCTGGCCATCGGGGTCGGGGCCATCGCGACGTGGCTGGTGTACCGCGTGACCCGCGGCCTGGACGCCAAGCGGACCGAGGCCGGCTTCCGGTACGGCCAGTGGGGCTCGGCCTCGCTGGTCTCGCTCGCGCACGGCACCGGTGACGCGCAGAAGACGATGGGCATCATCTTCCTGGCGCTGATGTCCTACGGGTCGATCAGCAAGACCACCGCCGCCCCGCCGCTGTGGGTGATCGTGGGCTGCGCGCTGTCGATGGCGGCGGGCACCTACCTGGGCGGCTGGCGGATCATCCGCACCCTGGGCAAGGGTCTGGTCGAGATCAAGTCGCCGCAGGGCATGGCCGCAGAATCGTCCTCGGCCGCCGTCATCCTGCTGTCCACCCACTTCGGCTACGCGCTGTCCACCACGCAGGTCTGCACGGGTTCGGTGCTGGGCAGCGGCCTGGGCAAGCCGGGCGGCGAGGTCCGCTGGGGCGTCGCCGGCCGGATGGTGGTCGCGTGGCTCGTCACCCTCCCGCTGGCCGGGCTGGTCGGGGCCATCACCTACTGGATCGTGCACCTCATCGGCGGCTACCCCGGCGCCATCATCGGGTTCAGCCTGCTGGTCGCCGTCTCGGCGGCCATCTACATCCGGTCGCGGCGGGTCAAGGTCGACCACAACAACGTCAACGCCGAATGGGAGGGCAGCCTGACGGCCGGTCTCGACGGCACGGAGGCCCAGAAGCCGCCGACCGATACCGGCCCCACGGCGGGCACCGGGGCGCGGTCCCGGTACAGCGCCGAAGGCGACACCGTGGCCGCGGGGAACCCCTCATGAGCGGGTTCGGTGAGTGGTTCAACTACGAGGCGTCCCTGAAGATCCTGGTCTTCAGCATGCTGGCCGGCGCCGCGCTGCCCGGGCTGTTCGCTCTCGGGCTCCGGTTCCACGCCGTCGGTGGCGGTGAGGTCAGCCCCGACGGTGGCCAGCCGCACAAGAATCCGGCGCTGCTGGCCGTCGCCTGGGTGATCTACGCCGTGGTGGTCGCCGTCATCCTCTTCGCCCTGCTCTACATCTCCCGCGACTTCATCGCGCATCAGATCGGGCAGTCCTTCCTGGGGGCGAAGCCCAAGTAGCATCGAAGATGCCCACCCAGCCGCCGAACCACCGCCCGGGGGGTCGCCGTAGTGAACGGATTTCTCAGTTCGATCGTCTCGTGGTTGCGCGCCGGCTACCCGGAGGGCATCCCCCCGACCGACACGTTTCCAATCCTGGCCCTGCTGACGCGCCGGTTGAGCCATGACGAGGTCATGGAAGTGGCGCACGAGCTCATCCAGCGGGGCGACTTCGACGATGTCGACATCGGCGTGCTGATCACGCAGGTCACCGACGAGCTGCCGTCGCCGGACGACATCGAGCGGGTGCGCGAACGACTTGCTGCCAAGGGCTGGCCGTTCGACCAGTCCCGGGAGGCCGGGGAGCCGGCATAGCGGTTCTGCGTGCGCTCAGCGTCCGACCGGGTTCGGCCGTCACGTCGCTGATGCCGGCCCTGGAACGGGTGCTCGACGGCCGCGACGCCGCCCTGGTGCCACTGTCCCCGGACGCCGAGGCCGCGCTGGACGCCCTGCGAATCGGCGAGGCCATCGACGACGACGTGGCCCTGGTGGCGACGACGTCGGGCACCACCGGCGCGCCGAAGGGCGCGTTACTGACGGCGGCGGCCCTGACCGCCAGCGCCACCGCCACGCACGACCGCCTCGGCGGGCCGGGCGGCTGGTTGCTGGCGTTGCCGCCGTACCACATCGCCGGGGTGCAGGTGCTGGTCCGCAGCGTGCTCGCCGGCACGATTCCGGTCGAGCTGGACGTCTCCGCCGGGTTCGACGTCGCCTCGCTGCCGGCCGCCGTCGCCCGGTTGGGGCCGGGCCGGCGCTACACCTCGCTGGTGGCCGCCCAGCTCGACAAGGCCCTCACCGATCCGGCGGCGACCGCCGCGCTCGCGGAGCTGGACGCCGTGCTGCTCGGCGGCGGACCGGCGTCGCGCCGCGTCCTCGACGCGGCGGCAGCGGCCGGCGTCACGGCGGTGCGGACCTACGGGATGAGCGAAACCGCCGGGGGCTGCGTGTACGACGGCGTCCCGCTAGACGGCGCGCGGGTACGCGTCGCGGCCGACGGCCGCATCAGCCTCGGCGGCGCGACGCTGGCCAAGGGCTACCGCAACCCGGTCGACCCCGACCCGTTCGCCGAATCCGGCTGGTTCCGCACCGACGACCTGGGCGCGCTCGACGCCGCCGGCGGCCTGACCGTCCTCGGCCGCGCCGACGACGCGATCAGCACGGGCGGGCTGACCGTGCTGCCGCAGCTCGTCGAGGCGGCGCTCGCCACCCACCCCGCCGTCGGCGAGTGCGCCGTCTTCGGCGTGGCCGACGACCGGCTGGGCCAGCGGGTGGTGGCCGCCATCGTGGTGGCCGACGGGTGCGAACCCCCGACGCTGGAGGCGTTGCGGTCCCACGTGGCGCGCTCCCTGCCCGCTACCGCCGCCCCGCGCGGGCTGCACCTCGTCGACGCGCTCCCCCGGCGCGGCATCGGCAAGCTCGATCGCCGGGCGCTGACGCACCGGTTCGGCGGCGGTCAATAGGCTGGTCGCCCGTGGGCATCGCGCGGCGGGAACGATTGCGGGAGGGGCTAACCGCCGTGGGCGCCGCCGTCCTGGTGGCGGCCGCGTTCGTGCTGCCGCACCTGAACTGGGGCGTCCGCCAGCGTCTGGACATCCCGCCCGACCGGCTCGCAACTCACGCCGGGTCCCCACCGATCTTCGGGGAGTGGGAGGTCCACGCCAGCTGGGGCACCGGTCCGGCAATCCTCATCGCCGTGGCCGCGGTGATCTGGGGACCGGTTGTCGCGCAGCGGCTTTCGTGGCGCGCGCTGACCCTGGGCAGCTGGGCCACCGCGTGCGCGTGGGCATTCGCGCTGGCGATGATCGACGGCTGGCAGCGCGGTTTCGCCGGGCGGTTGACCACCCGGGACGAATACCTGTCTCAGGTACCGGGCATCACCGACATCCCGGCCGCGGTCCGCACCTTCTCCAGCCGGATCCTCGACTACCAACCGAATTCGTGGACGACCCACGTCTCGGGCCATCCGCCGGGCGCGGTGCTGACGTTCGTCTGGCTCGACCGCCTCGGGCTGCACGGCGGGGCGTGGGCCGGCCTGTTGTGCCTACTCATCGGGTCCAGCGCGGCGGCCGCCGTAGTGGTCGCCGTCCGCGCGCTGGCCGGCGAGCCGACCGCGCGGCGGGCCGCGCCGTTCGTCACGGTGGCGCCGACGGCGATCTGGGTGGCGGTGTCCGCCGACGGATACTTCGCCGGGGTTGCGGCATGGGGGCTGGCGTTGCTGGCCGTCGCGGTGCACCGCGCGGTGCGCTTCCCCGCGCTGCTCGCGGCCGGCGCCGGGCTGCTGCTGGGCTGGGCCGTCTTCCTCAGCTACGGGCTGATCCTGCTGGGGCTCCCGGCGGCGGCCGTGCTGGTATCCGCGCGCGACTGGCGCGCCGCGCTGCGCGCGCTCGGTCCGGCCGCGCTCGCCGCGCTCGCGGTCGCGGTGACGTTCGCCGTCGCCGGCTTCTACTGGTTCGACGGCTACGACCTGGTGCAGCAGCGCTATTGGCAGGGGATTGCCAAGGACCGGCCGTTTCCATACTGGGTCTGGGCGAATCTGGCCTGCGTGGTGTGCGCGATCGGCCTGGGCAGCGTCGCCGGGCTCAGCCGCATCGTCGACCCGGGCGCGCTCCGCCGGCGCTCCGGATTCCACCTGGTGGTGCTGGCGATGCTGGCCGCTATCGCCTGCGCCGACCTGAGCATGCTCAGCAAGGCCGAGGTCGAGCGGATCTGGCTGCCGTTCACGGTCTGGCTCACCGCCGCTCCGGCGCTGTTGCCGGCGCGGTCGCACCGGATGTGGCTGGCGGTCAACGCCGCCGGGGCCCTGATGGTGAACACCGTCATCGTCACCAACTGGTAAGCATCTGCGTTTGGCGGTGCTGATAGCCCGGCGTGGATTTGCGCGGCCGGGTTTTGTCGGACCTGGCTGCGATGATCGGGTTATGTCGTTGACCGGATCCGCTCCCGCCGGGGTGGTGAGTCCTGTTGATCGGCTGGATGTGTTGTTCGGCGAGTTGGCGGAGTTGGCCGGTCAGCGTAACGCGATCGATGGGCGCATCGTGGAGATCGTCGCCGAGCTGGATCGCGACGAGCTCTGCGGTCTGACGGGGGCGCGGTCGGTCGCGGCCCTGGTGGCCTGGAAGCTGGGGGTGTCAGCGGCCAACGCCCACACGATCACCACCGTGGCACGCCGGGTCGAGGAATTCCCGCGCTGCACCCAGGGCCTGCGCGAGGGCCAACTCTCACTGGATCAGGTCGGCGTCATCGCCGCCCGCGCCGGTTCAGGTTCTGATGCGCACTACGCGCAGCTCGCCCAGGCGGCCACGGTCTCCCAATTGCGCACCGCGGTCAAGTTGGAGCCTCACCCCGACCCCAACCCCCGGCCACAACCACAGCCCGCGATCACCAAGACCGCGACCGAGGAATTCACTTCGTGGCGGATCACCCTTCCGCACCTGGACGCCGCGAAATTCGACACCGCCCTGGCCGCGCACCGCGACGCCCTGATCGCCGAATGGAAACACAACCGGGAAAGCGGCGACCGCACCACGGACACCACCCCGCCCCTCCCGGGCACCCTGGAGGCGTTTCTGCGTCTAGTCGACGCCGGCTGGGACGCCGAGGCCACCCGCCGCCCCCACGGCCACCACACCACCGTGGTGGTGCACCTCGACGTCCAAACGCGCGCCGCCGCCCTACACCTAGGCCCGCTGCTCACCGACGCCGAACGCCAATACCTCACCTGCGACGCCACCGGCGAGGTCTGGTTCGAACGCGCCGGCGAGCCGATCGGCACCGGCCGCACCACCCGGGTGATCTCCCGGCGGCTGCGCCGCGCCCTCGAACACCGCCACCGCGCCTGCGCGGTGCCCGGCTGCGGCGCTACCCGCGGCCTACACGCCCACCACCTCCACCACTGGGAAGACGGCGGCCCCACCGAACTGGCCAACCTGGTCCTGGTCTGCCCCTTCCACCACCGACAACACCACCACGGCGCCATCACCATCACCGGACCCGCCACCGACCCGGTCGTTACCGACAGCACCGGGCGACCACTCAACGCCGGATCACTCGCGAGACCGCCCAACCTTCCCCCACCCACCGTCGCCCCCTACCCCGGCCCCACCGGCGAACGCGCCAACTGGTGGTGGTACCAACCCTTCCAACCCCAACCACCACCAACCAACACCTAGAGCTGGTGCAGCAGCACCGCATTGGAACCTGAACCGGCTCAGGCGTACGCAATTGCGCGTGCGCTGACCGTCACCCGCGTGTTTACAGTCCCGCCGCGCGGGTGACGCGGGCGAAGCGACTGCCGGGCGCGCAGGCGTCGCGCACCGCCGCGACGTCGCCGGCCACGTCGACGTCGGCCAGCGGTTGTACACGGGTCGCGTCGATACCGTTGTCGCGCAGCGCCTTCAACGTCAGCTCCCCGGTATCGGGGTGCGACATCGGCACGTCGCGCAAGCACTCGGCCATCCCCGGCGCCGACACCCCGAGCACCCACCAGCCGCCGTCGTGCGCCAGCCCGAGGACGGCGGGCGCCCCCAGCAATTCGCGCGCGCAACCGGTCAGCAGATCGTCGGTGACCTGGGGGGTGTCCATCCCGATCTGCAGCACCGGGTAGCCATCGGCGGCGTCGGAGTGGGCGTTGGCGAGCCGGTCGGCAAACTCGTCACCGCGCTGCGGAATGACCGCGAAGGACTCCAGCCGCTGCCGGATCTCGGCCGCGCCCGCCGCGGCGTCCAGGTCGCCGGTCATCGCCACCACGCGGGCGGCCACCGGCGCCGCGGCCACCGCGTCGAGCGTGTCGAGGAGCGCGGCGGCGGCGATGTCCGCGGCGAGCTGGTCGCCGACCGTCGCCGCGAGCCTGGTCTTGGCCCGGCCGGGCTCCGGCGCCTTGGCGACCACCAGCACGGTGACGGGCAGCAGGCTCACGAGATCACCTTCCAGAAGTCGAGGATCGCGGTGACGCTGCCGCGCAGCGAACCGCTCACCTTCGACTTGCCGCCCGTGCGGGGTCCGTAACTGACGTCGAGCTCGACCACCCGCCAGCCGACCGCCGCCGCGCGCACCAGAAGCTCCAGCGGATAACCCGACCGCCGGTCCTCGACCCCGAGGTTCAGCAGGGCGCCCCGTCGCGCCACCCGCATCGGCGCGATGTCGTGCACGGGCAGGCCGTGGCGGGTGCGCAGCCGCCAGCTCATCACCACGGTGCCCACCCGCGCGACCCACGGCCAGTGCAACCCGCGGACCGGACGGCGGCGGCCGACGACGAGGTCGGCGCCGTCGAGCGCGGCGACCAACCGCGGTAGGTCGCCAGGGTCCATCGAGCCGTCGGCGTCGATGACGGCCACCACCGGGGTGGTCGCGGCGACGACGCCGGCGTGCACCGCCGAGCCGTACCCGGCCCGCGGCTCGACGACCACCTCGGCGCCGTGCCGCCTGGCCACACGGGCGGTGTCGTCGGTGCTGTTGTTGTCGACCACCAGCGCCCGATATCCGGCCGGAACGGCCGCCAGCACCGCCGGCAGCGACTCCTCCTCATTCAGGCAGGGCAGCACGACCGTGACGGAAACCTCGGGATCGGGCATCAACCGTCAGCGGTCCGCTCAGAACCCGAACCCGTGGTGATCGCCGCCGGTGCCGCCGCCGGTGTGAGGCTGCTGCGGCACCACCGGTTGCTGCGTGTGCGTCTGCGGCGCCTGGGTCTGCGTCTGCGGGGCCTGCGTGTGCGTCTGCGGGGCCTGGGTCTGCGTCTGCGGGGCCTGGGTCTGCGTCTGGGTGACCGGCGGCTGGCTCTGCGTCTGGGTGGCCGGCGGCGAGTACGTGGTCGTCGGCGGCTCCGTCGTCGTATGCGGGGCCTCCGTGGTCGTCGGGGGCTCCGTCGTCGTCGGGGGCGAATTCGTGGTGGTGGGCGGCGACACCGTCGTCGTCGGCGGCTCCGTCGTCGTCGGGGGCGACACCGTCGTGGTCGTCGGCGACACCGTCGTGGTCGTCGGCGGCTCCGTCGTCGTCGGGGGCGACACCGTCGTGGTGGGCGGCGACACCGTCGTCGTCGGGGGCGACACCGTCGTGGTCGGCGGGTACGGCGACGGATACGGGTTCGGGTACGGATACGGCGGACGCCAACCCGGGAACGGCACGATGATCGGGACGGGGATCGGCCCGTTCGGGTTGGGCACGAAGCCCGGGGTGCCCGGGGTCACCGGGCCCACCGGCGCCTCCGGCGTTCCGTTCACGACGGGCGGCGGCGCCTGCGGGACGGGGGCGGCAGGAGCGGGGATGCTGCCGCCCTGGAAACCGGCGTTGGGCGTGTCGATCGGCGGCGGCGGCACCGGCGCCTGCTGCTGTGTCGGCAGCAACGGCATGAACTTGCCGGGGGCAGCGTTCTGGTGCCCCTCGACCGGCTGCTGCGCCGCGGTCGGCCGGATGGCGATGGCTACCGCGGCGGCCAGCGACGCCAACCCGATCACCGCGAACGCGATGACCGCGTTGCCGATCAGCAGCGAGCGGCGGCTGAGCCGCGCCCGCTCGCCCTCGGCCTCATCGAGGGCGTCGAAGTCGTCTGGGCCGTACTCGTCCATCTCGAGCGGCTCACCCTCGCCGGCCATCGAGTACGCCAGCTGCTGCTCCTCGGCGACCGGCTCGGCCGCCGGCGCGAACGCCGTCTCGTCGCCGGTCAGGCCGGCCGCGGGGCCCATCGCGGTCGCCCCACCGTCCAGACCCACCGCCGGGGCCATCGCGGTGGCGCCGCCGTCCAGGCCGGCCCCCGCGGCGGGGGCCGCGGCCAGCGCGGCGCCGCGCGCGATCGCGAAGGTGGGGTCGTCGGGGATTTCCACCCGCATCGTCGACGCGTCGCGCAGCTGGTCGGCGACCGCGCCCACGTCCGACGAGCCGCCCAGCACATAGAGATCGCCCGGGGCGTCCGGGTGGTCGCCGAGCCTGGCCATCATCGTGTCGAGCGCGGCCGTCGCGTCGCCACCCGCCAGCGGCTCCCGCGCGAGCACGGTCGGCGGCGCGTCCGCCTCGGCGGCCGAACCCACCACGGACAGCGTCGCGGTGTTGTCGTCGACGACCAGCACGCCCCCCGCCCGGCCCGCCGCGCGCATCAGCGCCGTCACCGCCTGCGACTGCGACAGCACCGCAACGTTCTGCACCCCGGAGTCTTCCAGCGCGCGGCGCAGCCGATCGGCCAGCGAATCGTCGGGCCAGCACAGCCGCGTGGCCACCAGCCGGTGGTGTTCGCCGGCCAGCAATTGGTTCGTGCCGACCACGGTCTCGGTCAGCTTCTCGATCGGATGGTTGTCGAGGTTGACGACGGACTGGTCGATCACGTCCCCGCCCCGCGCACCCGCACCCACCAACGCCAAGCGGGCAACGGGGCCGGTGACCGCGACCCCCAAAACGACGTCCATCCCGGCTCTCCTTCGGCTGGCCACCCCGCCACCAGCAATGTCCCGGCATCATTAGACTGCGATACCGTCGGCAGTATCCGTCATTCGGGCGACACCGTTCGCCCATGACGGCAGCGTAACCGGATAGCCAAACCCCCGGACCGCACGTCTGAGGCCGCTGCCGCATCGCCCGAACGGAGATTATGTTTCCAAGTGAGCAACGCAGTCGGCGCGGCAGGGGGTTCTCGCGGCCCGCGGCCCGCGTGGCGCGGCCAGTAATCGTTCTCGATACCCCGGGGGAACCGTGACTCAGAGCAGCGACGACGCCCCGACCGGCCCCATCGGCGGGCCCGCTCAGCAAACGCCGGAGCCCGGCACGGTCCGCATCCGTTCCCTCGCCGAGCCACCGCGGCGGTGGAGTCTGGCCGTCGACCTGACCGCCGTCGCGCTGCTCGCCGTCGCCGCGTTCCTGCCGTGGAACCTGTATTTCGGCGTGGGAGTCCCGGGCAGCAACACCGGCTTATTCGTGGTGCTGCTGGTGGTGACCGTGCTGTCCATCGCCTCAGTCGGGGTGGCCGGCAAGTGGCGGTCCTCCCCCGGCGGCTCGGGCCGGCTCCGCCTGGCGCTCAACCTTCCCTACGTCTCGCTGGCGCTGGCCTTCGTCGCCTTCGACATCTACGAGACCGCCCGCTTCGCCGGCACCGTCAACGTGCCGGGCGGCGTCGGGCCCGGGGCCTGGCTGGGGATCGCCGGAGCGGTGCTGGCCGCGGGCGCGCCGATCACCGGTCCGGCCGCGGAGGCCGAGGCGCCCCGGTCCGTCCGGTTCATCGGCTACGCGTCCATGGCGGGCGCGGTCCTGAGCTTCTGTTTCAACCTGTACTGGCGGGTTCGGTATGCGCTGCACAGCACGGGCGGGGCCACCGACTTCGGCAAGCAGAACATCGCGGTCATCGTGACCGCGGTGGTCTACGGCGCCGTCGCCCTGATCGCCGTCCTCGCCGCATCCCGATGGCTGCTGCGCGCCACGAAGGCCGCCCGGCTCGCGACCGTCGCCCTGGGCGCGTCGACGGTGCTGGCCGGGCTGGTCGTGTGGGTCCTGCCCGTCGGACGCGACATCGACGCCTTCCACGGCATCGCCCAGAACACGTCGACGGCCGGCGTCGGGTTCGAGGGGTTCCTGGCCTGGGCGGCGGCGGCCGGCATCCTCGCCCCGTGCGCGCTGTCCGGATACCGCAACCCCTCGGCGGCCGAGGAGGACGCGTGGCGGGGCGCGGCACGGTCCGGGCTGGCGCTCATCGCGATCTGGGGCCTGGGGTCGATGGCGATGCGGATCACCGACCTCGGCGTCGCGGTGAGCCTCAACTATCCGTACTCGCGATACGACAGCGTGGTGCTGGCCGCGTTCGACCTGGTCACCGCGGTCCTCGCGATCTGGCTGCGCATCAACCTGGCCCACGACGGGCTCCCCGCGCGGTTCGTCACGGCGCTGTGTGGGCTCGTCGCGACGCTGAGCGTCGCCCGGGTCGTCGTCGGCGTCGCGCTCGCGCCTCGGTTTGCCGACTCACCCAATTCCCCCGCGCAGCATCCCGTTTACGGCAACAACCTGGCCCAGCAGATCACCAGCGTCTTCGACGTGGCGCTGTGCGGCGTCGGCCTGAGCATCCTCGGGGCGGCGATCGTCACCGGCCACCTCAGCGGCCTGCGCCTGCGGCAACGGCGCCGCGCCGCCCGCGCCCGGGCCGCGGCTACCGGAGCCAGGCCGCCGGCGTCGGCGCCCCGGACCCGTGTACCGGTCGGCCGCCCGGCGGCGCCGTCGGCCGCGCCGACGACGCGGATCCCGGCCGGCGCCCAGCAGGACTCGCCCACCACGGAGATCCCGCAGCTGGCCGGCGCGCCCCGCATTTTCCGGGGCGACGATTCGGCCACCGGCGAAATACCGGTCCAGCAACCGAAGATCTACCGGCCGCCGCAGGGCTGAGCCAGCGCACAGCCGCCAGCACCAAAGCGTCAGCGCAGCGGCGCAGATGCGAAATCGCGCAGGCCCTCGAGCGGATCGATCGCCGCGCGGAAGCCCAGCGCCTCGGCCGCGCGGGCGGGGTCGGCGACGATGTGGCGCACGTCGCCGCTGCGGTACTGGCCGGTGATCACGGGCGACAGCGACCCCCCGCGCGCGGCGCACAGCGCGGTGGCGACCTGCAGGATCGAGATGGGCCGGCCCGAACACACGTTGACCGCGGTGAACCCGGCGTTCTCGGCGGTGGCCGCGAGGTTGGCGGCGGCCACGTCGTCCACGTGCACGAAGTCGCGCATCTGGCCGCCGTCCTCGAACACCCGCGGCGGCTCACCCCGTTCCAGCGCCGACCGGAAGATCGCCGCCACCCCGGAATAGGGGGTGTCGCGCGGCATCCCCGGCCCGTAGACGTTGTGGTAGCGCAGCGCGACCACCGACCCGCCCTTGGAACCCATAGCCTCCGACCAGGCCAGCGCGTAGTGCTCCTGCGCGGTCTTGCTGGCGGCGTACAGGCTGCGCGGCCGAAGGGGGGCGTCCTCGTCGACGAGGCTCCACCGCAGCTCCTCGCCCCCGATCGGGCAGCGGTGCTCGAAGATCCCGGCGTCGAGGTCTGCCCGTCGCCGCGGCAGCGGGTCGACGTCCCCGTGCCGCTCGCAGTGGTAGCCGCCCTGCCCGTAGACCACCATGGACGAGGCCAGTACCAGGCGGCGCACCCCGGCGGCGTACATCCGCGCCAACAGGACCGTGGTGGCGAAGTCGTTGTGACCGCCGTAGGCCGGCGCGTCGGCGGCGTTCACCCCGGCGCCCACCATCGCCGCCTGGTGGCACACCAGGTCCACGCCCTCCAGGAGCGGGGCCAGCGCCTCGCCGTCGCGGACGTCGACCCGGTGGCACCCGGGCGGCAGGACCGCGTCCGGACCGTGCGCGGCCGGCAGCAGCGCGTCCACGCCCACCACGTCGTGACCCGCCGCCCGCAGCGCCGCGTCCACCCGCGACCCGATGAAGCCGGCGGCCCCGGTCAGCAGCACCCTCACGGCAGCTCGACGGGCAGCGTGACGCCGGTGTGCGCCAGGCAGTGGGTGCAGGAGCGTTCGGCGGCGACGCGGCCGATCACCTGGCGGACCAATTCCTTGAACGGACCGATGTTCTTCTCGAACTCCGCGAACACGTCGACGGCCTTGACGCCTTCGCCGGCCGACACGCCGGCATCCAGGTCGGTCACCAGACAGATTGCCGCGTAACACATCTCCAACTCGCGGGCGAGCACCGCCTCCGGGTAGCCCGTCATGTTGACCAGGCTGAACCCGGCGGACGCGAACCATCGGCTCTCCGCTCGGGTGGAAAACCGGGGGCCCTGGATCACCACCATGGTGCCGCCGTCGGCCACGCCGGGCAGGCCGGCGGCCGCCGACCGCAGGGTGGGGCAGTACGGGTCGGCGAAGTCGACGTGGACCGCGCCGGAGTCGAAGTAGGTGTCGGCGCGGCCGTTGGTGCGGTCGACCAGCTGGTCGGGCACCACCACGGCGCCCGGGCCGGTGTCGGGGTTGAGGCTGCCGACCGCGCACGGGCCGAAGACCCGTCGCACCCCGAGCTTGCGCAGCGCCCACATGTTGGCCCGGTACGGCACGGTGTGCGCCGAGAACTGGTGGGCGGCGCCATGCCGGGGCAGGAACGCGACCTCGTGGTCCCCGACGGTGCCCACCGTCACCGGGGCGCTGGGTTCGCCGTACGGCGTGTCCACGGTGACGCTCCGGGCCTTGGCCGCACCCGATTCGAAGAACGCGTAGAAGCCGCTCCCGCCGATCACTCCGAGCATCCGCCCATTGTCGTGCATGACGATCGGGCGCCCGCCGGTGCGGGGCCCGCGGGGCCGGCGCCCGGGCCCTGGCAGGATCGTTGCGTGGCGAGTTTCGGGCAATGGGTGTCGGGGGCGCGGCCGCGGACGCTGCCCAACGCGGTGGCGCCGGTCGTCGCGGGCACCGGCGCGGCGGCGTGGCTGCACGCCGCCGTGTGGTGGAAGGCGCTGCTGGCGCTGGCCGTGGCGCTCGCGCTGGTCGTCGGGGTCAACTACGCCAACGACTACTCCGACGGCATCCGCGGCACGGACGACGACCGGGCCGGGCCGGTGCGGCTGGTCGGGTCGCGGCTGGCCGCCCCGCGGTCGGTGCTCACCGCGGCGGTCGCGAGCCTGACGATCGCCGCCGCCGCGGGTCTCGCGCTGGCCCTGTCGAGCGCGCCGTGGCTGATCGCCGTGGGGGCCGCGTGCATCGCCGGCGCCTGGCTGTACACCGGCGGGTCGAGGCCCTACGGCTACGCCGGTTTCGGCGAGGTCGCGGTGTTCGTGTTCTTCGGACTGGTCGCCGTGCTCGGCACCGAGTACACCCAGGCGCTGCGGATGGACTGGGTCGGGCTGGCCCTGGCCGTGGGGATCGGGGCGCTGTCGTCGGCGGTGCTGGTCGCCAACAACCTGCGCGACATCCCCACCGACGCGCGGTCGCACAAGATCACCCTCGCCGTGCGCCTCGGCGACGCCCGCACCCGCGTCCTCTACCAGGCCCTGCTGCTGACCGCGGCCGCCGTGACGCTGGTGCTGATGGCGGCGACGCCGTGGTGCGCGGCCGGTCTGCTGGCCACACCGCTCGCGGCGCGGGCCGCGCGGCCGGTGCGGTCGGGTCGCGCCGGCCCCGAGCTGATCCCGGTGCTGCGCGACACCGGGCTGGCGATGATGGTGTGGGCGACCGCGGTGTCGGCGGCGTTGGCGCTGGCCGGTTGACCGCGCCCGGGGCGGCAGCCCGGCCGCCTCGGGGTTCCTATCGCCGAGATCGCGGTGAGGGTCGTGCTTGACCGGTTGATCGCGACCACCTCGGCAATCTCGGTGGCACCCGGCCTAGGCACCCGGACTAGGCGCCGGGACGCTCGCCGCCCTCGTCGGGCTCGTCGTCCGGGGCCTGCCCGTGCAGCCGCGCCCGCAGCTCTTCGCGCTCCCGTCGGCGTCGTTCGCCGGCGACGGCCAGCGACGCGGTGGCGCGCCGGCGCAGCGGGCTGAATACCACGATACCCAGCGGCATCGCGATGATCAGCGCGAACAACACGGCGATCGCGAGGGGGAACTGCGTGATCCCCAGCAGGCGCGCGGTCCCGTAGATCAGGCCGGCGAGCGCCGCCGCCAACAGCAGGCGCGCGCCCGCGTAGAGCGCGACGTCGACGGCGACGCGGCTTCCGGCTCGGTTGTCGGTGTGATTCTCGGCGCTCTTTTCGGCGGGCCTTTCTGACACGGGTCGAGCCTACGGAGCGCAGGTATATTCGCTCCAAGGAGGTGTTGCGTGCTCTACCTGCTGCTCGTCGTGATCCTGGGGACGCTGGTCTACGCCGGATGGCGCGCCGCGCGATCGCAGGCCCTGCGCCCGAAGACCCGAGTCATCGGGCCCGACGACGACCCCGACTTCCTGCGGCGGTTAGGCCGCGGCGACGGCCCCCGCTAGCACGGCCGTTGCGCGTTACCCCAGCCCCGCATTGCGTTGATCGCCGGGGAACCCGTCGGCGACGCTGGCGGCCAGCTCGGTGACCGCCTCCCGGGTAGGTCGCCTCAACCTGTCCAGTTCGATCTCCGCGCCCTCCTCCAGGTGCGGGTCGAACGGCACCAGCTGCACCGCGCGGCAGCGCCGGGAGAAGTGCTCGACCACCTTGTTCATGTCGACCCGGCCCGGCCGGGGCCGCACCGCGTTGATCACCGCGATCGAATTGCGGACCAGCTCCCCGTGCCCGTGCGCGTCGAGCCAGTCCAGCGTCGCCGACGCGCTGTGCGCGCCGTCGATGGAACCGGAGCTGACCACGATCAGCAGGTCGGCCCTGTCCAGGACCGACGACATCACCGAGTGCAGCAGCCCCGGCCCGCAGTCGGTCAGCACGAGGCCGTAGAACCTCTCGAGGACGTCCAGGGTGCGGCTGTAGTCCTCGGCGCTGAAGGCGTTCGATACGGCGGGGTCGCTCTCCGACGCCAGCACCTCCAGCCCGCTGGGGCCCTTGGACGTATAGCGGCGCACGTCGCTGTAGCGCTCGATGGACTTGGCGTCGTGCAGCAACTGGCGAACCGTCGCCACCGTCTCCAGCGGGATCTTGCCGCTCAGCGTGCCGCGGTCGGGGCTCGCGTCCAGGGCGACCACCCGGTCGCCGCGGAGCGAGGCGAAGGTGGAGCCCAGCGTCGCCGTGATGGTGGTCTTGCCGACGCCGCCCTTGAGCGACAGCACCGCGATCCGGTAGCTGCCCCACAGCGGCCGGTTCACCCGGGCCACGAGGTTGTTGTAGCGGGCGGCCCGCGGGCTCTCCCCCAGGTTGATCAGCTGCCCGGACATCACGTAGAGCAGGCGGCGCCAGCCCTCCGAGGGCGGCGGCTTGACCGGGCGCAGCAGCATCCCGGTGGACAGTTCGGGGTAGGGCGAGTGCGGTACGGACTCCGGACGGTACGGCGGCGGCGCAGGCGCCGGCGGCTCGGCCGGCCCGTTGTAGTAGGCGCCGAAGGCGGTCGGGTCGACGCGCGCCATCCCGGTGACCGGGGTGGGGTCCCAGGGCGGCATGCCCGGAGCGGGCCGCGGCGCCGTGGGGGGCGCCGCCTCGCGCTTCTCGGGACCGGGCGCGCGGCGCTCGGTGCGGAAGCCGGTGAACGCGCGGGTCGGCGGGTCCCCGCCGGCTTCGTCGGGTTGCGCGGCTACCTGCGGCGGCAGCTGCGTGGTCGGTTCCTCGGGCGCCCCCACGCCGGGATGGTCAGACACGTGCACTCCCCCTTGTTTTCTTATTACTTGGGTCGGTCGCCAGTCAGCCCACGCCCGCATAGGAATGCAGGCCCACGGTCACCAGGTTAACGAAGAACAGGTTGAACACCATCGCCACGAAACCCGCGACGTTGATCCACGCCGCCTTGCGGTCCCGCCACCCCGCCGTCGACCTGGCGTGCAGGTAGGCGGCGTAGATGACCCACGCGACGAACGAGACCGTCTCCTTGGGGTCCCAGCCCCAGTACCGGCCCCAGGCCTCCTCGGCCCAGATGGCGCCGAAGATCACCCCGAAGCCGAACACGGGAAACGCGAAGATCGTGGTGCGGTAGGCCAGCCGGTCCAGGGTCTGGGCGTCGGGGAACCGCTGGATCACGCCGGCCAGGGTGCCCTGGCGGTCGGGATCGCCCAGCGGCGACGTGCGCAACAGGAACAGGATGCTGGCGATGCCGGCGACCATGAAGACGCCGGACCCGAGGCTGACCACCGACACGTGGATGGGCAGCCAGTAGGACTGCAGCGCGGGCATGACCGGCGCGGCGTTGGTGTACAGCCAGCGGCCCGAGACCGTGAGCAGGATCAGGACCGGCACCAGCAGGAAGACCCACAGCGGGCGGTACTGCGGGCGGCGCAGCACGATCGCCCCGGCGATCAGCCCGCACAGGCAGGTCAGGTTGATGAACTCGTACATGTTGCCCCACGGCACCCGCAGCGTGGCGAGCCCGCGCAACACGACGCACGCCACCAGCAGCCCGATGCCGAGGTAGACCACGGCCAGGCCGGCCCGCCCGACGCGCTCGTCGAACGGCCGCTGCGGCACTTGCTGGACGATGCCCGGGGTCGCGCTGTCGGCGGCGACCGACCCGGCGGACCCGGCAAGGACGCGTTCGCGGTCGGCCACCCGGCGGCCGCCGACGTAGGCGAGCTCGACGGCCAGCAGCAGCAACGCCACCACGAGGGCCACCACCGCCGAGGTGAAGGCCCAGTCCGAGTAGCGGGCGAGGCCGATGTTGACGTGCAGGGTGTTCATGTGACGTCCACCTGAGAACTCCTTTTGGACGATGGCGTGGGCTCGACTCCGTCGGCGCCGCCGAGCCCCGCGAACAACCGCTCGGTCAGCCGCTCGAACTCGTCGCCCCAGCCGGAGTTGTCGGTGCGGGCCAGGCCGCCCAATTCGACGTTCACCGTACCGGCCGGGTCACCCTCGGCCACCGTGAGCCTGGCCCACACCCGGCGCCGCCGGATCAGCAGCGACACCAGCAGCCCGGCCATCATGGAGATGGCGAACACCAGCACCCAGGTCTGGCCCGGATCGTGGGAGACCTGCAGGTTGACGAACGGGACCGCGCCGTCGAAGCGGACGACGGTGCCGGCCGCCGGCCCCGCCTCGATACGGACCGCCTGCCCGGCGCGCAGGTTGACCCGCTTCTCCCTGGTCAGCCGGCCCTGTTCGATCAGCCGCGGGTCCAGCGTGAACAGGGACTGCGGTCGCCCGGTGTCCAGGCCCGTGTCGCCGCGGTAAATGTCGACGGCGACCGCCGGGGCGTTCAGCGCCGGGAACCTCGAGGACAGCAGGGCGCCGTCAAGCTGCTCGGTGGGTGCCAGCAGGCCCTGGATCGCGATCTCATGCTGGCGCCGGTCGACGGCGTTGGGATAGCTGCCGGCGGGCGGGTCGATGCGCGCCGCCCCGGAGGAGAGCAGGGTCTGCGGGTTGTCGGGCCGCCACTGGACGGTGGACGTGCGGGTCTGCCCGTCCGGGAAGGTCACGGTGAAGGTGGGCGCGTAGCCGTGGCCCTGCAGGTACACCCGGTCACCGCCGACGCGCAGCGGGTGGTTGACCTCCAGCAGGTAGTGCCGCCAGGTGTTGGCCCCCAGGTCGGCGCCGGACTGGTAGTCGATGTTGGCGGCGAACGAGGTGGCCTGGCCCGACGGCAGGTAGTGGGCCTGGAAGTCGTTGACTCGGATGCAGATCGGGTGCAGCGAGGTGCCGTCGACGGTGTTGCCGGCGCGGAACGAGTCGAACGCGGCGGGTGAGGCGGAGCAGAAGCCCGGGCCGCCGTCGGCGATCACGATGACGTTGCCCTCGTAGCCGAAGAGCTTGCCGACGGCCACCGCGACCAGCAGGCCCAGCAGCGAGAAGTGGAACACGATGTTGCCGAACTCGCGCAGGTAGCCCTTCTCGGCGGAAACCTCCGCCGAGGTGCCCTGGTGGCGCACGGCGGTGCGCCAGCCGCGCAGCCGCGCGCTGACCGCATTCGCCAGCGCGTTCACCTGCTCGGGGCCGGCCTCGATCCGTGTGCTCGCGTATTTGGGCAGCCGGGACAGGTTGCGCGGCGCCGGGACCGGCGTGGCGCGCAGGCTGCGGGCGTGCTCGACCATCCGCGGCGTCAGGCAGCCGACCAGGGACACGAACAGCAGCACGTAGATGGCCGTGAACCAGAAGCTGGAGAACACGTCGAAGGCCTGCAGCCGGTCCAGCCAGGGCCCGATCACCGGGTGGGCGGCCAGGTAGTCATTGACCTTCTGTGCGTTGAGGTTGCGCTGCGGCAACAGGGCGCCCGGGATCGCGCCCAGCGCCAGCAGGAACAGCAGCACCAGCGCGGTGCCCATCGAGGTCAGCCCGCGCCAGGTGTTGCGGGCCCGCGCGCCCAGCGGCGCGAGCAGACGCAAAAGTCGCCCGACACGCCGCTGATTGGGTGCTTTTGCGTCTGCTCGCGCATCCACTGGGCCGCTCAAATCGGCAGCCTCACGTCGGACACGAACGCGTCGCGCAGCCAGGCCACCAGGTCGTTCCACACGCCGGTCACCAGCAGGGCCCCGACCGTGATCAGCAGCGCGCCGCCGAAGACCTGGATGGCCCGGGTGTGCCGCCGCAGCCAGCCGAGGCCGGCCACCGCGCCGGCCGAGCCGAAGGCCAGCAGCACGAACGGGATGCCCAGGCCCAGGCAGTACGCGATCACCAGGACGATCCCGCGGGCCACGCTCGCCCCGTCGGTGGCCGAGGCGACGGTGACGACGCCGGCCAGCGTCGGCCCCAGGCAGGGCGTCCAGCCCAGCGCGAACACCGCGCCGAGCACCGGCGCGCCGGCGATGGTCGTCAGCTGCCGCGGGCTGAACCGCGCCTGCCGCTGCAGCGCGGGGACGAGGCCCACGAACACCAGGCCCATGACGATGGTCAGCACGCCGCCGACGCGTTGCAGCAGCAGCTGGTTGGAGATCAGCGCGGTCGTCATGCCGAGCACGGCGACGGTGCCCAGCACGAACACCGCGGTGAATCCGGCGACGAACAGCAGCGCCGATCCCGCCACGCGCCAGCGCGCCGCCGGCGGTGCCTTGAGGGCGCCCGGCTGCGGCTGCTCCTCCACCCCGACCACCGCGGCCAGGTAGGACAGGTAGCCGGGCACCAGCGGCACCACGCACGGCGAGGCGAACGACACCAGGCCCGCCAGGACGCACACCCCCAGCGCCAGGGCCAACGGCCCGGCGGCGGCGATCTGGGTGAACCCGGTCATGCCGGCGATGCCCCCGCCTCCTGGGCCACGCGCTGCACCACGGGCTGCAGGTCGTCGGCCAGCAGGGGCCGCAGGAACACGGCGGCGACCCGGTGCTGACGGTCGAGCACCAGCGTCGACGGGATGACGGTGGTGGGGTACTTGCCGCCGAACGCGATGAGGGTGCGCATCGCCGGGTCGTACAGGGACGGGAACGTCACGTGCCGGTCGTCGACGAAGTCCAGGGCGGCCTGCCGGTTGTTGTCGCGGACGTCGATGCCGAGAAACGACACCCCGGCGGCCCGGGTGGCGTCGTACACCCGCTGAAGCTGGGTGATCTCGGCACGGCACGGCCCACACCACTGCCCCCAGATGTTGACGACGACGACCTGGCCGGTGAAGTCGTCCAGCGACCGGGTGTGTGCCGGGTCCGCCAGGTCGGGCCCCGACAGCGGGCCGGGGCGCCCGCGGGACGACGGCGGGTCGTAGAAGATGTCGGTCTTCCCGCCGGGCGAGACGAACTCGAAGGAGCCGCCCTGGGCGACGGCGTCGTGACCGGAGGAACAGCCGACGAGCAGGGCCGCCAGCGCGGCCCCGGCCATCGCCAGTCGCCGCATGATTAGGGCGCCGCCGGCTGGCGGTACTCGACGTCGACGAGCCGATCGCCGTCGTAGACCAGGGTGGTCACCGACGCCAGCCCACATTCGCGCCGCCGCGGGTCGTGCCAGAGCCGCCGGCCCGTCACGTGCAGCCGCAGCGTCCACACCGGCAGCTGGTGGCTGACGCACACCACCTCACTGCCGGCGCCGCGGGCGCGCGCCTTGTCGACCGCCGCCGACATCCGCGCGGCGATCTCGGCGTAGGGCTCGCCCCACGACGGGGTGAAGGGGTCGCGCAGCCGCCACCAGAACCGGGGGTCCCGCCACGCGCCGTCGCCCGGGCTCACGCGGCGGCCCTCGAAGAAGTTGGCCGATTCGATGAGGTCGGGATCGGTGTCCACCGGCAGGCCGTGCTGCGCGGCGATCGGCGCGGCGGTCTCCTGCGCCCGCTGCAGGGGCGACGCGATCACGGCGACGATGTCCCGGTCGGCCAGCGCGTCGGCGACCGCCGACGCCTGCGCCCGGCCCGTGTCCGACAGGTGGAATCCGGGCAGCCGGCCGTACAGGATGCCGCTCGGGTTGTGCACCTCGCCGTGGCGGACGACGTGGACGCGGGTCTGTTCGGCCATCAGGGCTGGTCCTCCTGGGCGGCCGCGCGGGCCGCGGCGGGCAGGGCGTCGGCGATGCGGTCGAACGCCTCGCCGTCCAGCGCCGCCGAGACGAACCACGCCTCGAAGGCGCTGCACGGCGGGTACACGCCGGCGTCTAGCAGCGCGTGGAAGAAGGCCGGGTAGCGCCAGGTCTGGGTGGCCCGCGCGGACGCGAAGTCGGTCACCGGCGTCTCGCTGAAGAACACGCCGAGCATGTTGCCGGCCCGCTGAACCTGATGCGGCACACCGGCTTGGATCAGCGCGTCGGCGAACAGCGCGGCCAGCCGGTCGGCGTTGGCGTCCAGCGTGGCGTACACGGCGTCGTCCGCGGCCTGCAGCGTCGCGAGCCCCGCGGCCACCGCCACCGGGTTCCCCGACAGCGTGCCGGCCTGGTACACCGGCCCCAGCGGCGCGAGCCGCTCCATCACCTCGGCCCGGCCGCCGAACGCGGCGGCCGGCAGGCCGCCGCTCATCACCTTGCCGAAGGTGAAGAGGTCGGCGTCGACGGGATCGATTCCGTACCAACCGCTTCGGCTGACCCGAAATCCCGTCATCACCTCGTCGACGATCAGGAGGGCACCGTGCTCGGCGGTGATCGCGCGCAGCGCCGCGTTGTAGCCCGGCGCGGGCGGCACGACGCCCATGTTCCCGGGGCTGGCCTCCGTGATGACGGCGGCGATCTGGTCGCCGAATCGGGTGAAGCTCTCCCGGACGGCGTCGATGTCGTTGTAGGGCAACACGATCGTGTCGGCCGCGGCCGCGCCGGTGACCCCGGGCGACGACGGCAGGCCCAGCGTCGCGACGCCGGACCCGGCGTCGGCGAGCAGCGCGTCGGCGTGGCCGTGGTAGCAGCCGGCGAACTTGACGATCTTGGGGCGGCCGGTGAAGCCGCGGGCGAGCCGGATCGCGCTCATCGTGGCCTCGGTGCCGGAATTGACCAGCCGGACCCGCTCGACCGGCGCGACGCGACCGATGATCTCGGCCGCCAGCCGGCTCTCCCCCGGCGTCGGCGCCCCGAACGACAGGCCGTGCGACGCGGCCCGCACGACCGCGTCGATCACGGCCGGGTGGGCGTGCCCGAGGATCATGGGGCCCCAGGAGCAGACCAGGTCGACGTAGCGGTTGCCGTCGGCGTCGGTGAGCCGGCAGCCGCTCGCCTCGGTGATGAAGCGGGGGGTGCCGCCGACCGCCGTGAACGCGCGGACCGGGGAATTCACCCCGCCGGGAATCACCGCGCAGGCGTCGGAGAACAGCCGGGCCGACGCGGCCGTGGCGGCGTGCGCGGTCGCCTGATCACTGCTAGCCATAACCACCAGTGTCCCAGCATCCGCGGCCGGTTCAACTACAGGGTGTAGCAGAACGGGAGTTACGGGCCCTCTTCCCGTTGGGCCTCCTGGGCGGCCAGGTAGTCGCGGCGGGCGGCGTCGCGTTCCCGTTCCGCCGCGCGCTGGTGCGCGGCGACGTCGCCGAGGCCCTCCTCGACCGCGAGCTCCTGGATCTCGGCGGCCCGCTCGTGCGCGCCGGCGGCCTCGAAGTGCCGATGCGAATCCCGGCGATGGGCCTCCTGATCGCGCTCGTGGGCCCGCTCGGCGTGCTCGGCGGCGCGCTTGAGGTCGCTGGGGGTGATGGCCTTGCCCGCGGCCAGTTCCGCGCCCCTGCGCTGCAGCTCCGCGGCCCGCTCGGCGGCCTCGCCGCCCGGTGAGTCGGCCATGACAAGACAGTAGACGCCCGCGCGGCGAAATGACGGTTGATGCCGGGCGGCACCGGGGCGTTGGATGGGGGTATGCAGATGCCGCAGGGGCTCGCCCGGTTCAACCGCCACGTCACCAACCCGGTCCAGCGGCTCTGGGCCGGCTGGCTTCCCCCGTTCGCCATCGTGGAGCACGTCGGGCGGCGGTCCGGGAAGGCCTACCGCACGCCGGTCAGCGTGTTCACCGCCACCGTCGACGGCCAGCCCGGTGTGGCCATCATGTTGACCTACGGCCCCGACCGCGACTGGTTGAAGAACCTGTCCGCCGCGGGCGGCGGGCGGATGCGCCGCAACGGCAAGACCTTCGGCGTCGCGGACCCGCGAGTGGTCAGCAAGGCCGAGGCGGCCGAGCACGTCGGCCGGGGGCACGCGGTTTTCGCGAGGCTGCCTTTCGAGCAGGCGGTGTTGCTCACCCGCACCCCCTGACCGCCGTGATCCGCATGCCCGGTAACGGAAGTTCGCTCGAACGCGAACTGCTCAGCAGCAAAGCGGCATCAATCTCGTAACTTTTCGGCGAAGGGAACATCGCCATGGTCGGGGACTTCTTGATCATGCGTCGCTCCGCTGCCGGCGTCGCCGTCGTCCTGGCCGGAACCGGCGTGCTCGCTCCGGCCTCCGCGTCGCCCGTCGACGCCGCGGCAACCGGCACGGTCAAAGCGAGAACCCAGCGGATGTCCGACGCCACCCTGAGCTCGGGGCAGGACGGCTGGTACAACCCCGGCGACCGCCTGACCCTGGTCTGTTCGAAGCGCGGCGACGTCGTGAAGGGCTCCGACAACCTCTGGTACGAGACGTCCGACGGCCACTTCGTGGCCGACGTCGACATCGACACGGGGGCGACGGGTGTCGCCGCACCACCCTGCCCGACAGATCCGGGCTTCGGCGCCACGACCCGGCTCGACAATTTCGTCGCAACTGTCACGGGCCAGCAGGTCGGTGACGGTCAGTGCGTCGCCCTGGTCCGCAAGTACCTGGGCGACGTGTACGGCATCACCGACGGCGGATGGGGCGACGCGTACGCGTACGGGAAGGGGGGCACCGGCGGCAACCGCCTGGAATCCCGGGGATTCGACTGGCATCCCGATCAGGGTTTCGCCAACGGCGACATCCTGGTGTGGCGCCAGGACCCCCGCTTCGCCGGACTCTCCTACGGCCACGTCGCGATCTGGTACAACGGCCGGATCTTCGATCAGAACTACAACGGCCGACTGACCGCCGGTTCGGATCCCTTCTCCGACTACGGCTACGACGGGTTCTGGCGAAAGGCGTGAGCGCGATCTCGGCGCCGGGCCCGCGTGGCGAGGTACAGCCCGAGCACCACCGCCCATGACAACAGGCTCAGCCACAGCTGACTGCGCGCCGAGCGGTCGAACGCCATCTGGACCAGCACGGCGGTGATCCCGCAGAGGGTGAGTACGGACAACCCCGGGAACAACCACATCTTCACCAAGAGCCGGTCGTCGGGCGTCCGGCGCCGCAGGATGATCTGCGACAGCCCGATCAGCCAATACACGAACAGGATGATCGCCCCGGACGAGTTGAGCAGGAACAGAAACACCGTGTCCGGCGACAGCCACGCCATGATCACGCAACCGAAACCGACCGCCGACGAGGCCAGGATGGCGTACGACGGAACGCCGCGCCGGCTGAGCGTGACCAGCGCTGTCGGGGCCTCGCCCCGGTCGGCGAGCACGAACAACATGCGCGACGCCGTGTACAGGCCGGAGTTCAGGCAGGAGAGCACCGCGGTGAGCACCACCGCGTTCATCACCTGGTCGGCGCCGGGCAGCCCCAGCTGCTTGAGCGCGGCGACATACGGCGAGGCGCCGAGCTCGACGGAGTTCCACGGCATGATGACGACCAGCAGAAAGATCGAGCCAACGAAGAAGATCCCGACGCGCGCGACCACCGACGTCGTCGCGCGCGCGACCGCGAGCTCGGGATCGCGGCTCTCGGCCGCGGCGACGGTGACGATCTCGGCGCCCACCATGGAGAAGATCACCACCACGATGGCCGCGAACACCGCCCCGACGCCCTTCGGGAGGAAGCCGCCGTGCGACGTCAGGTTGGAGAAGTCCGCGTGCCGGCCCGGCAGCAGGCCCAGGGCGAACACCGCACCCACCGCGAGGAAGGCGACGATCGTCGCGACTTTGATTCCGGCGAACCAGAATTCGAATTCGCCGAACGACGTGACGGAGAACAGGTTGGTCGCGGTCATGAGCACCATCAGGCACAGCGAGAGCAGCCACAGCGGCGCGTGGAACCAATAGCTGAGGACCTTGCCGCCGGCGACCGCCTCGAAGCCGACCACGATCACCCAGAAGTACCAGTACAGCCAGGCCGCCGAGAAGCCCGCCCAGCCGCCCAACGCGCGCCCGGCGTAGTCGGCGAACGAACCCGTCGACGGGTTGGCGGCGGCCATCTCGCCGAGCATCCGCATCACCAGGACGACGAGCACGCCACACAGCGCGTAGGTCAAGAACGCCGCCGGGCCGGTGTCCCTGATTACGACGCCGGACCCGACGAACAGCCCGGCGCCAATCACGCCGCCGATCGCGATCATGTTGAGCTGGCGCTGCGACAATCCCTGTCGCAGTTGCGTTTCGCCACGCTTCCCCGCGCCGGAGCCGGTCGGGCCGGGCCGGGAATTCATCTGCCGTCGCATGCTTTGCATGCGCGGACGCTAGCAGCTTGGGGCGGTGTGGTCGCCGCGCGAGCACCCGGCCGCCCGGCGCGCGCCGCCCTACAGGTGCAGATCCGCGTCGCGGATGCGCGCGGTGGCGACCACGCTGATCGCGGCAGTGGCAACCAGATACGCGCACGCCAGCCACGGCGCCCCGCCAACCGCCGCGATCAGGGCGGTCAGGATCAACGGGGTGACCCCGGAGGCGTAGATGCCCGAGAACTGGTAGACGAACGACAGCCCCGTGTAGCGGGTGGCGGTGGGATACAGCGCCGAATACAGCGTGCCCTGCGCGCCGTAGAACAACGCGTGCACGATCCCGAACACGACGACCATCGCCAGCGCGAACAGCACCAGGTTGCGGGTGCCGAACAACGCGAACGCGGGAAAGGCCACCACCCCGTAGCATGCCACCCCCGCGAGGTACACCCGGCGTGGGCCGAAGCGGTCGGCGAGCAGGCCCGACACCGGCAGCAGCACCGCCATGAGCGACGCCGCGATGGTCACCACGACCAGCACGGACACCTTGTTGAAGCCCAACGCGCCCGTGGCATAGCTGATGGCGAACACGCCCCAGGTGTTGAACGCCGACCCCTCGGCCCAACGCGACAGCAAGCCGAGCAGCGTGTTGCGCCGCGAACGGGGTTCGCGGATGATCTCGCGGATGGGCACGGTGGACGTGGCCTCGAGCTCGGCCAATTCGCGAAAGGCCGGGGTTTCCTCGACCCGCAGCCGCACCACGACGCCGATCACGACCAGCACCAGGCTCAGCAGGAACCCGATGCGCCAGCCGTAGGCGAGGAACCGGGCCTGCCCCAGCGCGATCTGCAGAAATGCGAATACTCCTGTGCCCAAAGCCAATCCGAGCGCCAGGCCGATCTGCGGGATCGCCCCGTAGCGGCCGCGCCGGCCCGTGGGGCTGTGTTCGACGGCGAGCAGCACGGCGCCGGCCCACTCGCCGCCCAGCGCGAATCCCTGCAGGATGCGCAGCGTCAGCAACAGCACCGGCGCCCAAACACCGATCTGCGCGGCCGTCGGCAGCACGCCGATCAGGGCCGTGGCGACACCCATGATCAGCATGGTCAGGGCTAGGCTCCGCTTGCGCCCGATCCGGTCCCCGATGTGGCCGAACACCAGCCCGCCGACCGGTCGCATGACGAACCCGACGGCGAAGGTCGCGAACGCGAGAAGCGTTCCGACAAAAGAGCTTTCATCGGGAAAGAAGACCTTGTTGAACACCAGGCCCGCCGCCGTGGCGTACAGGAAGAAGTCGTACCACTCGACGGTGGTGCCGAGCAGGCTGGCCGCGACGACGACGCGCAGCCGATGGCGGGTTCCGGGATCGCCGGCTTCCTCCGGCGTGGCGACGCCGACGCCGGGCAACGTGGTGGCCATCGTTGTCTAGTGCGCCGAGGCGACCGCGAACGGGGTCGCCGGCGCCGGGTGCGAGTGGCGGTTGGGGTGCTGCCACAGGCCCTCGCGCTCGAGCAGCGGCAGCACGCCCTCCCCGAACCAGTACGCCTCCTCCAGGTGCGGATAGCCCGACAGGATGAAGTGGCTGATCCCCAGGCGGGAGTACTCGATCAGCCTCTCGGCAACCTCGGCGTGCGACCCGACGAGAGCCGTGCCGGCGCCGCCGCGCACCAGGCCAACCCCGGCCCACAGGTTCGGGCCGACCAGCAGCCGGCCGCTGTCGCCGCCGTGCAGATCGAGCATGCGGCGCTGGCCCTCGGACTCGCTGCGGGCCAGGCTGGCCTGCACCCGCTCGACGTCGGCCGGATCGACGGCCGCCAGCAGCCGGTCGGCCTCGGCCCAGGCCTGGGCGGCGGTGTCCCGGCTGATGACGTGAATCCGCAGTCCGAACCGCAGGATTCGGCCGGCGTCCGCGGCCAGCTCCCTGATCCAGTCCAGCTTCTTGGCCACCGCCGGGCGCGGTTCACCCCAGGTGAGGTAGACGTCGGAGTACTTGGCCGCGACCGGGCCGGCGGCGGCCGACGACCCGCCGAAGAACACCGCGGGCACCGGGTCCGGCGGGTTGTTCAGCTGCGCGCCCTCCACGTGAACGTGGTCGCCGGCGAAGGTGACCGGCTCACCGGCGGTCCACAGCTGCCGCACGACGTGCAGGAACTCGGCGGTGCGGGCGTAGCGCGCCTCCTTGTCCAGGAAGTCACCGTAGGCCCGTTGCTCGTGGGGCTCCCCGCCGGTGACGACGTTGAGCAGCAGCCGCCCTTCCGAGTGGCGCTGGAAGGTGCCGGCCATCTGGGCGGCCAGCGTCGGGCTGAGCAGGCCGGGGCGGAACGCCACCAGAAACTTCAACGTCTCGGTGCGCTCGACCAGCATGGCGGTCGTCAACCAGGCGTCCTCGCACCACAACCCCGTCGGTGTCAGCACCGCCTCGAAGCCGTTGTCCTCGGCCGCCGCACAGATCTGGTGCAGGTACCGCAGCGTCGCCGGCCGGTCACCGGACATCGGGGTGCCGTGCCCGCCGGCGACCAGGTTCCGCGAATCGCCGTAGGTCGGCAGGAACCAATGAAATGCCAGACTCATTAACCACCCTCCCCAGTCGACACGAAAGCTCCATACTCGGTGAATCCGGGCGCGCACACGAGGGTTGAAACCGCGCAGATTCGATCCCACATTCCGTGCGACATCACCGGTCGGTGACCGGCGGGTCACGCCAGATCACACAATGCTTCCAATACGGCGTGGCTCGGGCGGTGGTGGCCGGTCAGGGCGGCATAGTTGCGATCATGCCTGACCTGACACGCCGGGCGGTGCTGCGCATGGGAGCCGGCGCCGGCCTGGGGGCCGCTGGCGTGTTCGCCCTGAGCGCCCTGCTCGATCCGATCAAGCCGCAGGCGGCGCCCGCGCCGTTCGAGCCGCCGACCGCGGGCGCCTCCCTGCCCACCAAGCTCACCGGCTCGTTCGTCTCGGCCGCCCGGGGCGGCATCAAGACCAACTACGTGATCGCCATGCCGCCGGGGCAGACCACGGCGCTGCGCCCGGTGATCGCGCTGCACGGCGTCGACGGTGACGCCAGCCAGATGCTGGACATGGGCGTCACCGAGGGCTTGGCCCAGCTGGCCAAACAGGGCAAGCCGCCGTTCGCGGTGGTGGGCGTCGACGGCGGAAACACTTACTGGCACAAGCGCGCTTCCGGCGTCGACTCGGGCGCGATGGTGCTCGACGAGCTGCTGCCGATGCTCACCACGATGGGCTTCGACACCTCGCGGGTGGGTTTCATGGGGTGGTCCATGGGCGGGTACGGGGCGTTGCACCTGGGCGCCCGGCTCGGGCCGGGGCGCACCGCCGGAATCTGCGCGATCAGCCCCGCGCTGTTCACCTCTTTCACCGGAAGCACCCCGGGCGCGTTCGACAGCTACGACGACTGGGTGCAGAACAGCGTCCTGGGCGTGCCGGCGCTGAATTCGATTCCGCTGCGGGTGGACTGCGGCACCTTCGACCGCTTCTACTTCGCCACAAGGCAATTCGTCAGCCAACTGAAAAGTCAACCGGCGGGCAGCTTTTCCCTGGGCGGCCACGACATCGCCTACTGGCGGATGCAACTGCCGGGCGAGCTGGCCTGGATGGCGACCTAGCGAGCCCGATGACGACACCGCCACAACCACTCGCCAGCAGACCACCTCAGGCGGAGCCGCGAGTCTCCCGCAAGGGGTTTCGGCCCGACATCGAAGGCCTGCGCGCCGTGGCGGTGCTCGCGGTCGTGTTCTACCACGCCGGCGTGCCGGGCATCACCGGCGGCTACATCGGTGTCGACGTGTTCTTCGTGATCTCCGGCTTCCTCATCACCGGGCTGCTGTGGCGCGAGGTCAGCACCACCAACACGGTTGCGCTGGGCCGCTTTTACGGTGCACGGGCGCGCCGGTTGCTGCCCGCGGCCGCCACCGTGGGCGTCGTCACCGCGGTCGCGGCGGCGGTGGCGCTGCCGCCGCTGCAGGCGCGCCGCGTCTTCGTCGACGGCATCGCCAGCGCCCTCTACGTCGGCAACTACCGGTTCGCCGCGCAGAGCGCGGATTACCTCGGATCCGATGCCCCCTCGCCGTTCCAGCACTACTGGTCGCTGGGCGTCGAAGAGCAGTTCTATCTGGCCTGGCCGGTGTTGCTGGTCGGCACGGCCTGGCTGCTCGGGCGGGTGCGGCCGGGCGGCGCCGCGTCCCGGATGGCGCCGTACGCGGCGGTCCTCGCGCTCGTCGGCGCGGCGTCGCTGGCGGCCGCCGTGCTCTGCACGCGCGTATCGCCGTCGTGGGCGTTCTTCTCGCTGCCGACCCGGGCCTGGGAGCTGGCCGCGGGCGGTCTGGTGGCGCTGTCGATCCCGCAATGGCGCCGGCTGCCGCTGCTGCCCGCGACCATCGCCGGCTGGGGCGGGCTGAGCCTGATCCTGCTGACGTCCACCCAACTCGGCCCGAAGACGCCCTACCCCGGCACCTCGGCGCTGCTGCCCGTACTGGGCACAGCGTTGGTGATCGGCGGCGGTTGCGCGACCAGGGGGCTGGGCGTCGGCCGGCTCCTCTGCCGGCCGGCGCCACGGGCGATCGGCCGGGTGTCCTACTCGTGGTACCTGTGGCACTGGCCGGTGCTGCTGCTCCTGCCGCCGCTGCTGGGCCTGCCGGCGGGCCTGGCGGGCCGGCTGGCGGCGATCGTCGTCTCGGCCGGCCTGGCGGTGATCACGTTGCACCTGGTGGAAAACCCGGGCCGGTTCGCCGCCGCGCTGCGCCGGTCGGCGAAGGCCACCCTGGCGATGGCCGCCGGCGCCACCGCCGTCGCGGGCTGCGCCTGCGCGCTGCTGCTCAACGTCGTCCCGGCGCCGGTGGGCCACGGGTCCGCCGCGGCCAGGGCCAACATCGTCGCGCTGCCGAGCCTCCCCGGCGTCGCGGCGCCCGAAGCGGCGGTCCGCCAGGCCTCCGCGCAGGTGCGCGACGCGGTGCTCGCGGCCGTCAAGCAGGGGGCGTCCCGTCGAACCTGGACCCGCCGCTCGCCGCGGCACCGGCCGACAAGCCGGCCGCCTTCGTCAACGGCTGTGTGCGGTCGTGGCGCGACGTAGGCCAAGGCGAATGCGCGTCCGGCGACACCGCATCCCCGACCACCGTGGCATTGGTCGGCGACTCGCATGCCGCGATGTGGCAGCCGGCCATCGAAGAGCTCGCCGGGCAGCGGCACTGGCGGCTGGAGACGATGGCCAAGGTGACCTGCCCGTTGCAGGATCTGCGGATCACCAGCCCCTACCTGGGTCGCGAATACACCGAGTGCGAGCAATGGCGCGGCCAGGTCATGGACCGTCTGCAGGCCGAACGCCCGCGGCTGGTCGTGGTGAGCATGAGCCGGCGCTACGGCGCCGACTTCGGTTTCACGTCCTATGACCCGGCGTGGCTCGACACCCTCGGCCGCACCGTCGCCGGGTTGCGGCGCACGGGTGCGACCGTGCTCGTACTGGGGCCCGTCGCCGACCCGGGTTCGTCCGTGCCGACGTGCCTGTCGGGTCATCTCGACGACGCGGGCGCCTGCGCGCCAACGCGCGTCGACGCGCTCGACCCCCGCGGGATCGCCGACGAACAACGCGCCACCGCCGACGCCGGCGGGCACTACGCGGATCTGAGCGACCTGTTCTGCGCCGCCGACCGCTGCCCGGTGATTGTGGGCAACACCCTGGTGTTCCGCGACGACAATCACGTCACGCCCGAGTACGCGCGGCTACTGGCGCCGGTCATCGCCGCACTCACCGAACGCGCCACGGCAGATGGGCCGAAATGAACCAAATTCTCGCAAGCGAACGTCATACTGGAGAAAGCTTTTTGGAGGTTGTGAGATGACTCCGCTGATGCTGGTCTGTATCGCGCTCGCCGCGCCCGTTGCGGGGATGGGCCTGATGCAGCTCCAGGCCCGCCTGGAGCGCTGGGACTACGAACGGCACGCGGAAGACTGAACGCCCCGCGGCGCTGGCGTCCGGCCTTGGCGGCCGGCGCCTTGGCGCACTCAGGCGAACAATTGCATCCGGATCAGCGGTGCGATCATGTCTGCCAGGTAGCGGTGCCCCGCGTCGTTGGGGTGCACGCCGTCCGGGCCGATCAGGTCGGGCCTGTCCACGAACCAGCGGTCGCCGATCGGGTCCACGAACGCCGCCCCCGCGGCGTGGGCGGCGGCGTTGAGTACGTCGCGGATCTGCAGCACGTCGCCGGGAACGTCGGCCGTCGGCCACGGCGGGCCGATCACCAGGATCTTGGCGGACGGCGCGAGCCGGCGGGCCAGATCGAAGGCGTCGTGCGCCCTTCCGGCCAGCGCAATGGGATCAAAGCCCTGGTCATTCCGGGAGCCGAAGAAGACCACCAGCGCGTCCTCGGGCTTGACCACGCGCGCGGTGAGGTCCTGGAAGATGCTGCCGTGGTCCCCCCGGACTCCGTAGCCGGCCCTGCCCTCGGCCGCGACGTCGGGCGCGATCCGCACGCCCTGCGAGCCGAGCGTCCGCCACGCCAGGGCGGTCCAGGACCTTGGGCCCAGGCCGCCCTCGTTGGTCCCGGTGGTGTACGAGTCGCCGACCACGGCGACGTGGCTCATCCGGGAATCCAGCGTGAGCGTCTCATAGGCCCGCAGCGGCGCGGAGTACGCAACGTCGTCACACGCCAGCCCGACGAGAAACGCGAGACTGATCGCGAACGTGATCAGACGGCTCACTGCATACCTCCCCCGAACGGCATCCTCGTGTGCCGCAATTGAACAACCGAAAATACTACGGAAGGAAACGACCAGAACCGCGCGTCGAACCGTTATCCGGCGCGCGCCGAAACCGGTTCCAGCGCACCGTCGATCGGATGCAGCTTGGCGGTACCCGCCTCGCCGGCGTCGATTCTCGGCTTCGCGGACCGCACGTCGACCATCCTGCGCATCCAACGGCGGCCAGGCTCTTCGACCAGGTAGTAGAGCAGGATTGCGGCGCCCACCGCAATTGCCAGCAGCGCCAAGACATTCCACTTCCAGGGATTGTCCTGCGGAGTCAGGTCGAATTCCTCGACGGCCCATCCCCAAGCGGTGTGCACCAGCTCGTGGACCATGTACAGGCAGAACGAGATCTTTCCCCCGTAGACCATCGGCCTCGTCGACAGCACCCCCGGCAACCCCCCGACGCCGATTGCCAGCGTGATGACCAGCGGGACGAACAGCACGTCGACCACGCCGCCGCTGTCGTTCTCCACCACCCCGCTGATCGGATGCGCGTCGAACCAGTAGAGGGTGCCGACCATGGCGGCCAGCACGAGCAGGGCGATGTACCCCGCGATGCGGCGAACGCGGTCGGTCAGCCGCAACCTGCGCACCGCGGCGCACGCCAGCGCGCCCGCGGTGAATTGCGTCACGATCCGCGGCAGCCAGCTCCACGGGGTGTAGAAGTGGCCGCTGGCGAGCAGCATCACGACCGGCGGCAGGGACGCCGCGAATGCGAGCAGCATGAGGCTGCGCGCCCGGGTTGCCTGCTTCATGCGCAGGATCACCAGCACGAGCACGCCGAAGAGCAGGTAGGCCAGCCATTCCGCGCTGATAGACCAGGCGGGGCCGTCCCAGCTGGAGTCGTCGAAGAACGGCTGGAACCACAGCTGCACCAGGAGGACCTGGCGCACATAGCTGATCGCGGTGAGCTGGCCGGCGTCCGGCGACGGCACGTGGCCCACGTGCAGCGTGAAGATCACCCAGAGCGCGGCCAGGTGCAGGGTTACCAGGTACACCGGCCATACCCTGGCCAGGCGCAGCCACAGGAAGTGCAGCGTGGCGCGCGTCGACCAGGCGCGGCCCATGCGGTCGAGGTAGTTCCACGTCAGGACGAAACCGCTGAGGATGAAGAACAGGTCGACGCCCTGCGCGCCGCAGTTGAGCACCGGGGCGAGCGCGTCGCGGAAGTCGGGCGAGGCGTCGGCGAGCATGGGGCGGAAATGGAACAGCACCACCCAGAGCGCGGCCACGATGCGCAGTCCCGTCAGGGCCTTGATCTCTCCCCTGATCTCTGCGGTGCGCACGATGCTCTTTCCGTGTGGACGCTGCTGTCTCGACAGTCCGGCTGAGCGGGCGATCTGGCGGCTCCGGCCCCCCGACCAGCAACCGGCAGCCTAACAGCGCGGAGGCAAGAACGCGGTGAGGGGTTTAAGCGGTGTTGCCGTGGGTAGGGGTTCCGACCTTTGCTTGGTTCCCGCCCGACGACGGCGAAACCGCCTCTTACCAAAGAGTTAGAGCGGGCTACCGGTCCCCTTAGGTTTGCCGCTTAGCGTGGGTCTCGTTGACCTGGAGCGGCCGTGCGGGAGGATGCTCATGACCATCGCGATCACCACCTTCGACTGCGGCGGCGCCCGCATCCGGGCACACTGCCGGCACCTGGCGACCGTGGTGAGCATCTGGGGCGAGATCGACCGAGACAACATCGATCGGGTGGGCGAGTACCTCCGGCGTTTCATCCTCGGCAACAGCCCGGTGGTGCTCGACATGAGTGGTGTCACCGAATTCACCCCGGCCGGCGTGGCGCTGCTGTCCATGTTCGACGACGGCTGCAACGCCGCCGGTGTCGAGTGGACGCTGGTCCCGAGCGAGGCCGTCAGCGCCATGGTTGGCGACATCTTCGGAGCCACCCACTCGGTGCACGAGGCGCTGCGCGGTCTGGCCGAGGCCATCGACAGCCGCCGTCAGCTGGTATTGCCGCTCATCAAGAAGTCGGCATAACGCCGTTTCGTGCTCGGCGCAACCTGGTCGCACCGAGCACGGCGAGCACCCCTGCCGCGATCAGCAGCAACATGGTCAGCAACAACGCCTGGGGGTCGTAGACCAACGCCGTGGTGGACGGCTGCCCCTCCACGATGGGCGCCACCGCCACGATGTGCCTGGCGTTGACCCAACTCACGCCGGCCCCGACGAGCGCCGCACAGGCCAGGCCGAGCTCGACCAGGGCCCGGTATCGTCCGATCACAGCGCCGACCCGGTGTCGTCGTCGTGATCGGAGGCGTGATCTCCGGCGTGATCGGAGTCCAAGACGTCCCCCGGCTCCACCCGTTCCTGCACCAACGGCGTCAGCGCCGCTCGGAGCTGACGATGGCGGCGCGCCCAGGCCTGCGCGGTGCGGCCCCCGGTGAGCCGCAGACCGATGCCGACCCGGCCGCGCGGCACCCCCACCAGTTCGCCGAGCGCCCGCGCCGACTGCCACTTCGCCAGTTCCTTGCCGGACGCCTCGTGGTTTTCCGGCTCCGGGTAGACCCTGACGATCTCGCGTACCAAGATCGTTTCGGTGCCCTCGCGCAGCGCGTCCTCGGTCAGCTCCACCGAAACGTGAATTCGGGCCGCCTTGACCTGCAGCGCAACGAACGCTGACACCAAGACCAGGAAGATGGCCGGGACCAACAGGCCCACGCCCGCGCCGCTCCACACCTCGATCAACACCATGGAGACGGCGGAGACGGGGCCCAACAGGACCCAATACCAGCTGGCGCCCGGCTCGTAGAACAACGGCTTCGGCGTGGTCTCCCGCGCTGATGTCTGTGATCTCACCCCAAGCCCTACCTCACGACAGCCAGTCCGCCGCGTGCGCGGCCCAGTAGGTCAGCACGATATCGGCTCCGGCACGCCGGATGCTGATCAACGACTCCAGCACGGCGGCGCGCTCGTCGATCCACTTGTTGGCGGCGGCGGCGCAGATCATCGCGTACTCCCCCGACACCTGGTAGGCGGCCACCGGGACCGGTGAGACCCCGGCCGCCGCCGCGACCACGTCGAGGTATCCCAGCGCGGGCTTGACCATCAGGATGTCGGCGCCCTCGCCGAGGTCGAGCTCGATCTCGCGGAGCGCTTCGCGCGCGTTGCCCGGCTCCTGCTGATAGGTGCGCCGGTCCCCGGACAGGCTCGAGCTCACCGCCTCCCGGAATGGCCCGTAGAACGCCGACGCGAACTTGGCGGCATAGGCCAGGATCGCCACATCGGTATAGCCCGCGGCGTCGAGGCCGTCGCGGATCGCGGCCACCTGACCGTCCATCATCCCGCTCGGCCCCACCACCTGGGCGCCCGATTCCGCTTGCGCCACAGCCAATTTGACGTACCGCAGCAGGGTGGCGTCGTTGTCGACACGGCCCCGGTCGTCGAGCACGCCGCAGTGGCCGTGGTCGGTGAATTCGTCGAGGCACGTGTCGGCCATCAGCACGGTGGCATCGCCGAGATCCGTCGCCAGGTCACGCAGGGCGACGTTGAGGATGCCGTCCGGGTCGGTGCCCGGCGATCCGGACGGGTCCTTGTCTTCGTCGCGGGGGACGCCGAACAGCATCAGCCCGCCCACCCCGGCGGCGACGGCGTCGGCGGCGGCCGCGCGCAGCGAGTCCCGGGTGTGCTGCACCACTCCCGGCATCGAAGCGATCGGCCGCGGCTCGTCGATGCCGTCGGCGACGAACATCGGCAGCACCAAATGTCTTGGCTCCAAGGACGTCTGGGCCACCAGCCGCCGAAGCGCGGGAGTGGAGCGGAGCCGGCGCGGGCGCTGCCGGGGGTAACCGCCCGCGCTCACCGTGCGGTTCCGAGGCCGCGAGCGTGCACAGTTGTACGCGCCTTACCACGTGGCGACGTACAAACACGCACGCTCGCGGGTCCGGGACTCACTCAGCGCCTGCGGCTCTTCTTACGCGGCGGCGGCAGCGCGCCCTCGGCCCGCAATCGCGCGGCGTGCTCGGCCAGGGCGTCGACCAGCGGACCGACCGCGGCGGTTTCCGGCTGGACGTCGACCCGCAAGCCGAACTCGGCGGCGGTCTCGGCGGTCTTGGGGCCGATGCAGGCGATGATCGTCCGCGCGTGCGGCTTGCCGGCGATGCCGACCAGGTTCCGCACGGTCGAGCTGGAGGTGAAACACACGGCGTCGAAGCCGCCGGTCTTGATCATCTCCCGGGTGGCCGCCGGCGGCGGCGCGGCGCGCACCGTCCGGTAGGCGGTGACATCCTCGATCTCCCAGCCACGCTCCCGCAGGCCCTCGGCCAGCGTCTCGGTGGCGATGTCGGCGCGCGGCAGCAGGACGCGGTTGACCGGGTCGAAAATGCTGTCGTAGGGCGGGAAGTCGTCGAGCAGGCCCAGCGAGGACTGCTCCCCGGCGGGCACCAGCTCGGGGCTGATCCCGAAGGCGCGCACCCGGTCGGCCGTCTGCTCGCCGACGCAGGCGATCTTGACGCCGGAGAACGCGCGGGCGTCCAGGCCGAATTCGCCGAACTTCTCCCACACCGCGCGCACCGCGTTGGTGGAGGTGAAGACCACCCACTGGAATCGCCCGTCGACCAGGCCCTTGACCGCCCGCTCCATCTGCGCGGGGCTGCGCGGGGGCTCAACGGCGATGGTCGGGACCTCGATGGGCAGGGCGCCGTAGGACGTGAGTCGCTCGCTCATCTCGCCGGCCTGGTCCTTGGTGCGCGGCACCAGCACCGTCCAGCCGTACAGCGCCCGGCTCTCCCACCAGTTCAGCTTTGCCCGGTTCGCGACGGTCTTGCCGATGGTGACCACCAGCGAACCGCCCTGGGGGTCTCCGGGCAGCCCGGCCCCATGGTCGTGCAGGGCGGCGCCGACCACCGCCGGGTCGGTGAGGCCCTGCAGGGTGGTCTCGACGGACCGCTGCTGACAGGTGGTGCCGTGCGCGGTCACCACGCAGGGGGTGGCCTCGGCCAGCTCGTGCTCGATCAGGGTGCGCGCCGCGTCCGCCAGGTGCGACGCCGTGGCCTGCAGGATCAGCGGGCCGGGCGCCGCGGCCAGGGCCTCCCAGTCCACGTCGCCGCGCACGTCGGCGACCGTGTGCGACGACCCCAGCGGCAGTCCCGCATAGGTGGGGACGGCGCCGGTGGCCGACAGGCCGGGCACGATCTCGAGGTGCAGGTGGCTGCGTGCGACGGCGTTCACCTCGGTGATCACCGAGTCGACCGTCAGCGGGTCGCCGGCCACCAGCCGCACGACGTCTGCGCCGGAACGGGCCTCCGCGGTCAGCGTTTTGGCGACTTCGGCGGGATCACCAAGCGCCGGCCGGATGTCGGGAGCGCCGGTGATCACCGCCGGGGAGGCGGGTTCGGGGTCGGCGCTCCCGTCGCCGTCCAGCGCGGCCGGGTTGGCCGGAGCCGGGCCCGACACCGGCGGCAGGTCCCTGCCGATCAGCGCTAGCACCGGTTCGGGCACGTCGGGGTCGGTGAACACCAGGGCGGCGTTGGCCAGCACCGTGGCGGCCCGCGTCGTCAGCAATCCGGGGTCACCGGGGCCGGAACCCACGTAGGTGATGCGGCCCGGTCTCGGCTTACGCCCTCGCGTCGTCATTGTCGCTCCCAAGTCGTTTCATTCAGTTTCTCGCGCGGGTTCTTCTTGCCGCGCCGCCCGCATGAGCTCCCGGGCGCCGAGCTCGAACAACTCCGCGGCCACCGAGAGCCCAAGCTCTCGAGCCCGACCGGGAGCGCCGATGCCGGACGCGCGGATCACATCGGACCCGTCCAGCGCCGCCACGCAACCGCGCAGCGACAGCTCTTCGAAGACGCGACCGTCCTCATCGATGGACTCGACCACTTCGGCGATCGCGCCCACCGGTGCGGAGCAACCCGCCTCCAGTTCGGCCAGCAGGGCTCGCTCGGCGGTGACCGCCGCTCGCGTGTCGGCGTCGTCCAGCTCCGCCAGCACCGCCACCAGCTCGTCGCCGGCGCGGCATTCGACGGCGAGAGCGCCCTGAGCTGGTGCTGGCAACATCTGCACCGGCTCTAGCGTCTCCGTGACGTCGCCGAGGCGGCCCAGCCGCGCCAAGCCGGCGCGGGCCACCACGATCGCGTCAAGATCACCACTGCTCACCCTGTTCAACCTGGTATCTAGGTTGCCTCGTAGGGGGCGAATTTCCAAACCGAGACCCAGTGCTCTAAGCTGCGCGGCCCGGCGCGGGGATGAGGTGCCCACCAGCGACCCGGCCGGCAACTCCCCGAGCACCAGTCCGTCGCGGGCCACCACCGCGTCGCGGGGGTCGTTGCGCGGGGGTATCGCGGCGATCGTGAATCTCGGGTCGTCGGCGGTCGGCAAATCCTTGTGCGAGTGGACCGCGGCGTCGACGCGGCCGTCCTCGATGGCCTCGCGCAGTGCCGTGGTGAAGGCGCCGACACCCAGGGTCTGGATGGGAGCCGCCGACCGGTCGCCCGCGGTGGAGATCGTCACCAGTTCCGCGGGGTGACCCCTGGCGATGAGGGCGTCGCGTACGGTGCCGGCCTGGGTGGTGGCCAACAGACTGCCCCGGGTGCCTATCCGGATCACGTTCGGCAATCGGCTACTCGCCCGAAGCCTGCGGGGCGCCGGCCACGCCCGTGTCGAATCCGCTTGGCACGGCGGGCAATTCGCCCGCCGCGACGGCGGCCACCGAGTCGATCGCGGTCTGGTCGAGTTCGAACAGCTCGCGCAGCGCCTCGGCGTAGCTGTCGCCGCCGGGGGAACTGGCCAGCTGCTTGATCCGCACCGTCGGCGCGTGCAGCAGCTTGTCCACCACCCGCCGCACCGTGCGGGCCACCTCCTCGCGTTCGGCGCTGGCAAGCCCGGGCAGCCGGTTGTCCAGCCGCAGCAGCTCCGCCTCGACCACATCGGCGGCGCGCTGCCGCAACGCCGTCACGGTCGGGGTGACCTCGGCCATCCGCTGACCGGCGAGGTAGTTGGCGACCTCGGCAGCCACGATGAGCCGGGCGGCGTCGACGTCGGCGGCTGCGGCGTGCGCGGAAGGCTCATGCTGGACGCGGTCCACATCGACGACCCAGACGCCGGGCAGCCCGGCAACCGCCGGGTCGACATCGCGCGGCATGCCCAGATCGCAGATCACCAGCGGGTGGGTCGACTCATCAAGGCCCGAGCGGCGCGCCCCGGCCAGGGCGTGGTGCACGTCGGCCAGCGACACCACCGGGCTCACCGCACCCGTGCAGCTGACCGCCACGTCGGCGTCCGCCAGCGCGTCCGCCAGGCGATCCAGCGTGTGCGCGTCGGCCTGCACCCCGGCTTCGCGGATCTTGCGGGCCAGCCGCTGGGCCCGGGGCAATGACCGGTTCAGGACGTGGACGCGGGTGATGCCGGCGCGCGTCAGGTGGGCCGCCGACAGCGCGCCCATGGCGCCGGCGCCGACCACCGCGGCAGTCCTGCCCTGCAGCCCGCCCAGCCGGCGTTCGGCGAGGCCAAGGGCGACCGACACCACCGAGGCGCCGGCGGAATCGATGGCGGTCTCGGAGTGCACCCGCTTGCCCACCGACAGGGCACGCTGCGCCAGCTCGTGCAGCACCCGGCCCACGGTGCGGTTGGACTCGGCCGAGCCATAGGCGCGCCGGACCTGGCCCAGTACCTGTTGCTCGCCGATGACCGCCGAATCGAGACCGCTGGCGACCGCGAACAGGTGCTCGACGGCGGCCTCGCTATAGCGGACGTACGCGTGCTTGGTCAGGTCCCCCATTGGCATGCCCGAGTGCTCGGACAGCACCTGCCCGATCGCAGCCAGCCCGCCGTGGAACGCGTCCACCACCGCGTAGACCTCGACCCGGTTGCACGTCGATAGCACCATGGCCTCGGTCACCAGCGGTGACTGCAGCACCCGGTCGACGATCTTGCCCTGATCGGACTCGTCGATGCTCAGTTGTTCCAGGACGGAGACCGGCGCACTGCGGTGCGAAACCCCGAAGAGCAGGATGCTCACGGCAGCATCACCTGGCCAGCTCCCTTGCTTCTTCCAGTGAATGAACTGCTGTCCACGGTAAACGTTTATGAGGTGGGCTACCAAATAATTGACCGACGTCACTCCCGGTCGCCGGCCCGTACCTCAGCCGGCGAGATCCGCGCGCAGCCTCGGCTCGTCGATCTCCCAGTAGCTGTGCTCGCGCCCATCGAGCAGGATGACCGGCAGCCGGTCGCCGAACTCGGCCCGCAGCGCCGGATTGCCCGCGTCCGCGGCCGCGTCGACGTCCGTGGTCGACAGGTCGAACCCGAGCTCCGCGGCCAGTTCGGCCAGCCGTGCGTGCACGCGATCGCAGATGGTGCACCCGTCGCGGGTCAGTAGCTCAACGTGGGATCGGCTCATGGGTGGATTGTGGCACCGCGCCCGGCCCCCGGGTGAATTGTGGGGCCGGGCCCGGCCCCGGGTGAATTGTGAGGCCGGGCCCGGTTCCTTAACGTGCCGCTATGGGTGTTGAGCGGGCCTTGCACGTCGATCCAGTGGTGACGCGGGGATTCGCCGTCTCCGTCGGCGGAGCGGCCGACCACCTGAGGGCTGAGCTGGCGCAGCTCGACGACCAGGTGGGCCGGATGTTGGGCGGCTGGCGCGGGGCGTCGGGGGACGCGTACGGGTCCGCGTGGGAGCTGTGGCATCACGGGGCCCGCGAGGTGCAGGCGGGCCTGGCGACGTTGGCGCGGCTGGTGGGTGAGGCCGGCGACTCCTTCGACCAGAACGAGGCGAGGGCCGCACACGAAATGCGGGAGGTTTACCGTGGCTGACGCTTTTCGCGTCGACCCCGAAGCGCTGGGCGACGCGACGCGACGGATGACCGCGTTCCAGCGCCACGTCGAAGAGATGCTCGTCGAAATCGATTCTCGCGTCCAGGGCCTGCACGCCGCCTGGACGGGAGACACCGCGGCGGCGCACGCCGAGGCCCATCGGCAGTGGGTCCGGGGCGAGGCGATGATGCGCCAAGCGTTGGCCGAATTGCGGACCGCCGGCGAGACCGCCCACCGCAACTACACCGGCGCGGTGGCGCGGAACCTGTCCATGTGGGCGTGAGCCACGGCGCCGCGGCCCGAGGCCTCAACGCCCGCATCGCATCTGCCCGATAGGGTTGGATACCGGTCACCCACGGGCAGGACAGCGATCTAGGAGGTTGGACGATGACTTCCTCTGACCCGGACGGCGTGGACGACACCACCCGCGCCGACCTGGAGTCGCTCGCCGCCGACGCCAGCGCCGCGCGCGCACTCGAGGACCTCAAGCACGCGGATGCAACGGACCGTCCGCAGCCACCTGTCGACCTGACCGCCGCCGCGTTCTTCGACGTGGACAACACGCTGGTGCAAGGCTCGTCGGCGGTGCATTTCGGTCGCGGCCTGGCGGCCCGAAACTATTTCACGTACCGCGACGTCCTCGGTTTTATCTACGCCCAGGCCAAGTTCCAGCTGCTCGGCAAGGAGAACAGCGACGACGTCGCCGCCGGCCGGCGCAAGGCGCTCGCCTTCATCGAGGGACGATCGGTAGACGAGCTGGTGAGCCTGGGCGAGGAGATCTACGACGAGATCATCGCCGACAAGGTCTGGGCCGGCACCCGCGCGCTCACCCAGATGCACCTCGACGCCGGGCAGCAGGTTTGGCTGATCACCGCCACCCCCTACGAGCTCGCGGCGACGATCGCGCGCCGGCTGGGCCTGACCGGCGCGCTGGGCACGGTCGCCGAATCCGTCGACGGCGTGTTCACCGGCCGGCTGGTCGGTGACATCCTGCACGGCACCGGAAAGGCACACGCCGTGCGGTCGTTGGCGATCCGGGAGGGCCTCAACCTCAAGCGCTGCACGGCCTACTCCGACAGCTACAACGACGTGCCCATGCTGTCCCTGGTCGGCACGGCGGTGGCGATCAACCCCGACGCCCGCCTGCGCACGCTGGCGCGCGAGCGTGGCTGGGAGATCCGCGACTTCCGCACCGCGCGGAAGGCCGCCAGGATCGGGGTGCCGTCGGCGCTGGCCCTCGGCGCGGCCGGCGGCGCGCTGGCTGCACTGGCATCCCGGCGCCAATCCCGCTGATAAGCTCCGCCGCTAGACGTAATCGAGCGGGGAGCACAGCGGCATGACAGTCCCGGAAGAAGCGCAAGGACTCATCGGCAGTAACTACCGAGGATCGGACTATTTCGAGGTAGGGCGGGAGAAGATCCGCGAGTTCGCGGCAGCCATCCTCGACGACCACCCGGCGCACTACAACGAGGCTGACGCCGCCGAACTCGGTTACCCGAGCCTGGTCGCCCCGCTGACCTTCGCGGCGATCGCGGGTCGGCGCGTGCAGCTGGAGATCTTCACCAAGTTCAAGATCCCGATCAACATCGCCCGGGTCTTCCACCGCGACCAGAAATTGAAGTTTCACCGCCCGATCCTGGCTCACGATAAGCTGTTCTTCGACACCTACTTAGACTCCGTGATCGAGTCACACGGCACTGTCCTCGCCGAAATCCGCAGCGAGATCACAGACGCCGAGGGCAAGCCGGTTGTCACAGGTGTCGTCACGATGCTGGGGGAAGCCGCGCATCAAGAGGCGAGCGCCGAAGACACCGTCGCCGCAATTGCATCAATATCGGGTGGAAAGTAGGGTCAATTTAATGACGTCACAGGGTGAAACGGGTGGCACCCAGCTGAAGCCGCCGGTTGCGGCAGTCCGATCCCACTACGACAAGTCCAACGAGTTCTTCAAGCTTTGGCTCGACCCGTCGATGACGTACAGCTGCGGTTACTGGGAAGAGGGCGCAGCGACGTTGGAAGAGGCCCAGTACGCCAAGCGCAAGCTCGCACTCGACAAGCTGAATCTCGAGCCCGGCATGACGCTGCTGGACATCGGTAGCGGCTGGGGCTCGACGATGCGGCACGCGGTGGCCGAATACGACGTCAACGTCATCGGCCTGACGCTCAGCGAGAATCAGTATGCGCACTGCGTGGCGGAGTTCGAGAAGATGGACAGCCCGCGCCGCAAGGAGGTGCGGATCCAGGGTTGGGAAGAATTCCCCGACGAGCCGATCGACCGCATCGTATCGCTGGGTGCGTTCGAGCACTTCGCCGACGGCGCCGGTGACGCCGGGTACCAGCGCTACGCCACCTTCTTCAAGAAGTACTACGACCTACTGCCCGACGACGGCCGCATGTTGCTGCACTCGATCGTGGTCCCCAGCCGCGAAGAGGGCGACGCGATGGGCCTTAAGGTCACCATGTCCCTGCTGCGGTTCATCAGCTTCATTCTCAAGGAGATCTACCCGGGCGGGAAGTTGCCCCAGGTCGACCTGGTCGACAAGTACTCGCAGGATGCGGGCTTCAAGATCGAGCGGCACCACTTCATCGGCAAGAACTACGTCCCGACGCTGACGGCCTGGGCCGACGCCCTCGAGGCGCACAAGGATGAGGCGATCGCCCTCAAGGGGCAGGAGACCTACGACATCTACCTGAAGTATTTGCGGGGCTGCGCGGACCTGTTCCGCGACGGCTACACCAACGTCTGCCAGTTCACGATGGTCAAGTAACTCGTCAGCGAAAGCGCCCCGGAAGCCGTTGGCTCCGGGGCGTTCGCCGTTTCCGCGCAGGGAAACGAAGTGAAGAAGGTCAGCGAACGTTCAGCCGAAAAAGATGTTGCGGCGCCCCGCGAGCAACCGATACAGCGTCTGCTGGATGGTCTCGCGCACCTGATCGGTCAGCTCGAACGTCACCATGGGGTCCTCGGCGTCGGACGCGGCGTAGTCGTTCGTGTAGATCGGCTCCCCGAACGCGATGCGCCACTTCGACGGCAGCGGCACCAGGCCAGCGGGCCCGGCCAGCGGGAACAGCGGTGTGACCGGGAAGTAGGGCAGGCCGAACAGCCTCGCCAGCAGCTTCACGTCCGTGAGCATCGGGTAGATCTCTTCCGAGCCGATAATCGAGCACGGGATGATCGGCGCCTTGGTGCGCAGGGCCGCCGTCACGAAGCCGCCCCGGCCGAACCGCTGCAACCGGTAACGGTCCTCGAAGCGCTTGCCCAGCCCCTTGTAGCCCTCGGGGAACACCGCGGTCAGCTCGCCGGCGGCGAGCAGCCGGTGCGCGTCCGTCACGCAGGCCATGGTGTGGCCGGCCTTCCGGGCTGCCTCGCCCACCACGGGCAGGTCGAACACCATGTCGGCGGCCAGCAGCCGCAGGTCCCGATGCGCGGGGTGCTCGTCGTGCACCGCCACGGACAGCATCAGTCCGTCGAACGGCAGGACCCCGGCGTGGTTGGCCACCAGCAACGCGGCGCCGTCGGCGGGCAGGTTCTCGATGCCGCTCACCTCCACCCGGAACCAAGAGCGGAAGAATAACCGCAGCAGCGGGCGGACGATCGCGCTGTTGAAGTGCGGGTCGAAGCCGAACTCGTCGACCGTGTAGTCACCGGTGAACCGCTGGCGCAGGAATCCCGCGACCGCCGCGACGCGCTGAGCGAGCTCGCTGAGGGGCGCCTCGGTGGTGCCGGCCGCACCCGCGGCGCGCCGGTGCTCGTCGATCTCGCGGACGACGGCGGCGATCTGTTCGGCCGACGCCCGCTCCCGCGGATCCGTCAGCAGCGACGGGTGCTGGCGGGACGGATCGGACCGTTGATCGGCTCTGCGACGCGCCGCTACCCGACCCCGATTAGTATGCAGTGGAATAACATTGGCTCTGTTGTCGGCCGCCACGATATCTACCTGACCCCACCCCATGAAAATGGATTTCGGCTACCCCAGCGTTGCGCGAGGGTTATGGCGCGATCTTCCCAGGAGCGTACCCGATCAGGATCGATAATGGGAGTGAGGCCGCGACCACGAACGTAGTCATCGAACGCCTCCGCCGTACTCCATTTCGGCTGGTAGCCCAGCTCCGCCCGCATCCGGCTGGTGTCCATGACGCGGCCGTAACTCAAATAATCAAACTGATCCCGGCTGATCTCGTTGTACCGGTTGGCGCGCCGCAGCGAATCGAGCGCCCAGACGCCGAATCCCGGCACCGGCAAAGGAATACGGCCCGCGCGCCGAATCGCCTGGGACAGCATGATTATGCCGTCGGCGCCGATGTTGAACGTGCCGGCCTTACCCGCCATCGCCGCACGCTCCAGCGCGCCGAGCGCATCCTGTTCGTGCAGCAGCTGCAGTCGCGCGTCGCGGCCGAACATCGTGGGCACCAACGGTCCCGCGAGATACCGCGACAGCGTCGTGTCCATCGCGGGCCCGATCATGTTGGCCAGCCGCAGAATTGTCACCGCGATGTCGGGGCGGCGGCGGCCGAGGCCGCGCGCGTAGCCCTCGATATCGAGGCTGTCCTTTGCGAAGCCGCCGCGGAACGGTTTTCGGCTGGAGCTGTCCTCGGTGAACATGACCGGGTCACGCGGGCTGGAGCCGTAGACCTCGGACGTCGACTTGAGCACGACGCGCCGCACCGACGGTGCCTTCTGACAGGCCGCGAAGAGTTGCATCGCGCCCATCACGTTGATTTCCTTGAGCGCGGCCGTGCCGCCGGACCGAGGCGCGTACGACGCCGCCGCAGCGTGCACCACCGTGTCCACCTCGCCGTTACGAATCACCTTGGCGATGAAGGGATTCCGAATGTCGGCGCGGACGAACTCGGCGCGGCCCATCCGGCGCAGCATGTCCTTGCTCGGCGCGATCGCATCCACCGCGATCACCGTCTTGATCAAGGAGTTCTGGGCCAGCCGAGCGGTCAGGTAGCCGCCCAGGAACCGGCACGCACCGGTAACCAGGACGACCTTGGGGTAGTGCACGGTGTCGCCCACCGCGCCACCCCCGGCGCCGCCAGTGTCGGGACCTACCCCGCTCGACGAATCCATCCAAATTAGCCTAATGGCAAACCGCGGCAGCGGCGTTTACGGCAACGTCAAGGTCGGTGGGGCGCGGGGCTTACTTGCCGAGTTTTCTGCGCTGCACCCGGGTGCGGCGCAGCAGCTTGCGGTGCTTCTTCTTCGACATACGCTTGCGCCGCTTCTTGATAACTGAACCCATGGACTCCGCTAACTCCGCTATCTGACCAGTGACTGCTTGGCAGGACCTGAAAGGACTATGGAAAAGGACCCCGCCACTTTACCCGGGCGGCCGCACCGAACACCAAATGGCGCCCGGGTCGGCCGCCGGGTCACAGCACCGCCGGCGCAGGCCGGGCCAGGGTCAGCCCGCGTCGAAGTACGAGGTCTCCAGCATGTCGTGCACGGCCTTGGCGTGCACCCGGAAAGACCGCCCGACCCGAACCGCGGGCAGTTCGCCGTTGTGCACCAGCCGGTACACCGTCATCTTGGACACCCTCATCAGGGCCGCCACCTCGGCGACCGTGAGAAATTGCGTCCGGGCCTGCTGGCCATCCCCGGCTCCGGTTTCCCGTGCCTTACCTGCAGAATCTCGCGCTGATGGCCCGTTCGTAGACGTCATCGCAACCCAATCGTGTCAGGCACACGCAACCCCAGCGGCTTCCCCTCCGCTGGCACCCACGCGTGCATACAAAGAGGAGAATAGCGGGACTGATGGGGTTACTGGTACTGGTGGGGGACAATCAGTTCCAAAATCTCTAATTATTCCGATGTAATTCTTAGCTGCTCAGAGCGGTTTTTTGCGGCCTGAACCGCGGCGTCGACGGCCACCCGCAGCCCGCCCCGTTCGAGTTCGCGCAGCGCAGCGGCGGTCGTGCCGCCGGGTGAGGTGACCGTCGCCCGCAGTTGCGCCGGGGTGGCGTCGGGCAGCCGGTCCACCGCGGGCTGGGCGTCCGAGTCGAGCCGTTCCAGCAGCATGGCCGCCGCCCCGGCCATCGTCTGGGCCGCGAGGTCCGTGGCCACCCGCCGGGTCAGGCCCGCCGCGACCCCGGCGTCGACCAGCGCCTCGACCATCAACAGGAAATAGGCCGGCCCCGAGCCGGACAGGGCGGTCACGGCGTCCATCTGGGATTCGGGGACGGTCAGCACGCCGCCGACGGAGTCGAACAGCGCCGAGACCTCCTCGAGCTGCGCAGGCGTGACGAACCGGCCCCGGGCCAGGGCGGTGACCCCGGCGCCGACGAGCGCCGCCGCGTTCGGCATCGCGCGCACCACGGGCGCCCCGGCCGGCAGCCTGGACTCGAAGTACGCGATCGTGACGCCCGCCGCCACCGTCACGAACACCTGCTCCGCCGTGTCGCTCTCGGCCGCGGCGGCCACCCGGGACACCTCCCCCATCACCTGCTCGACGTCGGCCGGCTTGACGGCGACGACGACGAACGACGCGTTGTCCACCGCGTCCGCGACCGGTGCGACCAACACCGAATAGGTGTCCGCCAGGTACTTGGCGCGCTCGGGTACCCGCTCGGCCACCACCAGGTCCTTGACCTGCCGGCCGGCGCGCAGCAGACCCGACAGCAGTGCCTCCCCGATGCTGCCGCCACCGATGATCGCGATTCTTGCCATGCCGGACAGCATCGCAGACGGCGACGGTCAGCGAGCGGCAGGGACGAGGGCCAGCTGGCGCGCCTGCACGACGAGCCGGCCCAGGCTGTCGACCACGATGTGGTCTTCGTCGAACCAGTCGTGACCGATCTCCATGCAGGTGGCGAGAATACGCAACCAGCCGTCGGCGGGCACCGCCCGCAGGTAGGCGGTGAGTTGCACGGTGGGGGCCCAGCCGGTGCGGTTCACCGCGAAGGTGACCGGCGCCGACAGGTCACCACACATCAGCGCGAACAAGGTGTCCGGGGCCACGCCGCGGGGGCGGGCCCACATCTGGATCATCGGCGGGTGGCCGTCCGCGCCTGGTTGCATCGTGGACAGCAGGGGCCGCACGTCGCAGCCCTCCCCCAGATGGACCAGGCCCGCCAGCGGATGGCCGGGACCGATCGGTTCGATGTCGTCGGGCGGTTCGGGTGCCATCAAGTGCAGGACCGGGTTCGCCGACAGCAGGGGCTTGGCGCCCTCTCCCGACCCGTCGAGCGGGAAGTGCTCCGGCTGCCCGAGGTTGACCACGGCGTGCACCGCGGTCCGCTCGCCCTGGGTGAGCTCGACGTCGATCACGCTGATCCGGCGCCCGCGCTTGCGGATCGACGTCACCACCCGCATCGGCCCTGGGTCCGGCGCCGAGAGGAAGTTCGCCGACACGGCGACGGGCTCGACCGCGAGCTCCTGCCCATCACACGCGGCGCGGGCGGCGTTGGCGCATAGCGCCAGCATGGCCCCGCCGTGCACCTTCGGCCCGATGGTCCAGTGCTTGTTCAGTTCCGCTTCGAACACGCCGGGCTCGGCCTCCCGCAACGCCATTGCGGTGGTGAATAACGCGTTCATGGTCTCCTGTGGTGTCAACGCAGCAGGTGCGTGCGGGCGAACTGCAACGATTCGGTGAGCATGTTTTCGCGCTCACTGGCCGAACGCGCGCTGGACGTGGACACCTCCAGGATGACGTGGCCGGCGAACTGGCCGGCCGCCAGCAGCTGGCACACCTCGGCGGTCGGTTGGGTGCCCCGCCCGGGGATCAGGTGCTCGTCGGCGGGCAGGCCGCTCCCGTCGCACAGGTGCAGGTGAACCAGCCCGTCGGCCATGCGGCGGGCCATTTCCAGCGAGTCGCTGCCCGCCGTTGCGGTGTGCGACAGGTCCAGCGTGTAGTGGGCGTGGTTGCCGTCCAGCGGATCGTAGGACGGCGCGAACGCGGAGATGGCCGGCCCGGGGCCGCCGCCGCGCCGGCGCATCCGTTCGCGCGACTGACCGGGGAAGAACCGGTCCGCGCGGAACGGGAACATGTTCTCGACCGCGACCAGCACCTCGGACGACGCCTCGAGGTCCGCTACCTGTTCGCTGAATCCGTCCGCATAGCGGCGCTGCCAGCGAAACGGCGGATGGACGACGACGGTCTGCGCGCCAAGTTGTTCGGCGGCCCGAACGCTGCGTTCCAGCTTCGGGATCGGGTTGGCGCCCCACACCCGCTGGGAGATCAGCAGGCAGGGGGCGTGCACCGACAGCACCGGCACCCGGTAGCGCCGGGACAGCTTCGCCACGGCGTCGATGTCCTGACTGACCGACTCGCTCCACACCATCAGCTCAACCCCGTCGTAGCCGAGCCGGGCCGCGTACTCGAACGCGGCCTCGGCCCGCAGGGGGTACACCGAGGCCGTCGACAGTCCGACTTTGATGGCGGGGCGCAACGGTCCGGGGGCTCGCCTAGCCGGACTGCAACGACAGCGCGAGCGGGCCGAGGGTGATCAGCGCGCCCACCGCCACCGCGATCAGGGTGCTCGCGATGTCCTCGGTTTTGCGCACCACCCGGACCCCGACCACCAGGCCCAGGATGACCAGCACCGACAGCACCAGCGCCACGATGCTGTTCCAGCGCCACAGCTGGTCGAACGCCACGAACAGCCCGGCCCCGAACACGACGGCCAGGGCCGACTGGAACACCACCACGGTGCCGCGCCACAGCGCCTCCAGCCGGCCACCGGGTCCGGTGCGGTCGTCGGGCTCGGCGCCGGCCGGGCCCCGCTCGGTGTCGTGGTCCGGGCCCTCGTCGGCCGCGGTCACCGGCTTGGCGCCGCCCTGCCGCGCCAGCTCGTCGGCCAGGGTCTGGCCGCCGAACAGGGTGGAGTCCGAGTCGCGCAGGTAGGAGCGCACGTACGCCGAATCGTCGTCGACCCCGAGCTCCGCCTCGCGGACCTCGGCATCCATCACGTCAACGGGGATGTCCGCGTAATGGTCCATCGGGTCCGGGCTCATGTCCTCGGCGCCGGCCTGGCCGCCCTGCTCGGCGCGCCCGTCGTCGGCGTGGCGCAGCGGCCGCGGGTACTCGCTGCGCTCGGGCCCGGACGCGCGCTCGGGCTGCGGCGGCGACTTGGGCCAGCGGGGCTCGGGTTCCGACCAGTAGGCCGTCGTCGGGCGGTCCCGGGGGGCGAGGGTCTCGGGGCTCTCCGGGGCCGCGCGCTGGGCGCGCTCGCGAACCGGTTCGTCGACGCGAACCGCCGCGGGCGGCTCGCTCTCGTCGTGGTCGTCGACGCGGACGACGGGGATTTCTCCGGTGAGCTCGGCGACCGTGACGGCGTCGCTGTCACCGCGGCGACGGCGACGCCTCCGGGTGACCGCCGGGGCGCCGATGGTGCCGTTGCGGGCCAGCAGCTCGGCCACCGAGATGGGCCGAGTGCCGGGGCTCTCGGTCTCGGAGTGTGGTCCGGTCATTTGTCGCCTTTCGATCGGTTCCCGTCCCGATCCACCGCCTGCCCTCCAGCATCGCGCATGGAGGTCTCCATGAGGGCGGTTCCGTCGGCTTCGCTGTCGAGTTTGCGCAAGATGAGACCTTCCCGTAACGCCCACGGGCAGATGTCCACCATCTCGATCGACAGGGCTCGCATGCTCGCCTCCGCCACCAGGGCACCCGCCACGATCTGCGGTGCCCGCTCGGCGCTCACTCCCTCCAGTTCGGCGCGGTCGGCGGTGGTCATCCTAGAGATGAAAGATATGAGTTGCCTGAGGCCGTTTGCCGTCAGCGTGCGCTTCACCCGGGGCCCGGCGGCGGACGGTGCCGCACCGGTGAGGCGCGCCAGGGAGCGGAAGGTCTTCGACGTCGCGACCGCGAGGTCGGGCGGCCCGGCGTCGAGCACCTGCTCGCTGGCCTCGGCCAGCTCGGCATCCAGCCAGTCCCGCAGCATCGCCACGCGGCGCCGGCCGGGCGGGTCGTCGGGCAGCCATTCTCGGGTGAGCCGCCCGGCGCCCAGCGGCAGCGACAGCGCCACCTCGGGGTCCTCGTCGACGCCGCTGGACATTTCCAGGGAGCCGCCACCGATGTCGAGGTTGATGATGCGGCCCGCGCTCCAGCCGTACCACCGGCGCACCGCCAGGAAGGTCAGCCGCGACTCGTCGACCCCGCTCAGCGCCTTCAGCTCGACACCGGTCTCCTTGCGGACCCGGCCGAGCACGTCGTCGGAGTTCACGGCGTCGCGCAGCGCGGAGGTGGCGAAGGCCATCAGCTCGGCGCAGCCCGAGCTGTCCGCGATCTTGGCGAACTCGTCGATCGTGGAAATCAGCTTCTCGGCGCCTCGCTTGGTGATCTTCCCCGAGCTGTCGATCGACTCGGCCAGCCGCAAGGTGGCCTTCGTCGAACTCATCGGTGTGGGATGCCCGCCACGGTGGGCATCAACCACCAGGAGGTGAACCGTGTTGCTGCCCACGTCGAGCACGCCTAATCGCACGGTAATCAAACTAGCGGGGCGACGGGACCGGCGTATCGCTACCCGGGGTGGTGAGGCCGGGTGTCGACCGAGCGAGCGGCGGGAACCGTGGTCTAACGTTGACCCCGTGGCGAATTCGCAGCCGGGGCCGGGACACGAGGTCGAGCTCGACTTCGCCCGTGAGTGGGTGGAGTTCTACGACCCGGACAATCCCGAACACTTGATCGCGGCCGACCTCACCTGGCTGCTGTCGCGGTGGACGTGCGTGTTCGGCACGCCGGCGTGCCACGGTACGGTGGCCGGGCGCCCGGATGACGGCTGTTGCTCGCACGGGGCTTTCCTGTCCGACGACGACGACCGTGCCCGCCTCGACGCCGCGGTGGAGCAGCTGACCGACGACGACTGGCAGTTCCGCGACAAGGGATTGGGCCGCAAGGGGTACCTCGAACTCGACGAGCACGACGGCCAGCCCCAGTACCGGACCCGCAAGCACAGGGAAGCGTGCATCTTCCTGAATCGGCCGGGGTTTGCCGCGGGCGCCGGATGCGCACTGCACATCAAGGCGCTCCAGCTGGGCGTGCCGCCCCTGACGATGAAGCCCGACGTCTGCTGGCAGCTACCAATCCGGCGCAGCCAGGAGTGGGTGACCCGGCCGGACGGCACCGAGATCCTCAAGACCTGGGTCACCGAATACGACCGGCGCGGCTGGGGTTCCGGCGGTGCCGATCTACACTGGTACTGCACCGGCGATCCCGGCGCCCACGTCGGCGCCAAGCAGGTGTGGGAGAGCATGGCCGACGAGCTGACCGAGCTGTTGGGCGCCAAGGCTTACGCCGAGCTGGCGGCAATGTGTAAGCGCCGCAGCAAGTTAGGCCTCGTCGCGGTGCACCCTGCGACACGGATCGCCGAATAACCGCGGGCTCAGTCCGGCTGAATGTTGGTGTACGCCAACACCATTCGTTGCGCGCTGGCGAGCAGGTACGCCTCGACGGCCGCCCCGGCCGCCGCCGCGTCACCCGCCAGCACCGCCTCGGTGATCGCCCGCAGGTCGGCCACCACCGGGTCGGCGTCCTCGTAGGCGGCGGTGAGCTCGTGCTCGCGGCCGCCGAAGGCCTGTTCGACCCAGCGATACAGCAACCCCAGCGCGCGGTTGCGGCTGCAACTGATGAGCACCCGGAAGTAGTCGAGGTCGGCGGCTTGGCGCGCCGCGGCGCCGTCGGCGCCCTGTACCGCCGCCAACGCGGCGCGCAACGCATCGGTGCCCTCGGGACCGCCGCGCTGGGCGGCGAGCCGGCCGATCAGCGGACCAAGCGCGGCCCGGATCTCCAGCAGCTCGACGAGGAACTCGGGGCCCAGTTTGCGGACGAGCGCCTCGACCACCGCGGGGTGGGTCAGCCCCTGCGGGTCACGCACCACGGTCCCGCTGCCGTGCCGGGCCTCGATCAGGCCCATCTGCTGCAGCCGGGCCAGCCCCTGCCGCAGCGACGTGCGGTTGACCTCCAGCCGTTCGGCCAGCTCGCGCTCCGGCGGCAGGGCCGAGCCGGGCGGGAAGACGCCGTCGAGGATGGCGTCGGCGATCGACGCGGCGATCTGTTCGTCGAGGCGCTGCCGGTCGGGAGGCTGAAAGGGATTTGACTGGTTCATTGGTTCAACCAATATAGTGGACCGATCGACCGGAGGTGAACAATGGACGACGAACTGCGATCGGCCGCGTCCCCGCGCTGGCGGGGCAAGCCCGGGCGGCTGGAGGTCTGGTACGCCACCCTGTCCGACCCGGTCACCCGCGCCGCCCTGTGGGTGCACTGCGAGACGGTGGCACCGCCGCGGGCCGACGCCTACGCCCACGGCTGGGCGACCTGGTTTCCGGCCGACGGGCCGCCGCGCACCGAACGATTCGGCCCGGAACCCGTCCGCCCCGCCGCCGGGGCCCTGTGGTTCGACGCCGCGGGCGCGCGCTTCGGCCCCGAACACCTCGGCGGACGCGCCCGGTCGATCGCCTGGGACCTGTCCTGGAAGGACTCCGGCGCGCCACTATGGACCTTTCCCCGGGCCGCATGGGAGCGGGAGCTGCTGCCCGGCGCCCAGGTCGTGCTCGCCCCCACCGCCGACTTCGCCGGCTCGGTGACCGTCGCCGACCAGCCCCTCCGGGTCGACGGCTGGCGTGGCGCGGTCGCCCACATCTACGGGCACGGCAACGCCAAGCGCTGGGGCTGGATTCACGCGGACCTCGGCGGCGGCGACCTCGTGGAGGCCGTCACCGCGGTGTCGCACAAGCCCGGGCTGCGGCGGCTGGCGCCGCTGGCGTTCGTGCGTTTCCGCATTGACGGAAATGATTGGCCCGCAGGGAATTTGCCGTCCCTACGGATGCGGACCACGCTCGGCCTCCGGCACTGGCAGCTGGAAGGACGCATCGGCGGGCGCAGGGTGCTGATCCGGGTCGACCAGCCTCCGGAACGATGCGTGAGCCTCGGTTACACCGACCCTGACGGCGCCACGGCGGTGTGCACCAACACCGAGCAGGCCGACATCCACCTCGACATCGACGACCGGCACTGGTCGGTGCTGGGCACCGGGCACGCCGAGGTCGGCCTGCGCGGCACCCCGGACGGTTCGGGAGCGCCCGCCCTCAACGAAAGGATCCCCGCATGAGCTTTCTCTTCGACCCGCCGCTGCTGCTTGCCGCCGGAGTCCTGATCGAGCGCCGCCTGCCGGCCGGGCGCCGTGACTTGGCCGAGGCCGCCACCCTGGGGGTGTTCTTCGGCGGGTCGTTCGGGCTCTACAACAACGTGCCCGGGCTGGGCGTGCTGTGGCGCCCCTTCCGCGCCCGCAACGGCCGCGACTTCATGTGGAACAGTGGAGTTTTCGGCGTGCAGACCGAGCGGCTCGACTGGCCCATGCACGCCGCCGCGGGCGGCCTCTTCGCGACCTATCCGCTCTTCATCAAGCTGGGCCGCCGGCTAGGGCGGGCATGAGCCGGCTCGCCGCCTCGTTCGGCGGCGCGCTGCTGCCCGAGGAGCACGGCGGCCCGGCGCCCGCCGACCTCCAAGACCGCGTCGACCGTTACCTCACCCAACTGCCGGCGAGCTCACGAATGGCCTTGCGGGCCGGGCTTTTCGGGGTGTCGGCGGCCAGCTACCTCACCACGGGTCGACCCCTGTCCCGGCTCGGCCCCGGCGACCGCGACCGGGTGCTGCGCCGGGTCGCCGGCCTGAACCCCGACGTCGGCGCGGCCCTGGAGGCCATGAAGGCGATCGTGCTGCTCGCCAACGGCGCCGCCACCTACGCACCCGAACTGCTGGCCCGCGCTCAGGAGCACGACGTGGCACGCCCCGACGCGGCCCTCACCGTCATCGGATCCGACGACAGCCCGTCGGTCGTCACCGCCGACGCGGTGATCGTCGGGTCGGGCGCGGGCGCCGCGATGGCGGCCCGCACGCTGGCCCGGCGCGGCTTCGAGACCGTCCTGATCGAGGAGGGGCGGCGCTGGACGGTCGAGGAGTTCCGCGCGACCCACCCGATGGACCGCTATGCCGGCCTGTACCGCGGGGCGGGGGCCACCGTGGCGCTCGGACGCCCGTCGGTGGTGTTGCCGATCGGCCGCGCCGTCGGGGGAACCACCGTCGTCAACTCCGGCACCTGCTACCGGCCGCCGACGGCCGTGCAGCGACGCTGGCGCGACGAGTACGGGCTCGGCCTGGCCGACCCGGACCGGCTGGCCGGCCACCTCGACGACGTCGAGCGGACCCTGCGGGTCGCCCCGGTGCCGCTGCAGATCATGGGGCGCAACGGTCGGCTGCTGCTCGACGCCGCCCACACGCTCGGCTGGCAGGCGGCGCCCATCCCGCGCAACGCGCCGGGCTGCGAGGGCTGCTGCCAGTGCGCCATCGGCTGCCCGCGCAACGCCAAGTTCGGCGTCCACCTCAACGCCCTGCCCGAGGCCTGCGCGGCGGGCGCGCGGATCATCGCGCAGGCCCGCGTCGAACGGGTGCTGCACGCGAACGGGCGTGCCCGCGGGGTGCGCGCCCGCCGGCCCGACGGCACGGCGCTCGACGTCCTGGCCGACACGGTGATCGTGGCCGCCGGCGCCACCGAGACGCCGGGGCTGTTGCGGCGCAGCGGGCTTGGTGCGCACCCGCGGCTGGGCCGCAACCTCGCCGTGCATCCGGCGACGATGCTCGCCGGCCGCTTCGATGACAACGTCCTCGCCTGGCGCGGGGTGCTGCAGAGCGCCGCCGTGCACGAGTTCCACGAGTCACACGGCGTGCTCATCGAAGCGACCTCGACCCCGCCGGGGATGGGGTCCATGGTCTTTCCCGGCTACGGTGCCGACCTGCTCGGCTGGCTCGACCGGGCCACGCACGTCGCGACGTTCGGCGCCATGGTGGCCGACAAGGGCGTCGGCTCGGTGACCTCGGTGCGGGGCGAGACGCTGCTGCGCTACAACATCGACCGGTCCGACGTCGGGAAGCTGATGGTGGCGATCGAGGCCATGGGACGGTTGCTGTTCGCCGCCGGGGCGGTAGAGGTCCTCACCGGTCTGCCGCACGCGCCGACGGTGACGTCGCCGCCGGAGCTGCAGGATGCGTTGCGGCGCAGCGCCCCCCGGAGCCTGCATCTGGCCGCCTTCCACCCCACCGGCACGGCGGCCGCGGGCGCCGACGGGCAGCGGTGCCCCGTCGACCAGACCGGCCGGCTGCGCGGGGCGGACGGCGTGTGGGTGACCGACGCGTCGATCCTGCCCAGCTGCCCCGAGGTCAACCCCCAGGTGTCGATCATGGGGCTGGCGCTGGCCGTCGCCGACGAGGTGGTCGCCGCCCGCTCGGGTTGAGTGTGCGTTCGGGGCGTTCAGTGTGAATCCTGGGTCTTCAGTGTGCATCCAGGGCGGCCTCACGGCCGAAACCCCGCTCTCACTTCACAATCGACGCCGTCGATGCACACTGAAAGGCGTCGGCGGTCCCTTCGCATGGCTGACGGACGACATGCATCCATTCCAGTACGACGTGGCGTCCTGCGTGCCGCCCGTCTTCGACGGCCTACGCGTGGGCGATCGTCGGGGACGACGCCCTAGAAGCGATGCACGTCGGCAGTGATCAGCGCATCACCTGGGACGCCGACACGGTCAATCCGCTTCGCGGCTCGCCCTCGCGAGCGGCGGCGCTACGTCTGCGAGTCGGCCGGAACCGCGTGCCGCGGCTGGTACAGCAACGCGCGAACCAGCGGCCGCGGCCCGACGGACCGCAGCATCTGGCTGGCCGGGCGGACCCGCACCCGCTTCGGCCACCAGAACCAGCGCCCCATCACCGTCATGATCGACGGCGTGATGAGCGATCGGACGACGAAGGTGTCGAACATCAAGCCGAGTCCAATCGTCGTGCCGAACTGGCCGATCGCCCGCAGATCGCTGGTGATCATCGTGGCCATCGTGACGGCGAACACCAGACCGGCCGCGGTCACCACCGGACCGGTCAGGCCCATGCCGCGGATCAGTCCCGTCTTCAAGCCGGCCCCGATCTCCTCTTCGATTCGGGACACCAGCATCAGGTTGTAGTCCGACCCCACCGCCAACAGCACAATCAACGCGAATTCTGTTGCCACCCAGTGCAGCTGGAAATGCAGGAGGTGCTGCCAGATCAGTGTCGAGAACCCGAACGCCGCGCCCAGCGACATCACGATCGTGCCGACGATCACGCCCGCCGCGACCAGGGCGCGGGTGACGATCACCATGATGATGAAGATGAGCACGATCGAGGCCACCCCGGCGATCATCAGGTCGAACTTGGCGCCGTTGGCGATGTCGTAAAACGTTGCGGCCGTGCCGCCGAGGTAGATGTCGGCGTCCTGCAGCGAGGTGAGTTTCAGCGCCTCCTTGGCCGCCTGGCGCTCCTTGTCGACGGACGAGATTCCCTGCGTCGTCGCCGGATCCACCGCGTGGGTGATGATAAAGCGAGCGGCCTTACCGTCCGGTGACACCATCAACCGCAGCCCCAGCTGGAAGTCCGGGTTGCCGAAGATCTCGGGCGGCAGGTAGAAGAGGCTCTCGATCTGAGAGTCGTTGAAGGACTTGCCCATCACGGCGTTGGTATCCGTCAGCCGATCGAATTGGTCGATCAGGTTGTCGAAGGTGCTGTAGATGGTCAGCGTCGTGTCGCGGATCGCCTTACTGACGGCGATGTTCTCGGGGATGATCGCCAGCAATTCGCGGGTGGCGGCAGCCGTGTGGTTGAGGTCGCTGGTGAGGGCGTGGAACTTTTCGGCCAGTTGATCGAACCCGTCCAGGGCGTCGAACAGGCTGCGCAGCGACCAGCAGATCGGGATGTCGTAGCAGTGCCTCTCCCAGTAGAAGTAACTGCGGATCGGTCTCCAGAAGTCGTCGAAATCCGCGATGTGGTCGCGGATCTCGTCCGTGATGGCCGCCGTCTCCCCCGTGGTTTTCGAGCTGTCGTCCGCGGCGTCCGCGAGCTTCTGAGTCACCGCGTACTGGCGCTCCAACAGGGTGATCTGGGTGTCGAGGAACCCCGTGATCTTCTTGATATCGCCGACGCGGGCCTTCAGATAGCTCAGGTTGTCGCGGATCGGCGCGGTTTGCACACTGAGCTGGAACGGAACGGAACCGTCTTGGATGGGCGGCCCGAGGGGCCTGGTGATGCTCTGCACCCGTTCGATTCCGGGCACCCGGAAGATGGCCCCGGCGATCTTGTCCAGGACCAGCATGTCGGTGGGATTGCGCAGGTCGTGGTCCGATTCAATCATCAGGATGTCCGGGTTCAGCCGGGCCTGAGTGAAGTGTTGATCGGCCGCGTCGTACGCCTGAACCGAGGACGCGCTCTTCGGCAGGTAGTACAGGTCGTTGTAGCGCGGGTTGAAGCCCATCAATCCCAGGGCTCCGACGATCGCAAGGATGACGGAGGTAGCGAGGATGGGTGCCGGCCACCGCACGATGGCGGTCGCCAGGCGGCGCCATCGGGTGTAGTTGAACTTTCGCTTCGGGTCGAACAGCCCGAAGCGGCTCGCGAACGCGATCAGCGCGGGTGTGAGGGTCACCCCGGCGGCCACCACCACCAGCAGACCGATCGCGCACGGAAACGCCAGCGAACTGAAATAGGGCAGCCGGGTGAAATGCAGACAAGCCAGCGCCCCGACGATCGTCAGACCCGAGCCCAGCACGACTTTGCTGACCCCGGCAAAGGTGTCGTAATAGGCGGCTTCGCGGTCCAGTCCCCGTTCGCGGGCCTCCTGGTAGCGGCCGACCATGAAGATCGCGTAGTCGGTACCCGCGGCGATGGCCAGCGCGGTCAGCAGGTTGACGGCAAAGGTCGACAACCCCATGATGCCGGTGTCGCCCAGCAGCGCGACCACGCCCCGGCCGGTGGCCAGCCCGACGAACAGGATGACCATCGTCAGCAGCACCGTGCCAACGGACCGATAGACGAACATCAGCATGACCGCGATGATGATGATGGTGATGATCGTCATCTTGAACAGGCTCGCGTTGCCCACGACGATCGTGTCGTCGGTCAGGGCCCCCTGACCCGCGACGTAGGCCTTCACCCCCGGCGGCGGCTTCGAGTCCGCGACGATCTCGCGAACCGAGTCAACCGACTTGTCACCGACGGCGCCGCCTTGGTCCCCCCGCAGGTTGACCTGGACGTAGGCGGACTTGTGGTCGTAACTCTCGACACCCGAGGCCGTAAACCGCTGCCCCCAGAAGTTCAACGCGTGCTCGACGTGCCCGGTATCCTGCTGCAGCTTCCTGACCAGATCGTCGTAATACCGGTGCGCATCCTCGCCGAGCGGCTTGTCACCGACCAGGGTCACCAGCACGAGGTTGTCGGAGTCGTACTCCTTGAATTTCTCGCCGATGTGCTTCATCCCGGTCACCGACGGCGCGTCGGACGGCGAGAGCGGCACCGAGACGTCCTCGGCGACCTTCTCCAACTGTGGGACAAAGATATTGACGCCGACCGCGATCAGCAGCCAGAACACGACGATCGGCAGTGCCAGGACGCGGATGGTGCGGGCCACCCGCGGTTTGTGTTCGACTTCGGTGCGTTGCGCGACGGGGATCCTGTCCGTGTCGCTCGGGTCGTCGGTCACGCGGACTTGTCCAAGCAGGAAACCTGCGCGTCACGGGTGTCGACCTGTTGTTGATCGACCAGTTTGCCGTCGACGGTGATGCGGCAGCCTATGTAGGGGCTGTCACCCTGGGCCACGACGTAGGCGAAGATGCCGGGCATCTCGGCGACTATCGTCTGCGACCACGGCAGCGTGGTGAAGTTGGCTTTCTGCGGTTGCGCCTCCGCATCCATCCAGTTGACGACTCCGGTCGTCCCGGGCGGACCCACGATCTCGTAGATGGCCGTCTTGGCCGCGTACGGCGGGGTGGCATCCCGCGGATCGGGCTTGGGTACACCCGGCCCCGGGAAGACACTGCTGAGGCGGTCCACCGCGACACCGCCGACGATCACCGCCACGACCACGACCAGCGGAACCCATCCCCGCCTGAGAAGCGTCAACATGGTTCCCCCCGATCACGCATGCCCGCTAGGCAGATATTAGGACAACTCATCTATCGACACATTTCGTCGCGTGCGCCACGGGTAGGCGAACGCCACGGTGGCCGAGTTAATTCCTGCGGCGTGCCGGCCCGGCCCGGCCCGTTTGCCGGGGAGCGCGTAGCGCCGGGGCGGCCTATCCGCATGCGGAGAGCACCGACGGCGCTCGACAGCGGACACGCGCGACCGGACGGCAGGCGGACACCGCTGCGGCGCGCTTGTGTAAGTCTGCGACATCCAGACATCATGCGCCGCAGGGCAATTCCCCGATGGCGGCCAAATTACTCCTCGGCGGATCGGTTCCGCCTGCCGCGGCGAGTCCCCGAGAGCGCGCGCCGCAAAGGCGGTAGCGAAAACCGACGACGGCTGAATTAGTTGCAAAAAGTAATTCGCTGGCGCGCAAGGGAATGGCTTCGACCCACACGCCATTCGTTTCGCGGGGAGTCGATTATCGGTGGCGAACTGAAACCCGCACCGATTTGCGTTCACCGCGCGTACCCTGACCTGCATGGCGACCAACACCAAGGTCAAGACCTGTCTACATTGTGGCCATACGTTCGATCCGAGCGACCGACGGCATGACCTGTCCGACCCGGAGTGGCTTCCGGCCGCGGCGAATTATTGTTCGCCGGAATGCAGTGACCGCTTCCATTGCGATATGGCGCACTGTTGCTCGACCCACGTGAAAGAGAAGGCTCGGCGCGAAGCCGCGAAGGCAGCGCGCTGATCCGCGTTATTGCAAACTAACGCCACGCCACTTTCCGTGCCGGAGTCGACTTCTTCGAGGAAGTCGCGCCCCGGCGACAAATACCCGGGGCCAGCCGTTGCCGGTCATGACGTTGTGGGCGCTCACTATGGTGGTGCGTCGCCAGATTCGTGCACCGAACCAGGGTCTGGTCGGCACCCTCCCTAGCCCTAGCCCTAGCCCTAGCCCTAGCCCTAGCCCTCGAGCTTGTAGCCCAACCCCCGCACCGTCACCAGGTGCACCGGATTGGCCGGGTCGGCCTCGATCTTGGACCGCAGGCGCTTGACGTGCACGTCGAGCGTCTTGGTGTCACCGACGTAGTCCGCGCCCCACACCCGATCGATCAGCTGACCACGCGTGAGCACCCGACCGCTGTTGCGCATCAGGTATTCGAGCAGATCGAACTCCTTGAGCGGCAACGTGATCACGTCGCCGTTGACCGAGACGACGTGGCGCTCGACGTCCATCCGGACGGGCCCGGACTCCAGCACGCCATCGCTGATCTCGGAGTCGTCGTCCCCGCCGCGGCGCAGCACGGCGCGGATTCGGGCGATCAGCTCTCGCGCCGAATACGGCTTGGTCACGTAGTCGTCCGCGCCGAGCTCCAGACCGACGACCTTGTCGATCTCGCTGTCCCGCGCGGTCACCATGATCACCGGGACGCCCGAACGGGCGCGCAGCTGCTTGCAGACGTCGGTGCCCGACATCCCGGGAAGCATCAGATCCAGCAGCACGATATCGGCGCCGGTGCGGTCGAACTCGGCGAGCGCCGCCGGGCCGTCGGTCACCACCGTGGCCTCAAAGCCCTCCTTGCGCAGGAGGAAGGCCAGCGGATCGGCGAGCGACTCCTCGTCCTCCACGATCAACACACTGGTCATCGGCGCCACTCCTTTTCCTCACGGCGTTCTGCAGCGTCGTAGGCGTGGGTCATCGACTTAGCTCTTCCTCTCTTTCGGACCTGCTGGGCCGCACCTCGCGGCCGCGCAGTTGCTCGGGTTCCTCATCGCTGTCCTGATAGGCCGGAATCGACAGCGTGAACGTCGACCCGGTCCCCGGCTTGCTCCACACCCCGATGCTGCCGTTGTGGTTGGCGGCGACGTGTTTGACGATGGCAAGGCCCAGCCCGCTGCCGCCGGTGGCCCGCGAGCGGGCCTTGTCCCCGCGGAAGAAGCGCTCGAAGACGCGCTCCTGGTCTTCCAGGGCGATCCCGATGCCGCGGTCGGTGACGGCGATCTCGACGTTGTCGCCCCGGCGGCGACGGCTGATCGACACCAGCGAGCCGCGCGGCGAATACGCGATCGCGTTGGAGACCAGGTTGGCCAGGGCTGTCACCAGCAGCGTCTCGTCGCCGAGCACCTTCAAGCGGCTGGGCGCGTCGGTGCGGACCTCGATATCGGCGTTGTCGGCGGCCACCTTGTGACGCGAAATCGCTTCGGAGACAACGGTATCGACTTCCACCTCGGTGACGTTCGGCAGCTGTTCGGCGCCCTGCAGCCGGGACAGCTCGATCAGCTCGGCGACCATGTCGCCCAGCCTGTTGGCTTCGACGAGCACCTTCTCGGCGAACCGGCGCACAGTTTCGGAGTCGTCCGCCGACGCCAGGAGCGCCTCGGCGAGCAAGGCCATCGCCCCCACCGGAGTCTTGAGCTCGTGGCTGACGTTCGCGACGAAGTCGCGCCGGGTGGCCTCCATGCGCGCGTAGTCGGACTGGTCGTGGGCAAAGACGACCGCGAAGCGGCGGTCCTCCTCGCTGAGCAACCGGGCCTGCCCGTGCACCGCCAGCCCCGACCTGCCGCCCGAACGCTTGGTCGGTCGCAGGTCGAACTCGACATCGTCGCCGCTCAGCGCCTGATGCGCGGCCTGCCACGCCTGATCGTCGAGCTGCCGGTCGCGCACCAGGCCGAGCTCCTTGGCCCGATCGTTGAGGTAGACCACGTCGCGGTGCGAATCCACCACGGCGACGCCCAACGGCATGAGGGCGACGATGCGCTGCAGCATCTGCGCGACGGTGATCCCGGTCCATTGGCTGGGCGCCCGCTGGCTGGACTGGCGCGAGCGCGCCGACAGCCGGTAGCCGGCCCCAACACCTACGGCCAGCGCCAGCACCGACAAGACCCCGGCCAGCAACAGCGCCGAGAACACAGTCACATGGAAAATCCTACAAATCTTCCTGAACACCGCCCTAGCGGAGCGAGGCCAAAATCGGACAAGTCACAGTCTGCGCTACAGGTGTTCCGCTGTCGTTTACGCGAAGTTTGGCAAAGATGTCTTTTGGACACGTCTCGGGCCCGACCGGCTCAGGCGCGCCCCTGGCTGGCAACCGCCGCGGCGCCCGCGGCGGCGGCCTCCGGGTCCAGGTAGGTGCCGCCCGGCACCACCGGCCGCAGCTCGGCGTCGAGGTCGTAGCGCAGCGGGATGCCGGTGGGGATGTTCAGCCCGACGACGTCGTTGTCGGACATCTGGTCGAGGTGCTTCACCAGGGCGCGCAGCGAGTTGCCGTGCGCGACGATCAGCACCGTCTTCCCGAACCGCAGATCCGGGACGACGACGTCGGTGTAGTACGGCAGGAAACGCGCCACGACGTCCGCCAGGCACTCGGTCAGCGGGCCGCCGCCGATGTCGACGTACCGGGGATCGGTGTCCTGGCTGAACTCGCTGCCCTTCTCGATAGGGGGTGGCGGCGTGTCGTAACTGCGCCGCCAGGCCATGAACTGTTCCTCGCCGTAGCGTTCCTTGGTCTCGGCCTTGTTGAGGCCCTGCAGCGCGCCGTAGTGGCGTTCGTTGAGCCGCCAGCTGCGCCGCACCGGGATCCACAGCCGGTCGGCGGCGTCCAGCGCCAGGTGGGCCGTGGTGATGGCACGTCGCAGCAGCGAGGTGTACAGCACGTCGGGCATCAGGCCCTGTTCGGCCAGCAGCTCGCCGCTGCGCACCGCTTCCGCGCGGCCCTTGTCGGTCAGCCCGACGTCCACCCAACCGGTGAACAGGTTGAGGGCGTTCCAGTCGCTCTCGCCGTGGCGGAGCAGCACCAACCTCGCAGTTTCTCCCATGCCGGCTAGCTTATTCGTCGTCTTCGTCGATCAGACTGCCCGACTCCTCCTCAGGCCGCTCAGCGGCCTGCATCGTCGTCGGGCGCAGGTGGGCGAACGCCTGCAGGTTCTTCAACGACTCACCGCGCGACACCCGCCACTCCCACTCTTTCTGGATCGACGAGCGAAAGCCCAACTCCAGCAACGTGTTGAAGTCGGAATCCACCGCCTCGAGGACCTGGCCGAGCACCCGGTCGATCTCGTCGGCGTCCACCGACGCCAGCGACATGCGGCCGACCAGGTAGATGTCCCCGACGTTGTCGAGCGTGTACGCCACCCCGTAGAGCCGCCGGTTGCGCTTGAGCAGGAATCGGTAGACGCCCTCGTGGTTCTCGTCGGGTTTGCGGCACACGAACGCCTCGACGCGCACCGAGTGCTCGCCGATGCTCAGGATCGTGTTGGTCTTGAGCTTGCGCTCGCCGGGCAACTCGACGACCAGGCCCGGCGCACCGCCGTGCGCGCCGGCGATGTCCGAATAGGTCAAGCCGCTGGCGTCCAGCGCGTCGACGATGATGCGCTGCACCAACTCGGCGGAACGCGTCATGCGCCGACCCCGCGGCGCGACACCCAGCGGCGCGGCTTGCGCATCGCCGCCCGGTCCGGTTTGACGCCGAGGCGGCGCTGCCGCTCGCCGGGGAAGTCGCCGATCGCGCGGCGATAGCTGGCCAGCAAGGCGTCGGTGGTGTTGTCCCAGGAGAACGTCGCCGCATGCGCCCCCGCCGCGCGCCGCATCTCACCGGCCTCGGGCGCCCCGAGCCGCAGCAGCCGGTCCAGGGCGGCGGCCCACCGGTCGACATCGTGACCCGGCACCAACGTCCCGGTGATGCCATCCCGCACCGCCACCGGCAGCCCGCCGACCGCGGCCGCCACCACCGGCGTGCCGCACGCCTGCGCTTCGACGGCCACCAAGCCGAACGATTCCGAATAGCTCGGCACGGCAACGAGGTCCGCGGCCCGGAACAGGGTGGCCAGGTCCGGGCGGGATTGTGGCGGCAGGAACGTCACCCGGTCGGTGATGCCGAGTTCGTCGGCCAGCCGGACCAGCCCCCCGGGGGAGGCCAGGCCGCTGCCCGACGGGCCGCCGGCGACGACGACCCGCACCCCGGGCAGCTTCGCCACGGCCCTCAGCACGATGTCGGGCGCCTTGAGCGGCTGGATCCGTCCGACGAACGCGACCACGGCCTCGTCGGGTGCGATGCCCAGCGTGGCCCGCGCCGCCGCGCGGTCACCCGGGCGGAACACAGCCAGGTCTACGCCCGGGTGGACCACGTCGATCCGGGCCCGGTCGGCGCGATGGATCGAGACCAATTGCCTCGCCTCGTCCTCGGTGTTGACGATCAGTCGGTCGGCCTCGTCGACCACCTGCTGCTCGCCCACCGTGCGCAACGGCGGCTCGGGCGCGTCACCGGACGCCAGCGCCGCGTTCTTGACCGCCGCCAGCGTGTGGGCGGTGTGCACCAGCGGCACCGCCCAGCGGTCGCGGGCCAGCCAACCGACCTGCCCGGACAGCCAGTAGTGCGAGTGCACGATGTCGTAATAGCCGGGCTCGTGCGACGCCTCCGCGCGCAGCACTCCGGCCGCGAACGCGCACAATTGGGTGGGCAGGTCGTACTTGTCCAGGCCCTCGAATGGCCCGGCCACCACGTTGCGCACCAGCACGCCCGGCGCCACCCGCTGCACCGGGGGGTCGGCCGACGCGGTGGCCCGGGTGAAGATCTCGACCTCGATGCCCCGCCGGGCCAGATGCAGCGCGGTCTGCAGCACGTAGACGTTCATGCCGCCGGCGTCCCCGGTGCCCGGTTGGGCCAGGGGCGACGTGTGCACCGCAAGCACCGCTACCCGGCGCGGGTCTGCCCGCCGGAGGACCTCATCGTGCCGCACACCTCATCTTTACAGGACGCCCATCCGGCGGGCTCACGCGCGGAGTCCGGTCGTCGGCGCTAGGCGGACGACTCGTCCGCCGCGACCTCGCGCAGCCGGGCGTTCAGCGCCCCGGCGCGGCGCATCGCGCCGAGCGGATCGGCGTACAGCCCGCCCAGCGACACCGTCCCGGCCCCGGCCTCCTGCACCCGGTTGCCGAACACCGTGACGCGGATGTCGCGCGCCGGCAGCACCGAGCGCGCGACGAACGCGGCCTCCACGTCTTCCATCGCTTCCGGGTACTCGGTGAAGGCCTGGCCCCCGACGACGAGCTCGTCCGGGTTGAGCATGTCGCGCAGCAGCGCGGCGGCCTCGCCGAGCACCCGCGCCCGCTCGGCCAGCAAATCCTTGGCCTGCTGGTTCCCCGCCCGGGCCACCCGGAGCAGATCGGTGATGGCGGCGGCCGGCCCGTTGGCGCGGCCGACGGGAGCGGCCGGCAGGATCCGCAGGCGGCGCGCGGCGGCCAGGACCGCCTCGTCGCTCACGGTCGACTCCAATTCGCCTGTGCCGCCGAGCAGTTCGGAGTAGGCCGGCAGGCCCGCGATCGTGCCGGGGCCGCTCGTCGGGCAGTGCACGCGGCCGCCGATCACCAGCGCGTAGCCGACGGTCTCGCGGGCATACACGTACAGGCTGGTGGGTGAGCTGGGGGCGAACCGCCGCATGCCCAGCAACAATTCCGCCCCGGCCATGGCGTCCACGTGGGAGGCCACCGACACCGGCAGCCCCAACGCGTCGGCCAGCACCTGCCCGACCGGTGCCTGCCGCCAGCCCAGCCGCGGGTGGTCGACCTGGCCGGTGACGCCGTCAACCGTGCCACCGATCGCAACCCCGACCCACAGCGGGCGGCGCCGATGCCAGCGCCGGAGGTACCGCGAGGCGCTCTCGGCCAGCGCCGCGAGCGCCACGTCCGCCGGATTCAGCGGGGTCGGGGTCTCGACGGTGTCCAGCGTGCGGCCGAACAGGTCGGTGGCCACGATGCTGGTGGTTCGCGCGCCGATGTGGATTCCGAGCGTCACGAACGGTTCGTGGTTGATCTCCACCGGCACGCGGGGGCGGCCGATGGCACCGGACACGGCGAGGTCGGCGCGTTCGCGCAGCAGGCCGGCGTCGAGCAGGGCGATGACCTGGCGGTTCACCGTCGCGATGCTCAGCGACGTGACGCCGGCGATGACGTCGCGGCCGACCGGGCCGCGCAGCCGGACGGCGCGGAAGACCGACGCCGCCGCCGAGTCGGGGATGTGCAGAGCCGGGGGCAGGATCAAGCGGTGTTGCCGCCGCAGGCCGTTACGGCTGGGGGAATGGGTGTGAGCGAGGGTAGTCGTGCGCACGAGCGTCCTTTGTCTTCAGTTCCAATGGCCGGTCCTTGGCCACGCCTGAATCCGAGTCAGGAGCGGCAAAGAGCGCGGCAACAACACTCACTTGCCGCGCAGAGGCACGCGGCGGCGTTGTTGAACTGGGCGCTGTGGAGCACACCGCGAATTTAGCACGTTTATTAGAGTTGGACCGATGACTGGAACGGACGAGGTTCAGCGGGTCGCGGTGGTCACGGGCGCCAGTTCCGGAATCGGCGCGGCGACCGCAAAAACCCTTGCGGCGCAGGGCTTTCACGTGGTCGCGGTGGCGCGCCGGGCGGACCGGATCAGCGCACTGGCCGACGAGATCGGCGGCACCGCGATTGTGGCCGACGTCACAAATGACGCGGCGGTGAGCGCGCTGGCCGACCAACTGGGCCGGGTCGACGTGCTGGTCAACAACGCCGGCGGCGCGCGGGGGCTGGCACCCGTCGCGGACGCCAACCTCGAGCACTGGCGGTGGATGTGGGAGACCAACGTGATGGGCACCCTGCGTGTCACGCGCGCGTTGCTGGGCAAGCTCGTTGATTCCGGCGACGGCCTGATCGTCACCATCACTTCGATTGCGGCGCTTGAGACTTACGACGGCGGCGCCGGTTACACGGCGGCCAAGCACGCGCAGGGCGCGCTGCATCGCACGCTGCGCGGCGAACTACTGGGAAAGCCGGTGCGGCTCACCGAAATCGCGCCGGGAGCTGTGGAGACCGAGTTTTCACTGGTGCGCTTCGACGGGGACGAGCAGCGAGCGGACGCCGTCTATTCCGGCATCACGCCCCTGGTTGCTGCCGACGTGGCCGAGGTGATCGGCTTCGTGGCGTCGCGACCGCCCCACGTGAACCTTGACCTGGTCGTCATCCGGCCGCGCGATCAGGCCAGCGCGACCCGGTTCAACCGCCGGGGCCCGAACTAGGGGACGGCGAGGTCGACGTCGGCGAGGTGGTGGTCGTCGTGGGGGTGCCCGACAAGCTCGGGGCGGTCGACGGGGTGACCGGCGCGGTGACCGGGATCTGGGTCGACGGCGGGCGCGCCGTCGGGGGCGGCAACGCCGACATCGCCACCCAGGTGTCCCAGTCCACCGCCCAGTCCCAGATGTCGCCGTCGGAGTAGGACAGCTGGATGCTGCTGCCCGTCACCTCGACGGGGTCGCCGTACATGGCCGTGTGGTAGTACTGCTCGGCGTCGCTGGTCGACAGGTTGATGCAGCCGTTGGTGACATTGCTGTTGCCCTGCGCCCCGGCGCTCGAGGGGTTGGCGTGGATGAACTCCCCGTTGTTGGAAATCCGCACCGCCCACCGTTCGTGGGCGTTGGTGTAGCCGGCGGCCGGGTTGGACATGTAGAAGTCGGCGTACTTCTCCGTGACAACGTGGATGCCGTTGCGGGTGACGTTGCGCGCCTTGTCCGCCTCCCCGTAGCTGCACGGGAAGTCCATGATCACGCCCTCGTCGGTGACGACCTGGATGCGGTGCGACGAGACCTCGGCCTTGACCACCTGCCGCCGGCCGATGTTGATGTTCAGCGAGATGTCGTCGGCGCCGTACGAGCCGTCACCGAACGGCACGCCGTAGAGCTTGGCGTCGACGTTGACGGTGGTGCCCGCGGGGTAGTACTCGCGGGTGCGGTAGTGCACGCGCGCGCCCTGCCGCTCGTCCGGCAGCCAGGCCCAGCTGCCCTCGACCGGCGGGTTCGTGGTGACCGTCAACGCCTTCTCGACCGCGGCCTTGTCGCTGATCGGCGCGTCGAACTGAATGATGATAGGCGCCGCCACGCCGACGGTCTGGCCGTCCGCCAGCTGGAAGGCCCCGCTGATCTTCTTGTTCGGGGACACGGTGGTGAACTTGCCCGCGACCGGGATCGCCTTGCCGTCGTGCCCGACGGCCGACCCGCTCCACGTGTAGGTCGAGTCGTAGCCCAGCGGCTCGATCGTCGTGAACACGGTCCGGTCCTGGTTGAGCGTCCCCGCCACCGCCTTGCCCGACGAATTGGTGAGCGCGACGTGCTGGAACCAGCCGTCGTGCACCTCGACGCTGACCGGCGCGACCGGCACCACGTTCTCGCTGGCGTCGGCCGGCTGGTACTTCAGGCTCGGCGCCGCCGCCTCCTTCTTTTCGGCATGCTTGGTGACGGTGCCCGCGCAGGCGGCCAGCACGCCGGGGGCCAGCACACCCAGACCCAGAGCCGTCAAAGCCATGCGCCGGTTCATCGGCGGTGGGGCGCTGGACGTACTCACGACATCTAAAGATACCGGGAGATGGCAATCCATCCCGCCGAGACGATTCGAGGTCTGAGCGCGAATCTCGGAAAATCCGAGCTACAGGCTGCAGCCGAGCAGGACGGGTTCCGGTTCCAATGTGACAGCAAACACATCACGGACGCCGTCCCGCACGGTGCGCGCCAGTTCGATCACGTCGGCGGTGGCGGCGGCGCCGCGATTGGTCAGCGCCAGCGCGTGTTTCGTGGACAACCGGCAGCGCGGTTCGGGTTCGCCCGGCGCGGGATTCGGGTAGCCCTTGCCGAAGCCCGCCCGCTCCACCAGCCAGCCGGCGGCCAGCTTGACGCCGTCCGGCGCCGGGTAGTGGGGCACGGGACCCGGCAGCGCTTCGGCGGTGCCGGCCAGGCTCTCGAAGGCCTCCGCCGACACGACGGGGTTGGTAAAGAACGAGCCCACGCTCCAGGTGTCGTGATCGGCCGCATCGAGCACCATGCCCTTGCGGGTGCGCAACCGCAACACGGCTTCCCGGACTGCCCGGGGGTCGGCGCGCCCGCCGGGCGCGACGCCCAGCGCCGCCGTGAGTTCGCCGTAGCGCAGCGGCGCGCTGCGGCCCGACCCGTCGAGCGCGAACTCCACCTCCAGCACCACCCACGGGACTTCGGGACCGGCCCGCTTCAAGACGCTGGTGCGGTAACCGAAACGGAGTTCGTCGCCGCGCACCCAGCGCACCTCGCCGCGCGCCCGGTCGAGCACCCGCACCCGCGTGATGGTGTCGGAGACCTCGGCCCCGTAGGCGCCCACGTTCTGCACCGACGTCGCCCCCGCCGAGCCGGGGATGCCCGACAGGCATTCCAGCCCGCCCAGGCCCCGCTCGATGGCCGCGACCACCACGTCGTCCCAGACCGCGCCGGCCTCCGCCCGCACCAGGTTGCCGTCGACGGTGATGCGGTCGTTGGCCAGCCGCACCGCGGTCAGGTCGGTGAGGGTGTCGGCGAGCACCAGGTTGGAGCCGCCCGCGAAGACCAGCACCGGACGGGCCGCGCGGGTTGCTTCGGCGTCCAGTTCGCGCAGCACGGCGACCACCTGCTCGCTACTGGCGCAGGTGATCAGGCGGCGGGCGATCGGCCCGATACGCAGGGTCGTCAACGGGGCCAGGGGCGCCGCCTCGCAGAGCTCCGCACCGGCAAAGAGCGAACCGGCACCGCTGGATTTCATGGCCCGTAACGGTAGCCTGGCCAGCTATGCCGCGTTCATTCGACTTGTCGGCCGACTACTCCGAGAGCGTCGAAGAGGTGCACCGGGCGTTCCTCGACGAGGACTACTGGCGCGCCAGGCTGGACGACATCCCCGTCGACGAGGCGAAGCTGGAGCTGATGCGCGTCGGCGGCGAGTCCGGCGAGGACGGCAGCGTCGACGTGATCACGCTGCAGGTGGTGCGCAGTCACAATCTGCACGCCCTCGTCAAGCAGTTGCATCGCGGCGACCTGTGCGTCCGACGCCAGGAGAGCTGGGGGCCCGTCGTCGACGGCGCCGCCACGGCCTCGATCGCCGGCTCGATAGTCGACACCCCGGTCAAGGTGTCGGGCACGGCCGAGCTGACGCCGATCACCGACTCCGGCGGCGCCCGGCTCGCGTTCCAGATCGCCGTCCAGGTGCGGGTCCCGATCATCGGCGGCAAGGTTGAGAGGCTGATCGGCACCCACCTGGCCGACCTGGTCAGCCGGGAACAGCAGTTCACCGCCGACTGGATCGCCAACAACGGCTAGCGCCGCGCATCGTCGGCGCGCCTAAGCTGGCGGCCATGCGAATCGCGTTGGCGCAGATCCTCAGCGGCACCGACCCGGCCGCCAACCTCGAGCTGGTGCGCGAGTACGCCGGCCGGGCCGCCGACGCGGGCGCGCGACTGGTGGTTTTCCCCGAGGCGACCATGTGCCGGTTCGGCGTGCCGCTACTGCCGATCGCCGAGCCGGTCAACGGGCCGTGGGCCGACGGGGTCCGGCGGATCGCCGCCGACGCGGGCGTCACCGTGATCGCCGGCATGTTCGCGCCGTCGGGCGACGGGCGCGTGACCAACACGCTGATCGCGGCGGGACCGGCCACGCCCAACGAGCCCGATGCCCACTACGACAAGATCCACCTCTACGACGCGTTCGGTTTCGCCGAGTCGCGCACCGTCGCCCCGGGCCGCGAGCCGGTGGTGATCACGGTCGACGGCGTCCGCGTCGGACTGACCGTTTGCTACGACGTCCGATTCCCCGGTCTCTACACCGAGCTGGCGCGGCGCGGCGCCCAGGTGATCGCCGTCTGCGCATCGTGGGGTTCGGGGCCCGGCAAACTCGACCAGTGGACGCTGCTGGCACGCGCCCGCGCGCTGGACTCGATGAGCTTCATCGCCGCCGCCGGCCAGGCCGACCCCGGAAAGGCATTGAGCAGCTCCGGTGCGCCGACCGGCGTGGGCGGCAGCCTGGTCGTTTCGCCGTTCGGCGAAGTCGTGGCGTCGGCCGGTCCGGAGCCGCAACTGGTGGTGGCCGACGTCGACATCGGCCTGGTGGCCGAGGCCCGGGAAGCCATCGCGGTGCTCCGCAACCACTCAGACTTTGCTCAGGTCGATAGGGCACAATCGGTCGGGTGACGAACCCACAGGGCCCCCAGGGCCCCGCGCACGAGGGCCCGTCGACCTGGGCTCGTCCCGGCAGCCAGGGCCCCTTCGGCCGCCCACCCACCGAACGGCCCACCGAGCGGATCAACACCGGCGGCCCCGCCCAGACGCCTCCGCTGGCCCCCGGCCAGACCGAGCGAATCCACACCGCGCCCGCGCAGGGCCCCGGCTATCCGCCTCCCCCGATCCCGCCCGCGGGCCCGACCGAGAAGTTGCCGACCCCCGGCGAGGAGCCGGCCGCGGTGAAGAAGAAGCGCCGTTTCCTGCGCGACCCGCTGTCCATCATGCTGATCTGCATCATCGTCGCCGCGCTCGTCATCGCCGGGCTGATCGGCGCCGAGCTTTACGTTCGGCATGTTGCCGACAGCAAGGTCGCCCAGGCCGTCGCGTGTGAGGTCAAGGACCAGGCCACCGCGTCGTTCGGCGTGACGCCGCTGATGCTGTGGCAGCAGGCGACCAAGCACTACACCAACATCTCGGTGACAACGGCCGGGAACAACATCCGCGACGCCAAGGGCATGAAGCTCGCCCTCAACATCCGGGACGTCCGGATCGGCTCGTCGTCCAACTCCAAGGGCACGATCGGCTCGCTAGACGCCACCATCACCTGGTCCACGGAGGGCATCAAGGACTCGGTGCAGAACGCGATCCCGGTGCTGGGTCCGTTCGTCACGAACTCGGTGACCACCCATCCCAGCGACGGCACCATCGAGCTCAAGGGCATGCTCGACAACATCACCGCCAAGCCGGTGGTTTCCGGCAACGGGCTGGAGCTGCAGATCGTCACGTTCAACGCGCTCGGATTCACCATGCCGAAGGAGTCGGTGCAGTCGACGCTGGACGACTTCACGTCGAACCTGACCAAGAACTACCCGCTGGGCATCCACGCCGACAGCGTGCAGGTGACCGATTCCGGCGTGACGAGCCACTTCTCCACGCAGAACGCCAGCATTCCCGCCGGCAACGACAACGACCCTTGCTTCGCGAACCTCTGACGGTCTAGGCCCGGGCTAAGCCAGCCCGTCGAGCACCGCACGGGTGCCCGAAAGGCCGAGGCGGGTGGCGCCGGCGCCCAGCATCGCGAGCGCGTCGGCCGCCGTCCTGATGCCGCCGCTGGCCTTGACGCCGAGCCTGCCGCCGACGGCCCCGGCCATCACCTCGACGGCGCGCACCGACGCGCCGCCCGCGGGATGAAACCCCGTCGACGTCTTGACGAAGTCGGCGCCGGCCTGCTCGGCGGCGCGGCACACCGCCGCCAGCGTCCGCCCGGTGTCGTCGCCGTCGTGCGCCAGCAGCACCGCCGACTCCACGATCACCTTGAGCACGGCACCCTCGATCGCGGCGCGCACCGCCGCGATGTCGGAGCGCACGGCGTCGACATCGCCGGACAGGGCGGCGCCCACGTCGATGACCATGTCGACCTCGCCGGCACCGCATGCCACCGCCCGGGCGGCCTCGTGCGCCTTGACCTCCGACACATGCTTGCCCGACGGGAAACCGGCGACGGTCGCCACGCGCACCGCGCCGCCGGCGGAACGCACCGCGACGGGCACCATCGACGGTGAGACGCAGACGGCGTACACGCCCAGCTCGGCCGCTTCGGCGACGAGGGCTTCCACATCGGCCGGGGTGGCCTCGGGTTTGAGCAGCGTGTGGTCAACGAGCGCGGCGACCTCGGACCGGCCCGGTGGGGTCGCCACTAGAACGCTTCCTCGGGGCCGCCCGGATTGCAGCCCGTCGCGACCATCTCGGCGTCGTCGACGACGGGCCGCCACGGCTCCAGGTTCCAGCTGGTCTTGCCCGGTAGCGCCAGTTCGGCAAACTGCCAATGGCAGACGAATTGCGCGCGCATGCCGGGGGTGTCGGCGTCCGGCGCCAGCCTGAGCACTTCGGACCAGGCCTCGTCCGCGTCGGCCCCCGAAGCCGCGGCGCCCGCCTGCCTCGAAGCAGCCCGCCCCGACGGGGTTGGAAAAACCCGCAGGCTGGGCAGCCCATGCCACTGCGCCCATTGGGCGTGATCGATGAACGGTGGCGACACCGGAGACGCATTCGCCGCGCCGGTCCCCGGTTCGGCCCGCGCGCAAACCGCCGCCGGCAGCGGGCCCAGCAGGGCGACCAGCGCCACCGCGGGCGCGGTCAGCAGGACTTTCATCCCGCTAGCGTGACTTCCCTTGGATTTCGAGGAGCTTGGGCCGCACGTCGACCAGGTACACACCGGCAGCGCAGGCGGCGATGGCCATGCCGAGCACCCCGAAAACGAAGCTCAGGATGGAGGTCAGCGCCACCGCACCGCCGAGGATCACTAGCCACACCGGCTTTGTCAGCTTCTCGGCGGCGGTGTAGGCGTCGGGGCGTTGCATCGCCGCGTGCACGAACGCGTAGACCGCGGTCATCAACACGGCGATTTGCAAGACCAACATCACGTCGGCCACGAGGTGATTCACGCCCACAAGCCTATGCGCGCCCCGTACCAAACGTCGACTCGGAGTCGCCGTGGCGGCAACTCCGAGCCGATGCTCCCGAAGTGGCTGGCCCTACTTCTGGGTGACCTTCTTGGCCGAGGCCTTCTTGGCGGGAGCTTTCTTCGCCGGGGCCTTCTTGGCCGGGGCCTTTTTGGCCGCCACCTGCTTCGGCTCCTCGGCCTTCTTGGGCAACTCGATGCCGACCAGCTTGGCCGCACGCTCACCCACGGCGCGGGTCTGCGATGCGACGGTGCCGAGCGCCTCCTGCGTCAGCTCCACAGCCTGGTCCACATAGCCTTCGGCGCGCGCCGACGCGTCCTCGAGGGCCGGCTGGCTGCGCAGCCGCTCCAGGGCGGCCTCGCCCCGCTCGACCAGCTCGTTGTACCGGTTGGTCGCCGCCTCCAGGTAGCCCTCGGCCGCCTTGCGCAGCTCCTCGGTGGTGAAGCGCTCGCGCAGCTCGGTGAACTGCTCGGGGAGGTCCTCCTGCAGCTTCGTCAGGCGGGCGCGGCTCTCCTCGACGCGGCTGCGGGTGTCGGTGCGGGTGTCTTCGGCACGCTCGCGCAGGTTGGCGATCAAGTCGTTGACCGTGGCCAGGGCCAGGTCGGCCGCACCCAGGGCCGCCAGCAAGGGTGCCCGCAAGTCATCGATGTTGGGGTTTTCAGCCATGGTGTTTCCTTTCATGGATTGTGTTAATTACCAGCGTTACTACGTGTGTCTTCGGGAAGCTAGGGGAGTTTGGTCCCTTCCTTTCGGCTAGCCGGAGCGGCCAATGGGAGCGTCGTACGGACGCCCCTCAATCGTCGCTGTCGTGCGTCGGACAATCCTCGCGGGCGGATTCGTTCTGTTGGATGAATGAGGCGTAGATGTCGAGCAGAACCTGTTTTTGGCGCTCGGTGATCGCCGTGTCGGTGACGATGGCGTCGCGCACCTGACTCTTCTCGCTGGGCTCCAGAATTCCGGCGCGGACGTAGAGCACCTCGGCGGACACCCGCAACGCCTTCGCGATCTGGTTAAGGACGTCGGCGGACGGCTTGCGCAATCCGCGTTCCACCTGGCTCAGGTATGGGTTGCTGACGCCGGAACGTTCGGCGAGTTGCCGCACCGAGACCTGGGCGTTCTCACGCAGGTCCCGGATGAAACTGCCGATATCGGAAGCCACGGTCGACGCCATGTCGGAGGCAGCGGTCGACACCTTGGCGGAGAGCTTCTCCTCGGATGGCATCTCGGGCTCCTGAGACTGACGGACCGTCATGACGCCATCAGACTACGAACAAGTGCTTGCAATTGCAAGCACTTGTTAGCACTCCTAGAAGAGGAGCTGCGCGACGGCATAGATGATGAGCCCCGCCAGGGACCCCACCACGGTGCCGTTGATGCGGATGAATTGCAGGTCACGGCCCACGTGCAGCTCGATGCGCCGGCTGGCCTCGCCGGCGTCCCAGCGCTCGATCGTCTCGGTGATGATCGCGGTGATCTCCACCCCGTACTGGGAGACCAGGTGCTGGGCCCCGCGCACCAGCCAGTTGTCGACCTTGTCGCGCAGGTCGGCGTCGTCGCGCAGCGACTCACCGATCCGGATCACCGTCTCGGTGATCCGGGTGCGCAGCGCGCTGGACGGGTCGTCCACCCCCTCGAGCACCAGGCGCTTGAGCGTCTTCCACGCCGTTGCGGCGGCGGTGGCGATCTCCTCGCGCGCCATCAGCTGCTCTTTGATCTCGTCGGCGCGGGTGATGGTCGCCGGATCGTTCTGCAGATCGTCGGCGAACTCGAACAGGAAGCGGTTGGCGGAACGGCGCAGTTCGTGATCGGGATTGCGCCGCACCTTGTCGGTGAAGTCCATCAGTTCGCGATGGATCCGGTCGCCGACGAGGTGGTCGATGAACCGCGGCGACCAGCTGGGCGAGTCGCGCTCCACCACTCGCTGGATGACCTCCCCCGCGTTCAGCGACCACTGGAACGCCCGGTCGGCCAGCAACTGGATCAGGGCCTCCTGACGGTTCTCGGCGAGCAGGCTGGCCAGCACCCGCCCGACCGGCGGGCCCCATTGCGGCTCGGCGATGCGGCGCACGATCATCCGGTCGATGACGTGCTGCACATCGTCGTCGCGCAAGAGCTCCACCAGCACGCGCAGCACCGTCGCCGTCTCGGCGGCCACCCGCTCGGCGTGCGCGGTCTCCGACAGCCACTTGCCGAGGCGGCCCGGCACCTCGGCGTCGCGCAGCTTGGTCTCCACCACCGGAGGCGACAGGAAGTTTTCCCGGACGAAGGTGCCCAGCCCCTCGCCGAGCTGGTCTTTCTTGCGCTTGATGATCGCGGTGTGCGGGATGGGTATCCCTAGCGGGTGCTTGAACAGCGCCGTGACGGCGAACCAGTCGGCGAGCGCACCCACCATGCCGGCCTCCGCGGCCGCCCCCACGTACCCGACCCAGCTACCCGCCCAGCTTCCCGTGGCGTGGGCCTGGGCCCACCGGCAGGCGAGGAAGATTCCCGTGGCGCCGACCAGAAAGCTCAGCGCCACCGTCTTCATGCGACGCAGCGCGACGCGCCGCTGCGCGTCGGCCTCAGGGTCGGCCCCCGCGAACGATTCCGCGAACGACGTGTGCGTCCGCGGGGCCTCAGCTCTGTGTGCCACAAGTCCATCATGTCCTGCCCGGACCGATTGGGGTGGCGACACCGTGGCGCGGCGCCATTTCCCCTTGCAGCCCATGCGCCGACCGCGCCTACTGACCCGTAATATCGAGGACGTTCTAGTGAATGGGAATCGGCGAAAGTGGCAGAGGAAATCCCGGCTGTGACCGTCAAGATGGATGGTCGCAAACGGCGCTGGCACCAACACAAGGTGGAGCGCCGCAACGAGCTCGTCGACGGCACGATCGTGGCGATCCGCCGACTGGGCCGCTTCCTCAGCATGGACGAGATCGCGGCCGAGATCGGCGTCTCCAAAACCGTGCTCTACCGCTACTTCGTCGACAAGAACGACCTGACCACCGCCGTGCTGATGCGATTCGCGCAGTCGACGCTGATCCCCAACATGGCCGGGGCGCTGTCCTCCAACCTCGATGGCTTCGAGCTCACCCGCGAGATCATCCGGGTCTACGTCGAGACCGTGGCCGACGAGCCGGAGCCGTACCGGTTCGTGATGGCCAACAGCTCGCCGACCAAGAGCAAGGTGATCGCCGACTCCGAGCGAATCATCGCCCGCATGCTCGCCATGATGTTGCGGCGCCGCATGCAGGAGGCCGGGATGGACACCGGCGGGGTGGAGACGTGGTCGTACATCATGGTCGGGGGCGTGCAGCTGGCCACCCACTCCTGGATCTCCGACCCGCGGATGAGCGCCGACGAGCTGATCGACTACCTGACCATGCTGAGCTGGAGCGCGATCTGCGGGATCGTCGAGGCTGGCGGCTCGCTGGAGAAGTTCCGCGGGCAGCCGCACCCCTCGCCGATCCTGCCGCCGCGCGAGCATCGGGACCGATCCCGCGGGTAGATGACCGGCTCACCGCCTGCACGTTTTGCGAATTAGTCGGGTCACATGTGAACCTGTTTGGCGGTCAGAACGGCGACTTGGACCGCCCGACCCGCTAGCATGCAGGGGATGCATCGGGGGGAGACGGGGTTGCGTCGCCAGACCGCCCGTCTGGGTTCCGCGTAAAGAAAGGCCCGCTCAGCTATGTCCGTGCAGCTCACGCCGCATTTTGGGAACGTACAGGCCCACTACGACCTGTCCGACGACTTCTTCCGGTTGTTCCTGGACCCCACTCAGACCTACAGCTGCGCGTACTTCGAACGCGACGACATGACGCTGGAAGAGGCGCAGATCGCGAAGATCGACCTGGCGCTGGGCAAGCTGCACCTGGAGCCGGGCATGACGCTGCTGGACATCGGCTGCGGCTGGGGCGCGACCATACGTCGCGCCATCGAGAAATACGACGTCAACGTCGTGGGCCTGACGCTGTCGGAGAACCAGGCCGCCCACGTGCAGTCGATGCTCGACGAGATGGATACCCCGCGCGAGACGCGGGTGCTCCTGGAGGGCTGGGAGAAGTTCGACGAGCCGGTCGACCGCATCGTTTCCATCGGCGCGTTCGAGCACTTCGGCCGCCAGCGGTGGGGCCACTTCTTCAAGATGGCCTACCGGGTGCTGCCGGCCGACGGCGTCATGATGCTGCACACCATCACCCGTCCGACCTTCAAAGAGGCCAGAGCGCAGGGCAACCCGTTGACCCACGAGGTCGTCCACTTCACCCAGTTCATCCTGGCCGAGATCTTCCCCGGCGGATGGCTGCCGACGATCCCGTCGGTCGAAGAGCACGCGGCCGACGCCGGTTTCAAGGTGAGCCGGATCCAGTCGTTGCAACTGCACTACGCGAGGACGCTGGAAATCTGGGCCGCGGCGCTCGAGTCCAACAAGGACGAGGCCATCGCGATCCAGTCGGAGCAGGTCTACGACCGGTACATGAAGTACCTGACCGGTTGCGCCAAGCTGTTCCGCCAGGGCTACACCGACGTCAACCAGTTCACCTGCGAGAAGTGACCGCCGCCGGCCGGCGCGCCTACCCGGACCGGCGCGCCTACCCGGACCGGGGCGGCTCCTTGACGAGCGCGAACTGCCCGACGTTGCAGATGCCTTTGCGGAAGAAATTCTCGCACCCGGTCAGGTAGTGCATGTAGCGGTCGTAGACCTGCTGCGACTGGATCGCGATCGCCTTTTCCTTGTTCGCCGCGAGATTGGCCGCCCACATGTTCAGCGTCCGTTCGTAGTGCGGCCGGAGCAATTGAATATTTTCGACCCCGAATCGGGCCTTGCCCGCGAATTCGAGAATGTCTTCTATTGCGGGCAGCTGGCCGCCGGGAAAAATCTCCGTGTAGATGAACTTGATGAATCTGATGTCATTCATCGTCAGCGAGACACCGCGGTCCCGTAGTTGCTTTTGCGGATACCCCAAAATTGTGTGCAGCAGCATGCGGCCGTCATCGGGGAGCATGTCGTGAGCGCGCTCGAAGAAGGCGGCGTAGCGCTCTTTCTTGAAGGCTTCGAAGGCGCCGATGGTGACAATCCGGTCGACCTTGTCGTCGAACTCTTCCCAGCCCTGCAGGCGCACCTCGACGTGGCGTTCGGTCGGGATCGCCGCGAGCTTGGCCTTGCTGTATTCGAATTGATTGCGGCTCAGCGTAATCCCGATGACGTTCACATCGTGTTTCTCGATGGCGCGCCGCAGCGCGCCGCCCCAGCCACAACCTATGTCGAGCACCGTCATCCCGGGCCGGAGATTCAGCCTCCTGAGCGCCAGGTCGAACTTTGCGTTCTGCGCTTCTTCGAGCGTCATGTCTTCACGCTCGAAGTACGCGCAGGTATAGCCCATCGTCGAGTCTAGAAATAACGCGAAAAACTCGTCCGAAACGTCGTAAATGGACTGCGACTCTTCGTAAAAAGGCCTCATTGTGGTCATGCTCGGCAAATACCCTTCGTCTGTTTGACGCGGATATAGTAACTGAGCGACATGCCGGTGTGCGCGGGAACCTCGGCCCGACAGGATCACACGGCGGGCCGGGCGTCAGTACTTGTAGAAGCCCTGACCCGACTTCTTACCCAGCCGGCCGGCTTCCACCATGCGCAGCAGCAGCGGCGGCGGGCCGTAGTGTGGCTCCTTGAATTCCTCGTACAGCTTGTCAGCGATCAGCTTGAGGGTGTCCAGCCCGACGAGGTCGGACAGCCGCAGCGGGCCCATCGGGTGCGATAACCCGGCGACGACGGCCTTGTCGACGTCCTCGATGGTGGCGAACCCGCCCTCGACCATCCGGATGGCCGACAACAGGTAGGGCACCAGCAGCGCGTTGACCACGAAGCCGGACCGGTCGGAGCAGCGCACCACCTGCTTGCCGAGCACGGCGCTGGCGAACTCCTCGGTGCGCGCGGCCGCGGCGTCGTCGGTGACCAACGTGCTGACCAGCTCGACCAACGGCAGCACCGGAACCGGGTTGAAGAAGTGCAGGCCCAGCACGCGCTGCGGGTTCTTCGTCGCCGCGGCGATCTTCATGATCGGGATGCTCGAGGTGTTGGACGCCAGCACGGCATCGGGGTCGGCGACGACGCGGTCAAGTTCGGCGAAGATCTCCGCCTTGACGGTCTCGTCCTCGACGATCGCCTCGATCACCAACTGGCGGTCCGCCAGGTCCTTGATGTCGGTGGTGAAGGTCAGCTTGCTCAGCGCGCGGTCCCGCTCCCGCTCGGTCACCTTGCCGGCGCTGACGCCCCGCTCCAGCGACTTCACGACACGGTTGCGACCCGCCGTGATCAGTGCCTCGGTGGGCTCGAACACCGTCACATCGACGCCGGCGCGGACCGAGACCTCGGCGATGCCGGATCCCATCTGCCCGGCCCCGACGACCCCTACCCGCTCTATCGCTGCGTCGCTCACTGTTCCGTCTCCCGAGTCGTGTTGTCGTGCATCGCAATAGGCCCCGCCCGGGTGGCCGGGCGGGGCCTATGCTACTTCAGCCCGTCGAACGTGAATCGTGGGCGGAGAATCGGCGGATTGTCCGCCAGGGTTTCACGTTCGGCGAAGGACCTGCGGGCTATCAGTGGCTACAGCCTCGGTTCCACTTCCTCGTCGCGGGCTACGCCCACTCCTCGTCAGTGGCTACAACCTCGGTTCCACTTCCTCGTCGCGGGCTACGCCCACTCCTCGTCAGTGGAACTGACCCTCTTCGGTGGAGCCCGTCAGGGCCGTCGTCGAAGAGGTGGGGTCGACCGTGGTGGCGATGCGGTCGAAGTACCCGGCGCCGACCTCGCGCTGGTGCTTGGTCGCGGTGTAACCGCGCTCCTCGGCGGCGAACTCGCGCTCCTGCAGCTCGACGTACGCGCTCATCTGGTTGCGGGCGTAGCCGTAGGCCAGATCGAACATCGAGTAGTTCAGGGCGTGGAAGCCGGCCAGCGTGATGAACTGGAACTTGAAGCCCATCGCCGCGAGCTCCTTCTGGAACTTGGCGATGGTGCTGTCGTCCAGGTGCTTGCGCCAGTTGAACGACGGCGAGCAGTTGTACGCCAGCATCTGGTCGGGGTACGCGTCCTTGACCGCCTCGGAGAACTTCCGGGCCAGCTCGAGGTCGGGCGTGCCGGTCTCCATCCAGATCAGGTCGGAGAACGGGGCGTAGGCCTTGGCCCGCGCGATGCAGGGCTCGATGCCGTTCTTGGTGCGGTAGAAGCCCTCCTTGGTCCGCTCACCGGTGATGAACGGCCGGTCGGCCTCGTCGACGTCCGAGGTGATCAGCGTGGCGGCCTCGGCGTCCGTGCGGGCGATGACCAGGGTCGGGACGCCGCAGACGTCGGCGGCCAGGCGGGCCGAGGTCAGGGTGCGGATGTGCTGCTGGGTCGGGATCAGCACCTTCCCGCCCAGGTGGCCACACTTCTTCTCCGACGCGAGCTGGTCCTCCCAGTGCGTCCCGGCAGCACCGGCGGCGATCATGGCCTTCTGCAGCTCGTAGACGTTGAGCGCGCCACCGAAACCGGCCTCGCCGTCGGCGACGATCGGGGCCAGCCAGTTCTCGACCGAGGTGTCGCCCTCGAGCTTGGCGATCTGGTCGGCCCGCAGCAGCGCGTTGTTGATGCGGCGAACCACCTGCGGCACCGAGTTGGCCGGGTAGAGGCTCTGGTCGGGGTAGGTGTGACCCGACAGGTTGGCGTCACCGGCGACCTGCCAGCCCGACAGGTAGATGGCCTTCAGGCCGGCGCGCACCTGCTGGACGGCCTGGTTGCCGGTCAGCGCGCCGAGCGAGTTGACCCACTCCAGGTCGTGCAGCTGGTCCCACAGCACCTCGGCGCCGCGGCGGGCCAGCGTGAACTCCTCCACCACGTTGCCCTGCAGCGCGACGACGTCCTCGGCGGTGTAGTTCCGGGTGATGTCCTTCCAGCGCGGGTTGGTGTCCCAGTCCTGCTGGATCTGTTCGGCGCTCTTCGGTTGGCCAACGACAGACATGCGGCTTACTCCTTAACGATCTTCACTGCTGATTAGCGGGAAGCCTCACCGGCGCGTAGCTAGCGGCTCAACTTCGCTGGTGTGCTAACTCGACAATGGCACAGCCGTTCATGCAGGTCCACCCGTTTCTCTTGCCAATTTCAGCAACGAGCGCAGGTGAATTTGCGAATCTTGCAAATTCACCCCGGAACTTAACCGTTTCAGAAGCTACCCGCCGGTAACCCCAAACTCGCAGGTCATTCAGGTATTTGACGCCTCGGCGGCGATATCACAGAGAGAAGAGCGCGGCGACCGCCTTCGTCTCGTCGCCGACGGCGTATGTGAGGGTTGTAACAGTGCGATCGGCCAGGTCGGGACCGAACTGATCGGTGGACCCGGCCGGGTGGACGTGCGAGATGATCTCCAGCTTGTCCCCCAGCGCGACGGGCGCCTCGTGCTCGATGGTGGTGCGCAGCGGGGCATCCAGGAGGCCCGGGTGCGAAGCCAGGTAGTCCTCGATCACGCTCCAGTACACCGAGTTGTTCATGTGGTCGAACAGGTCGATGTCGGTCACCCGGACGGGGAACTCGTGAATCTCGGCCGCGTCCTCGCGGCTTCCCGGCTTGAGGTAACCCTTCCATCGCAGCCGGTCGACGGAGGTGGTCTTGTGCAGCCCCTCCAGGAAGTCGTCGGAGATGCGCGACGGCATCTGGGTGTCGCGGTTGATGTTGATCCAGAACGCCTCGGACTCGATGAGGCCGCCCTTGCGGCCGTCGATGCGCACCCGCATCTCGCACCAGCGGTTCGACGTGCCCGAACACCATCTGCGCAGGTGGAGCATGTCCTGGAACTCGATCGGCCGGATCAGGTCGACCATGGTGCGGCGGACGATCCACAGCGGATGCGTCTCCTCGAAGCCCATTTCGCGCAGCTGGTCCTGGCCGATGTCCTGGATGTGCCGGGCGGCGGCATCCAAGCGAAGCCGGCCCGTGCGGTCGATGTCGCCCACGCGCAGCGGCCATTCCCGCCCGAACACGTCCGGGTGGCCGTCCAGCACCGGCATCAGTGTCTTGTCCAGGCTCACCGCATCGCTCCCCGTTCCCTCTTCGCCGTTCCCCCTGTTGTACCGCGGGATCCGGGTGCGAATCATGCCAATCGCCTCTTTCAAACACCAATCATGACCACCGACCGAACCGTGCCAAGTCTGCAAAGCGAGCCTTCGCAGCGACGGGTACGCTGGCGCCAAATGGCCAAGACCTTCGTCGGCGCGCGCGTGCGCCAGTTGCGCAGCGAGCGCGGGTTCAGCCAGGCCGCGCTCGCCCAGATGCTGGACATCTCGCCGAGCTACCTCAACCAGATCGAGCACGACGTGCGTCCCCTGACGGTCGCGGTGCTGCTCCGCATCACCGAGGTGTTCGGGGTGGACGCGACGTTCTTCGCCTCTCAGGACGACACGCGGCTGGTCGCCGAGCTGCGCGAGGTGACCATGGACCGCGACCTGGACATCGACGTCGACCCCACCGAGGTCGCCGAGATGGTCAACGCCCACCCCATCCTGGCCCGGGCGGTGGTCAACCTGCACCGCCGCTACCGGATCACCACCGCCCAGCTGGCCGCCGCCACCGAGGAGCGGTACTCCGACGGCAGCGGCAGCGGGTCGATCACCATGCCCCACGAGGAAGTGCGCGACTACTTCTACCAGCGGCAGAACTACCTACACGAGTTGGACACCGCCGCCGAGGACCTCACCATCAAGATGCGCCTGCACCACGGCGATCTGGCCCGCGAGCTCACCCGCCGGCTCACCGAGGTGCACGGGGTGCACATCACCAGGCGCATCGATCTCGGCGACACCGTGCTGCACCGGTACGACCGCCGCACCAAGACGCTGGAGATCAGCAACCACCTGGCCATGGGGCAGCAGGTGTTCAAGATGGCCGCCGAGCTGGCCTACCTGGAGTACGGCGGCCTGATCGATAACCTGGTCGAGGAAGGCAAGTTCACCAGCGACGAGTCGCACACGTTGGCCCGGCTGGGACTGGCCAACTACTTCGCCGCCGCCGCGGTATTGCCGTACCGCCAATTCCACGACGTGGCCGAGAACTTCCGTTACGACGTCGAGCGGCTGTCGTCGTTCTACGCGGTCAGCTACGAGACGATCGCGCACCGGCTTTCCACGTTGCAGCGGCCGTCGATGCGGGGCGTCCCGTTCTCGTTCATTCGGGTCGACCGCGCCGGCAACATGTCAAAGCGCCAGTCCGCCACGGGCTTTCACTTCTCTTCCAGCGGGGGAACCTGCCCGTTGTGGAACGTCTACGAGACCTTTGCCAACCCGGGAAAGATCCTGGTGCAGATCGCGCAGATGCCCGACGGCCGCCATTACATGTGGGTGGCCCGCACCGTGGAGCGCCGCGCCGCGCGGTATGGTCAGCCCGGAAAGACGTTCGCGATTGGGCTGGGCTGCGAACTGCGCCACGCCCACCGGCTGGTCTACTCGGAAGGACTCGACTTGTCCGGCGAGAACATCGGGGCCACACCGATCGGCGCGGGCTGTCGCGTCTGCGAGCGCGACAACTGTCCGCAGCGCGCCTTCCCCGCGTTGGGGCGCGCCCTGGACCTGGACGAGCACCGGAGCACCGTGTCCCCTTATCTGGTCAAGCAACCGTGAGCGCCGAACTCAACGGCCACGCCGGCCAGGCCGGCCGCATCCCGTCCGGGCGGTTGCGCGAGCTGGGCCCGCTGAACTGGGTGATCGCCAAGCTCGGCGCGCGGGCGGTCCACGCACCCGAAATGCACCTGATGACCACGCTCGGCCAGCACCGCCTGCTGTTCGTGGCGTGGAGCATCTACAGCGGACGGCTGCTGCGCGGGCGGCTGCCCGCGGTCGACACGGAGCTGGTGATCCTGCGCGTCGCACACCTGCGCGCCTGCGAATACGAGCTGCAGCACCACCGCCGAATGGCGCGCAACCAGGGGCTCGACGCGGACAAGCAGGCCGCGATCTTCGGCTGGCCCGACGCCGGCGACGGCGCCGCGACGCTGACCGCCCGCCAGCGCGCGCTGCTCGCGGCCACCGACGAACTCGTCCGGGACCGCACCGTCAGCCCCGCCACCTGGGGCGAGCTGACGAGTCACCTGGACCGGCGTCAGCTCATCGAATTCTGCCTGCTGGCAACGCAATACGACGGGCTCGCCGCGACGATGTCGGCGCTCGACATCCCGCTGGACAATCCGCGCTACTAGAAGTACACGTCGGCCAGCACGGCCAGGGTCAGCACGAGGGGCAACACCGGCAGGCCGAACCCGAACGCCGACCACAGGTACTTGCGGCGCCTGCGCTGCAGCGAACCCCACAGCAGCGCGCCGACCGCCAGCACCACCGATCCCAGCAGCACCGTCGGGGCCCAGTGGCCCACCGCCGCGTTGTCGTCGGCGATCGAAAAGGCCACCAGCCACAGCACGTATCCGGCGGCGGCGCCCGCGATGGCGCCCACGGCGGTGTCGCTGCGAATCATCCTCAGAAGTTGATCATGTGGCCGACCAGGCCGTGGAAGCATTCCTGCAGCGCCTCGGACAGCGTCGGGTGGGTGTGCACGTTGCGGGCCAGCTCGTTGGCGGTCAGGTCCCACTTCTGCGCCAGGGTCAGCTCGGGCAGCAACTCGGAGACGTCGTGGCCGATCAGGTGGCCGCCCAGCAGCTCGCCATACTTCGCGTCGGCCACCAGCTTGACGAACCCGCTCGGGTCGCCCAGGCCGTGCGCCTTGGCGTTGGCGGTGAACGGGAACTTGGCGACGACGACGTCGTGGCCCTCGTCGCGGGCCTGCTGCTCGGTCAGCCCGAAGCTGGCGACCTGGGGCTGGCAGAACGTCGCGCGCGGCAGCATCCGGTAGTCGCCGAGCGACATGGTCTCCGCGCCTGCGATGGTCTCGGCCGCCACCACACCCATGGCCTCGGCGACGTGGGCCAGCATCAGCTTGCCGGTGACGTCCCCGATGGCGTAGATGTGCGGAACGGACGTCTGCATGTACTCGCTGATGCCGATCGCCTTGCGGTCGGTCAGCGCCACGCCGGTCCGGTCCAGCCCGTACCCGTCCACGTTGGGCGCAAAGCCGATGGCCTGCAACACCTTTGCGGCCTTGAGCTCCTCCGACTTGCCGTCCTTGCTGACGGTGACCGTTACCTGCGAGCCGTCATCGGTGATCGACTCGACCTTGGTGCCGGTGAGGATCCTGACGCCCAGCTTCTTGAACTGCTTCTCGATCTCCTTGGAGACTTCGGCGTCCTCGTTGGGCAGCGCCCGCGGCAGGAACTCCACGATGGTCACGTCGACGCCGTAGTTCTTCATCACGTAGCCGAACTCCATGCCGATGGCGCCGGCCCCCGCGATGACGATCGACTCGGGCAACTCCCGGGACATGATCTGCTCTTCGTAGGTGACGACGTTCGTCGACAGCGACGTCCCCGGCACCAGCCGGGTGCTCGCGCCGGTGGCGATGATCGCGTTGTCGAACGTGACCTCCTCGGTGCCCCCGTCGTTGAGCTCGACCGCGATCGTGTGGGGGTCGGTGAATCTGGCGTACCCGTGGATCTCGGTGATCTTGTTCTTCTTCATCAGGAAGTGGACGCCCGCGACGCGGCCCTCGGCCACCTTGCGGCTGCGGTCGAAGGCGACCCCGTAGTCGAAGGTCGCCTCCCCGGTCATGCCGAAGGTCTTGGCCTCCTTGGTGAAGATGTGCACGAGTTCGGCGTTGCGCAGCAGCGCCTTGGACGGAATGCACCCGACGTTCAGGCACACCCCGCCCCAGTACTTCGGTTCGATGATCGCGGTGTTCAGGCCGAGCTGTGCGGCGCGGATGGCTGCGACATATCCGCCCGGGCCGGCCCCGACGACGACGACGTCATAGTGAGTCACGCCCCCAACCCTAGTGGCCGGGGCGGACGGCGAAACTGCTAGTAGGGAATGACGCCGATCAGGCAGTGACCCAACCGGGCGCAGTGGTAGTAGCCGTCCAGCGGAGCCGCGGCGACGAGGGAGGCGAAGGGCCCCGACATCAGCGCCAGCGACAGCGCCGCGACGAGCGGCCGGCCCTGCACCATCGCGAGCATGACGGCGCCGACCGTGCAGGCGACGACGTAGACGAGCACCACGTACACGGCCGCCGTCTTGTCCACGGCGTGATACCACCAGTAGCAGAGGCCCAGCCCGACCTCGGCCGCCAGGAACCACACGCCGAGGATGACCAGCAGCAGCTTCCACCACTTGAGGTATTGGTAGCGGCCCGGAACGGTGACCGACTGCACGGGCACGCCGCCCGGCTCGCCGCCGCCCGCCACCTCGGATTGTTCCTTGCCGTCGGCGGGTTCGGATTGTCCGGCGGCCGGCTGCGGGCCGGTGTCGTCCGAGAAGTCGGGCACCCACGAGTGCGTACCGGTGTCCTCGTCGTCGGAGAAATCCGGCACGAACGGCGCGGTCCCCGGATTGGACTCCGGGTCGTGGTCAGCCACCGGAGACCACCTGTAGGGCCGCGAGCACACCCAACCAACCGGGCGCCAGCGCCAGGACGAACGCGCCCAGCATCGTCACCCAGCGGCGGCCGGAGAACAGGATCATCAACACCCCGGTGACGCTGGGGATCCCGACCACCAGCGCCAGGGCGAGCTCCGGCCGGATTCCCGGATGCGCCACCGCGAATCCCACCCCGGCCAGCAAACCGACCGCCGCGCCGACCAGCATGGCGCTGGCCAGCAGCCCGGGACGCGGAAGGGGCACCACGCTGACGACTGTACTGCTGGTTACCGGGCGGGAGGGCAGGTTCTCAGGCCCGCCGCCAGGTCCGAATCCACCACCTGACCTCGCGTCGACGGGCGCGCGCCCCGCTCGTAATCGGCACCGGTGATGACCGGGCCGGCCTGCAATTCGGCCTGCTCGCCGTCGGAGAAGACGCGGCCGCGGGACAAGAACCGCACCCCTTCGGGGGCCTCGAGGCTGAATCCACCGCCGCGGCCCGGAACCACGTCGATCACCAGCTGGGTGTGCTTCCAGGCCTGGTACTGCGGGCCCGAGATCCACACCGGCACACCGTCGGTCCCCACGTCGAGGACGCCGAGCAGGACGTCGCGGTCGCCGACGAGGAAGTCGCCGCGCGGGTAACACATCGGCGACGACCCGTCGCAGCACCCGCCGGACTGGTGGAACATCACCGGGCCGTGCCGATCCTGCAGCGACGCCACCAACTCGGCGGCGGGTGCGGTGATGACGGCCCCGGACACCATCAGAAGAAGCCCTGCGCCTTGTCGGTGTAGGACACCAGCAGGTTCTTGGTCTGCTGGTAGTGGTCGAGCGCCATCTGGTGAGTCTCGCGGCCGAACCCGGATTGCTTGTATCCGCCGAACGCCGAGTGCGGCGGATACATGTGGTAGCAGTTGACCCACACCCGGCCGGACTTGATGTCGCGGCCGGCGCGGTAGGCGATGTTCCCGTCGCGGCTCCACACGCCGGCGCCCAGGCCGTAGAGGGTGTCGTTGGCGATGCCGATCGCGTCGTCGTAATCGGTGAACGACGTCACCGTCACCACCGGCCCGAAGATCTCCTCCTGGAAGACGCGCATCTTGTTGTTGCCGGAGAAGATCGTCGGCTGCACGTAGTAGCCACCGGACAGGTCACCGCCGAGCTCGGCGCGCTCGCCGCCGGTGATGATCTTGGCGCCCTCCCCCTTGCCAATCTCGATGTAGGACAGGATCTTTTCCAGCTGGTCGTTGGACGCCTGCGAGCCGATCATGGTTTCGCTGTCCAGCGGGTCGCCCTGCCGGACCGCCTTGGTCCGGATCGCGGCCAGCTCCAGGAACTCGTCGTGGATGTCGGACTGGATCAGGCTGCGCGACGGGCAGGTGCACACCTCGCCCTGGTTGAGCGCGAACATCGTGAAGCCCTCCAGCGCCTTGTCCTGGAAGTTGTCGTTGGCCGCCATCACGTCGGAGAAGAAGATGTTGGGGCTCTTGCCGCCGAGCTCGAGGGTGACCGGGATCAGGTTCTGCGACGCGTACTGCATGATCAGCCGGCCGGTGGTGGTCTCCCCAGTGAACGAGATCTTGGCGATACGGTCGCTGGACGCCAGCGGCTTACCGGCCTCGACCCCGAATCCGCTGACGATGTTGACCACACCGGGCGGGATCACGTCGGCGATCAGCGACATCAGGTAGAGGATCGACGCCGGCGTCTGTTCGGCCGGCTTGAGCACCACCGTGTTGCCGGCGGCCAGCGCGGGGGCGAGCTTCCAGGCGGCCATCAGGATCGGGAAGTTCCACGGGATGATCTGGCCGACGACGCCGAGCGGCTCGTGGAAGTGGTAGGCCACGGTGTCGTCGTTGATCTGCGACAGCGAGCCCTCCTGGGCGCGGATCGCCGCGGCGAAATACCGGAAGTGGTCGGCGGCCAGCGGGATGTCGGCGGCCAGCGTCTCGCGGATCGGCTTGCCGTTGTCCCAGACCTCGGCCACCGCCAGCGCGGCCGAGTTCGCCTCGATCCGGTCGGCGATCTTGTTCAGGATCGCGGCCCGCTCGGCGGGGGCGGTCTTGCCCCACGCGGGCGCCGCGGCGTGGGCGGCGTCGAGCGCCTTGTCGACGTCGGCCGCCTCCGAGCGGGCGACCTCGCAGAACGGCTGCCCCGTCACGGGTGTCGGGTTCTCGAAATACCGGCCCGCCACCGGCGCCACCCATTGGCCCCCGATGAAGTTCTCGTACCGCGATTCGTACGACATCAGTGCCCCGGCGGTTCCGGGACGTGCGAAGACGGTCATCTTCTCGACTCCTTGTTCCACTGTGTAATACGGCTCACACTACCGCCGGAGACAGAATGGCTCCATGACGTCGCAAGCCCCCGCCTCCCCCGACGACCCCTACCTGTGGCTGGAAGAAGTCACCGGCGACGAGCCACTGGACTGGGTGCGGGCGCGCAACGAACCGACCCTCGCCGAATTCGGCGGCCCGGAGTTCGAGCGCATGCGCGCCGAGGCGCTCGAGGTGCTCAACACCGACGCCCGGATCCCGTACGTAACCCGTCGCGGCGAATACCTGTACAACTTCTGGCGCGACGCCGAGAACCCGCGCGGGTTGTGGCGACGCACCACCCTGGACAGCTACCGCACCGACTCCCCGGACTGGGACGTGCTGATCGACGTCGACGAGCTCGGCCGCGCCGACGGCGAGAAGTGGGTGTGGGGAGGCGCGCGGGTGATCGAACCCGACCACACCCGCGCATTGATCGGGCTGTCCCGGGGTGGTTCGGATGCGACCATCGTCCGGGAGTTCGACATGGCCACAAGGCAATTCGTTGTCGACGGGTTTGCGCTGGCGGAGGCCAAATCCTACATCTCCTGGGCCGATCCCGACACCACCATGGTCGGCACCGACTTCGGACCCGGCACGCTCACCAATTCCGGGTATCCGCGGGTGATCAAGCGATGGCGCCGGGGCACCCCGCTGAGCGCCGCGGAGACGGTGTTCGAGGGCGCCCCCGACGACGTCATGGTGACGGTGGCGGTGGACCGGACGCCCGGATTCGAGCGCATCCTGCTGTCCCGCGCCGTCGACTTCTGGAACGAAGAGGTCTACGAGCTTCGCGGCCCGGAACTCATCCGCATCGACACGCCCACCGACTCCAGCGTGTCGATCCACCGCGAATGGTTGCTCGTCGAGCTGCGCACCGACTGGTACCTCGGCGAACGGAGCTATCGAGCGGGTTCGTTGCTTGCGGCGAATTACGAGGAGTTCCTTTCCGGCACGGCGAACTTTCGCGTCGTCTTCGAACCCGACGAGCACACCGCCCTGTACCAGTACGCCTGGACCAGGGACCGCCTGCTGATCGTCACCCTGGCCGACGTCGCCAGCCGGGTCGAGGTAGCCACACCGGGAGACTGGAAGCGTAAGCCGCTTGCGGGCGTTCCGGCCGCGACCAACACCGTCGTCGCCGCGGCCGACGACCTGGGTGACGAATTCTTCCTCGATTCCAGCGGTTTCGTCACGCCGTCGCGGCTGATGCGCGCCGCCGGCGACCTCCGGCTCGAGCAGGTCAAATCCGCACCCTCCTTCTTCGACGGCGAAAGGTTCTCGGTCACGCAGAATTTCGTCGCGTCGGAGGACGGCACACCGATCCCCTACTTCGTGGTGCGCCCCAACGACGCCGACGGTCCGGGCCCCACCCTGCTGTACGGCTACGGGGGATTCGAGTCCGCCAACACGCCGGGTTACAGCGGGGTGATGGGCCGGTTGTGGCTGGCCCGCGGGGGCACGTACGTGCTGGCCAACATCCGCGGCGGCGGCGAGTACGGACCGGGCTGGCACACGCAGGCGATGCGCGGGAACAGGCACAAGGTGGCCGAGGACTTCGCCGCCGTGGCAACCGATTTGGTGAACCGCGGCATCGCAGACGTCGCGCAGCTCGGCGCCCAGGGTGGCAGCAACGGCGGCCTGCTGATGGGCATCATGCTGACGAAGTACCCCGAGAAGTTCGGGGCGCTGGTGTGCAGCGTGCCGCTGCTCGACATGAAGCGCTATCACCTCCTGCTCGCCGGCGCCTCGTGGATGGCCGAATACGGCGACCCCGACAACCCCGACGACTGGGCGTTCATCTCCGAATACTCGCCCTACCACAACATTTCGGCGACCCGCGAGTATCCGCCCGTGCTGTTCACCACGTCGACCCGCGACGACCGGGTGCATCCGGGCCACGCCCGGAAGATGGCCGCCGCCCTTCAAGCCGCGGGTCACCGGGTTTTCTACTACGAGAACATCGAGGGCGGCCATGCCGGCGCGGCCGACAACGAGCAGGTCGCCTTCAAGTCGGCGCTCACCTATTCGTTCCTGTGGCGGATGCTGGGCGCGCCCCGATAAACCGGCCCGACAGAACCTAAGATCATCGACGTGTCCGCGACCGAACGCATCGAACTCACCTTGCTGGTGACCGGCTTGATCTGCATCGCGGCCGGGGCGACCCAGGCGCGCTTTCGCTACATCTCGCACCGCCGCGCGGGCCGACGGTACTACTGGACGACGTCGGCGCTCGGCGTCGTCTGCTTCGCGGTCGGGGTGGGCAAGCTCTGGCCGAACGCCATCCTCGCCGCGGCCTTCTTCACCGCCATCATCGTGGGCTCGGCCTACCTGATGACTCCCTACCTCAAGATCAACGGTCGCATCTACGCCTCGAACCCGGAAGACCGCCAGCCCGACCCGTAGGCCGCCCGGCTATGCCCGACTTCGAGACCCTGCCTTACACGGCGAGCGGGACCCCGCGGTCAAGGTCATCGTGCTGCGCGTCGCCGAAATCGCCGCCGAGCTGTCGCGAATCCCCTTGTCGCAGTTGCAGGCCCAGAAGCTGATCGTGAACCAGGCCTAGGAGAACACGGGCGGGGCGAGCACCCGGACCCTGGGCGGGATCCTCGACGGACTGATGCGCAACACCCCCGACGCCCTCGAGTTCATCACGCCGGCCGAGTCCCGCGGCAGGCGCCGCCGGAGCTGCGACCCGACCCGAGCCACGTCATCATCCCTGATCAGAAAGGATAGTGAGCTGGGCTACGAATTGGCGCTCGGGCTCTACTTCGGGGCCGGGAAGTGCTACGGTTACAACTATGTCTCGGCTGATTTCTAGCCTGCGTGCAGGCGCACTTTTCCTCGCCCTCGGCGTTGCCGCCACGGCCCTGCCCAGCACCGCTCGGGCCGACTCGACGGAAGACTTCCCGATCCCACGCCGGATGATCAACACCGACTGCGACGCCGAGCAGATCCTGGCCGCCACCCGGGACACCAGCCCGGTGTACTACCAGCGGTACATGATCGACTTCAACAACCACCCGAACGTCCAGCAGGCGACGATCGACAAGGCGCACTGGTTCTACTCGCTGTCGGCCGCGGACCGCCGGAACTACTCGGAGAACTTCTACCCGCCCCTGGGTTCCGGCGGCGACCCGCTGTGGTTCGCCTGGCCGAACCACATGAAGATCTTCTTCAACAACAAGGGTGTCGTCGCCAAGTCCACCGACGTGTGCGACCAGTACCCCAAGGGCGACATGTCAGTCTGGAACTGGTCCTAGCTTTCCCGGCGCAGAAGCTTGAGTGTGCATTCCGGGCGTCAAGTGCGCTTTGAGAGCGGAAGTATCGGATGATTCGCGTTCTGGGTTGCACAGTCGAGTCCCTGAATGCACGGTCGAGAACGCCCGGCCTCCTGACTCAGTAGCGCGGCGCAGCCGGAACCCGTCGGCGGTGAGCCCTGCGGCGGCAGCGTCATGCGGATATTGCGCACGGTAACGCCTCCGTTACGCACGTGATATGCGTTACACTCCTGGGTGCGCAACGGAAGCGTCGACGGTCCGGTCCGGGCGGCCACACGGACATGGTTTACTTAGGCAAGCCTTGGCTGCCTTGGGGGCCGTGTCGCGCGCGCCGCGAGGCGGCGCCGCCCTCCGTAGCCGACACATTCGAGCGGCCGGCCGGACCGTCCGCCGGCGCACTGCCAAGCGGTGAGGGGACGGGAGATTTTCAGGTTTCTGTCGCGGTTCTGGATCCCGCTGGTGGTCCTGGCTGTGGTCGCCGTCGGGGGCTTCATCGTGGACCGGGTGCACGGTTACTTCGGTTCCGGCAAGCGGGAGTCGTACGCCGACAGCAACCTGCAGAACCCCAAGCCCTTCAACCCCAAGCGGATCACCTACGAGGTGTTCGGGCCCGCGGGTACGGTCGCCGACATCAGCTACTTCGACGTCAACGCCGATCCGCAACGGGTGGACCAAGCCCCGTTGCCGTGGACCCTGCGCATCACCACGGACAAGGCCGCCGTAATGGGAAACCTTGTGGCACAGGGCAATAGCGACAGCATCGGGTGCCGCATCACGGTGGACGACGTGGTGAAGGCCGAGCGGATCTCCAACGAGGTCAACGCGTACACGTTCTGCCTGGTGAAGTCCGCGTGAGCGCCCCCGCTCCGCACGCCGAGCGGCCGCTGTTCGCGCGTCTCATCCATACCTTCGCGGTGCCGATCATTTTGTTCTGGGTCGGCGTCGCCGTCGCGATCAGCGTCCTCGTCCCCTCGCTGGAGGTGGTCGGGCAGGAGCGGTCGGTCTCGCTGAGCCCGACCGACGCGCCGTCGTTCGTGGCGCTGAAGCGCATCGGTCACGCCTTCCAGGAAGGGGAGACCGACAGCTCGGCGGTGGTGGTGTTGGAGGGGGACAAGCCGCTGGGCGACGACGCTCATAGGTTCTATGACGTGTTGATCCGCAAGCTGCGGGCGGACAAGACGCACGTGCTGAGCATCCAGGATTTTTGGGGTGATCCGCTGACGGCGGCGGGCGCGCAGAGCAACGACGGTAAGGCCGCGACGGTCCAGGTGAACTTGGCGGGTAATCAGGGGGAGCCGCTGGCCAATGATTCGGTGGAGGCGGTCCGCAAGATCGTGGACGGCGCGCCGGCGCCGCCGGGGGTGAAGGCTTATGTCACCGGGGTGTCGGCGCTGGCCGCGGACCTGCACCACAGCGGCGACAAGTCGATGGTGCGGATCACCCTGACGACCGTCGCGGTCATCCTGATCATGCTGCTGTTCGTCTACCGGTCGATCGTCACGGTCTTGCTGTTGCTGGTCACGGTGGGTTTCGAGTTGACCGCGGCGCGTGGGGCGGTTGCGTTGATGGGGCATAGCGGCCTGATCGGGTTGTCGACGTTTGCGGTGTCGCTGTTGACGTCGTTGGCGATCGCGGCGGGCACCGATTACGGGATTTTCATCATTGGGCGCTACCAGGAGGCCCGGCAGGCCGGCGAGGACAAGGAAGCCGCGTTTTACACGATGTATCGGGGGACGGCGCATGTCATCCTGGGTTCGGGGTTGACCATTGCCGGGGCGACGTTCTGCTTGAGCTTCGCGCGCATGCCGTACTTCCAGACCCTGGGCATCCCGTGCGCGGTGGGGATGCTGGTGGCCGTGGCGGTGGCGCTGACGCTGGGGCCCGCGGTGCTGACGGTGGGCAGCCGGTTCGGCCTGTTCGACCCCAAGCGGCTGCTGAAGGTCCGCGGCTGGCGGCGGGTTGGGACCGCGGTGGTTCGCTGGCCGCTGCCGATCTTGGCGGTGACCTGCGCGGTCGCCCTGGTGGGGCTGCTCACGCTGCCCGGCTACCAGGCCAACTACAACGACCGCGAGTACTTGCCGGACTTCATCCCGGCCAACGAGGGGTTCCTGGCCGCCGACCGGCACTTTTCCCAGGCCCGGATGAAGCCGGAATTGCTGATGATCGAGTCCGATCACGACCTGCGCAATCCCGCCGACTTCCTGGTGCTCGACAAGCTCGCCAAGGGCGTGTTTCGGGTGCCGGGGATCTCGCGGGTGCAGGCGATCACCCGGCCCGACGGGACGCCGATGGACCACACGTCGATCCCGTTTCAGATCAGCATGCAAAACGCCGGTCAGCTGCAGAACATGAAATACCAGCGCGACCGGATGAACGACCTGCTCAAGCAGGCCGACGAGATGACCCGGACGATCACCACGATGCAGCGCATGTACGACCTGATGACCAGGCTGGAGGGCGTCACGCACAAGATGGTCGGCGACACCGAACAGATACAGCAGATCACCAACCAGCTACGTGATGAGATCTCCACCTTCGACGACTTCTTCCGGCCGATCCGCAGCTACTTCTACTGGGAGCGGCACTGCTACGACATCCCGCTCTGCTGGTCGATCCGGGCGATCTTCGACGCGCTCGACGGCGTCGACGAGATCGACGAGCGGCTCAACGTCCTAGTCGGTGACATCAAGGAGCTCGACCGGCTGATGCCGCAGATGGTGGCGCAGTTCCCCACCATGATCGAGACCATGGTCAACATGCGGACCATGATGCTCACGATGCACAGCACCATGTCGGGCATCTTCGACCAGATGGACCAGATGAGCGACAACGCCACGGCCATGGGCCACGCGTTCGACGCGGCCAAAAACGACGACTCGTTCTACCTGCCGCCGGAGGTGTTCCACAACGCCGACTTCAAACGCGCCATGAAGAACTTCCTGTCCGCCGACGGGCACGCGGCGCGGTTCATCATCTTGCATCGCGGTGACCCCGCCTCGGCCGAGGGCATCGCCAGCATCGACAAGATCCGCACCGCGGCCGAGGAGTCACTCAAGGGCACCCCACTCGAAGACGCCACGATCTACCTGGCCGGCACGGGCGCGGTGTTCAAGGACATCTCCGAGGGCGCCAAGTGGGACCTGGTCATCGCCGGCATCTCCTCGCTGTGCCTGATCTTCATCATCATGCTGATCCTCACCCGCGCACTGGTGGCCGCCGCGGTGATCGTCGGCACGGTCGCGGTCTCGCTGGGCTCCTCATTCGGGCTCTCGGTGCTGGTCTGGCAACACGTCCTCGGCATCCAACTGCACTGGCTGGTGCTGGCCATGTCAGTCATCGTGCTGCTGGCCGTGGGCTCGGACTACAACCTGCTGCTGGTCTCACGGTTCAAACAAGAAATCCACGCCGGCCTCAAAACCGGCATCATCCGATCAATGGGCGGCACCGGCAAAGTCGTCACCAACGCCGGCCTAGTGTTCGCCTTCACCATGGCCTCCATGATCGTCAGCGACGTACGCGTCATCGGCCAAGTCGGCACCACCATCGGCCTCGGCCTACTCTTCGACACCCTCATCGTGCGCGCATTCATGACCCCCTCCATCGCCGCACTACTCGGCCGCTGGTTCTGGTGGCCCATACGCGTACGATCCCGGCCGCCACGGATCCCCGCCCGGCCGGCCGAACCACAGCCGCGGGACTCGTCGTTCGCACTGAGCGACTAAACCGGTAGTCATGCAGACCATCGCCCTGATCGGGTTCCTCGGCGGCCTGATCACCGGGATCTCGCCGTGCATCCTCCCGGTGCTCCCGGTGGTGTTCTTCTCGGGCGTCGGCGTCGGCGTCGGCGGCGGCAAGGACGCGACGCCCGCCTCCCGCCCGTACCTGGTGATCGCCGGGTTGGTCTGCAGCTTCAGCGTGGTGACCCTGGCCGGCTCGAGCCTGCTCTCGGCGCTGCACCTGCCCCAGGACGCGATCCGCTGGGCTGCGCTCGTGGCGCTCACCGTGATCGGCCTGGGCCTGATCTTCCCGCCGCTGCAGCGGTTGGTCGAGCGGCCGTTTGCTCGCATCCCGCTGCGGGAAACGAAAAGCGGCCGAAGCGGATTCGGTCTCGGGCTGACCCTGGGCGCCCTGTACGTGCCCTGCGCGGGCCCCGTGCTGGCGGCCATCGTGGTCGCCGGCGGCACCGCATCGATCGGGGTGCCGATCCTCGTCCTCACCGCGACTTTCGCGGTCGGCACGGCGCTGCCGCTGCTGGCGTTCGCGCTGGCCGGGCGGGGCGTGACCGAACGCGTCGCCGCGTTCCGCCGCCGGCAACGCGCGATCCAGGTCGCCGGCGGCGTGGCGATGATCGTGCTGGCCGTGGCGCTGGTCTTCAACCTGCCGGCGGTGCTGCAGCGCGCCGTCCCCGACTACACGACCGCCATGCAGCGGGGGATCGGCGCGAACAACATCCGCCACGAGCTCAACCCCGGACCCAAGGGCCAACTCGCCGACTGCACCGACGGTGCCGACCAGCTGCAGCGGTGCGGCCAGGCGCCCCCGATCACCGGGATCACCCAGTGGCTCAACACCCCGCCGATCGAACCGGCGTCCCTGCGCGGCAAGGTCGTCCTCATCGACTTCTGGGCGTACTCGTGCATCAACTGCCAGCGCGCCATCCCGCATGTCGTCGACTGGTACAACCGCTACCGCGACGACGGACTCGTCGTCATCGGCGTGCACACCCCCGAGTACGCCTTCGAACGGGTCCCGGCGAACGTCGCCAGCGGCGCCGCGGACCTGCACATCACCTACCCCGTCGCGCTGGACAACGACTACGCGACCTGGAACAGCTTCGGAAACCTGTACTGGCCGGCCGAGTACCTCATCGACGCCAACGGGACGGTCCGGCACACCAAGTTCGGCGAGGGCGACTACGACGTCACCGAGAGGCTGATCCGCGAGTTGCTCACGAGCGCCAACCCGAACGCACGCCTCCCCGGCGCGACGCACACCGAGGACACCACCCCGCGCACGCGGCTCACCCCGGAGACCTATCTGGGCGTCGACCGGGCCGTCAACTACGGCGGCGGCGCCGACTACAAGAAGGGCACCGCCACGTTCGGCTACCCCGCGACACTGCCCGACGACCGGTTCGCCCTAACCGGCCGGTGGACGCTGGACGACCAGGGCGCCACCGCCGACGGGCCCGGCGCCGCCATCCGGCTCAACTACACGGCCAAGGACGTCTACGTCGTGGTCGGCGGCACCGGGACGATCACGGCGAACCGGGGCGGGAAGACCACCACGACGGCGATCGGCGGCCCACCCACCCTGCATCAGGTCGTCGCCGACCCCGCCGCGGGCCGCGACCAGCTCGACCTGCAGGTCAGCCCCGGCCTGCAGGTCTTCTCGTTCACGTTCGGCTAGCCGTCCCGTCCGCCGGCTTTCGGCGCAGGCCAGCCGCGACCGCGGCGAGGACGCCGACTCCCACCAGCGCTCCGCCCGCGACCAGCGTCAGGTTCAGCCAGTGGTGCAAACCGACCTCGGCGTGCCCGATCATCACGTCGGCGATGTCGCGCAGGTCGCCGGTGGTCAGGTTGAGCGCGCCGTTGACGTATCCACGGCCCACCTCGATCCCGGCCCAACCCACCGCGCCGACGAGCAGCGCGGACACCCCCAGGCTGCTGAGCGCCTTGCCGCGGCTGCGCGCCGCGGCCAACGTCAGCAACGCGCAGCAACCGGCGAGCGCCGCCGCGCCCGCACTCGCCCACGGCCCCCAGGTGGCGAACCGGCTCAGCCGGCCCTGCCGCCACGAGCGCGGCAGCGACTCGGTGACCGGGACCGCCAGGGTATCGGGGACGGTCACGTGGTGGCGGCTCAGCAGCGCCGCGATGGCGCCGTCCTTGAGCATCGGGGCGAGGTCGATGACCCACGGTTCGCCACCCAAGCCGGCACCCGGGTCGGTGAACAGCCAGCTGTGCACCGCCCGGTTGGCCTGGGCGAACAGCGCGGGGAACGCGCGGCCGGCGGTGAAGGCGCTGGCGGCGGCGTGCACCTCCGAGACGTCGAGCGCGTAGCGGGCGCCCCGTTGGTTGGCGAGCGCCATGGCGCGGGTGGTCAGTTCGGACGCCATCGCGGATTGCAGGGCCGGGTCGCCGGCCGCCTCGCGGGCCAGCGCGGCGTAGCCGTCGGAGTCGACGACGTGAAGCTGGGCCCACGCCGCGGGGATCGCCGCGGCCAGGGCGACCGTGGCGGCGAACCATAGCACCGTCGCCACCGCAAACCGCACCGCGCGAACCTAGCGAATTCCCCGCACGTACGCGGCCTGACCGAGGTGCTGGGCGCAATCGTCGATGATGCTGACCAGCCGGGCGCTGGCGGTCACCGGAGGATCCCAGTTGTCGTCGACCACGCGGGCCAGCTCGTCGGCGGTCACGCTGGCGACGTATTCGAGCGTGAACTTGTGCACGGCGTGGTAGTAGCCGGACAGCAGGTCCGCGGGCCCGTGCACCTTCGCCACCTCGTCGGGCCCGTGCCCGTATCCGGTGTCGTTGCGCGGCAGGTCCAGGCCGAACCGGTCGACCCATCCGTCGCGGGTCCACACCTGTTCGACCCCGGCGACCTGCGCCAGCTGGATGTCCTGCACCCGCGCGCTGTGCCAGAGCAGCCACGCGATGCTGTTGGCGCCGGGGGCGGGCCGGTAGTCGGACACCTCGTCGGTCAAGCCGTCGGTGAGGTCGTCGACGTGCTCGATCAGCCGGGTGAACGCGTCGCGGAGCAGTTCCTGCACGGTCTGGTCGGGGCTTGCCATACCTGCGACAGTACGGACAGCCGGCGCCTGGCACGACCCCGCCACCGGTCGTAAATTGTTGGGATGGCTTACGACCTGATCATCCGCAACGGCACCATCGTCGACGGGCTGGGAGGTGAGCCGTACGTCGGCGACGTGGCGGTGAGTGACGGCGTCATCGCCGCGGTGGGTCCCTCGATCGACTCCGGCGGCGCCGCCCGCGAGATCGACGCGACCGGGCTGCTGGTCACGCCCGGCTTCGTCGACCTCCACACGCATTACGACGGTCAGGCGATCTGGTCGGAGCGCCTCACGCCGTCGTCCGCGCACGGCGTGACCACGGTGGTGATGGGCAACTGCGGGGTCGGCTTCGCGCCGTGCCGCCAGTCCGACCACGACGTCCTGGTCGACGTGATGGCCGGGGTCGAGGACATTCCGGGCGTCGTCATGACCGACGGTCTGCCGTGGACCTGGGAGACGTTCCCGGAGTACCTGAATGCGCTGGAGGCGGGCAAGCGCGACATCGACGTGGCCGCCTACCTGCCTCATTCCCCGCTTCGGGTGTACGTGATGGGTCAGCGGGGGGCGGACCGCGAGCCGGCCACCGCCGATGACCTGGCGAAGATGCGGGCGCTGGCGAAGGAAGCCATCGAGGTGGGCGCCCTGGGTTTCGCGTCGTCGCGGCTCACCATCCACAAGACGGAGAGCGGCTCGCCGATCCCCAGCTACGACGCCGCCCGTGAGGAGATCGAGGCGATCGCCCGGGGCGTGGTCGACGGCGGCGGCCTGCTGCAGTTCGTGCCGGACATTCCGGCCGGCGGCTACCAGCCGGTGCTCCAGACGGTGTTCGACGTCGCCGAGGACGTCGGGCTGCCGGTGACGTTCACGCTGGTCGTGGCGAACTCCGGCGACCCGACGTGGGAAGACGCCATCACGATGGTCGAGAAGGCCAACACCAACGCGGGCGGCGAGGCCAGGGTCACCGCGCAGCTGCTGCCCCGGCCGATCGGGCTCATCATCGGGCTGGAGCTGAGCGCCAACCCGTTCGTGCTGTATCCCAGCTACCGCGAGATCGCGCACCTGCCGCTGGCCGAGCGGGTCGCCGAGATGCGCAAGCCCGAGGTGCGCGCCCGCATCCTGGCCGACAAGCCGGGCCACGGGCACCCCATCCTGTACGTGGCGCAGGCGTGGGACTGGATTTACCCGCTCGGCGACGTGCCCGACTACGAGCCCGACCCGTCGACGTCCATCGCCGCCCGGGCGCGGGCGCGCGGCGTCAGCCCCATGGAGGAGGCCTACGACCGGCTGCTCGACGACGACGGCCACGCGACCCTGCTGGTCGCGACCAGCAACCTGCCGAACAACTCCCTGGACACCGTCGGCAAACTCCTGCACCGCGACGACGTGGTCCTGGGTCTGGGCGACGGCGGCGCCCACTACGGGATGATCTGCGACGCCAGCTACTCGACGTACTTCCTGACGCACTGGGCCCGCGACCGGAAGGCGGGCCGGTTCACGGTGGCCGAGGCCGTCCGCGAGCTGACGTCCGCGCCGGCCCGCGTCGCCGGGCTCGGCGACCGCGGCCGCATCGCCGTCGGGTACAAGGCCGACCTGAACGTCATCGACCATGCCGCCCTGCGCCTGCACAAGCCGGTCATCTCCTACGATCTGCCCGCCGGCGGCCGCCGCTTAGACCAAAACGCCGACGGATACGTGACAACGGTCGTTTCCGGCGCAATAATCGCCGAAAATGGCATCCCCACCGACGCCCGTCCGGGCAAGTTGGTACGGGGACGACGACCCATTCCCGTACCTGCCCGATAACGCCACGAAGGGCCACCCATCCCGGTTAAGTTGGGTCAGTGACGAACCCGCATTTTGCGTGGTTGCCGCCAGAAATCAACTCGGCACTCATCTTCGCCGGTCCGGGAGCGGCGCCGCTGCTTGCTGCGGCCGAAGCCTGGGACGGGCTGGCCGAGAATCTGGCCTCGTCGGCATCGTCGTTCTTCTCGGTGACCTCGGATCTCGTCAACGGCTCGTGGCAGGGCGCGTCGGCGACGGCGATGATGCAGGTCGCCACCCAGTACGTGACCTGGCTGACCGCGGCCGCGGCCCAGGCCGAGGCTGCGTCCACCCAGGCCGCGGCCATCGCGGGAGCCTTCGAGGCCGCCCTGGCGGCCACCGTGCAACCGGCGGTGGTCGCGGCCAACCGCGCGCTAGTGCAGGCCCTGGCCGCCACCAACTGGTTCGGGTTCAACATCCCCGCCATCATGGACACCGAGGCCGCGTACGAGGCGATGTGGGCCGCCGACGTGGCGGCCATGTTCGGATACCACGCCGACGCGTCGAACGCCGCCGCGCAGCTGGCGCCATGGCAGGAGGCCCTGCAAAAGCTCGGGTTCTCGTTCAGCAATGGGCAGATCAGCTGGGGCCCGGTGCCGTTGACGCCCGGTGGGTCGAACTTCGGGATGGGCAACAGCGGCACCCAGAACGTCGGATCCGGAAACTCCGGCAACAATAACTTCGGCTTTGGCAACCTGGGCAATAACAACTTCGGCTTCGGCAATACCGGTAACAACGATTTCGGCATCGGATTGACCGGCAATAACCAAATCGGCTTCGGTGGTTTCAATTCCGGGACCGGCAACATCGGCTTGTTCAACTCCGGCAACAACAACATCGGCTTTTTCAACTCCGGCTCGGGGAACTTGGGCATCGGCAACGCCGGCTTGTCCAACACCGGCGTACTGAACTCGGGGACGGTCAACACCGGCTTCTTCAACTCCGGCACGGCCAACACCGGCTTCTTCCAGGAGAACGGTCTGGCCGCCTCCGGCGCCGCGGAGTCCACCCCGTTGACCGCTTCCCACTACCTCACCGGCGGCGCGGGTGCGGCCAATCTCAGCTCGGGCCTGCTCAACTCGGTCGCGAACACCGGCGGCGTCACCGGCAGCCTCTCGTCGCAGGCGTTGCTCAACCCGCCGGCGGCCCCGACCCTCGGCGGACCGGGTGACGCGAGCGCCATCGCCGGAACCCTCGAGTCGCGCGGCGCGGCGGCGGGCGTCGCAGCGGCGGCCGGCGGGCCCACCCCCATCCCGCCCGCCCTGCGCACCACGACGTCGGCCCCCGGGCCCGTCGTCCCCGCGGCGAACGACGCGGCCTTCCGCAACCCGGCGGTCACCCGCGAGCCCGGCATTCCCAGCTCGGGCTTCTTCCCCAAGGACCGGACGCCGGACGCGCCGACCCCGGGCACCAGGGAGCCGTTCCTCCCCGAATAGCGGCCTATCCTCGAAGCCATGCGCGCCAAGAAGAAGGTCGACCTGGACCGGCTCGCCGCCGCCCTCCCCGACTACCCGTTCGCGTATCTGATCACCGTTGACGACGGCTATCGCGTGCACACGGTGACCGTTGAGCCGCGACTGCGCGATGGCTCGGTGCTCGACGTCGGGGCCATCGGCGGCCGCACCCGCGAGAACCTGGCACGGCGCGCCGAGGTCACGCTGCTGTGGCCGCCGCGCGAGCCCGGTGGGTATTCGCTGATCGTCGACGGTGCGGCCGAAGTCTCCGGTGACGACGCCGGCCGCTTGAACGTCGTCCCGAGCCGCGCGCTGTTGCACCGCGACGCCGACCCCGACTCCCCGGAGGCGGCCAAGGGCTGCCTGCACGACTGCGTGGTGTTCTCCCTGCCCGCCTGACGTCTGCGCCGAGCGTGGGCCCTGTGGACGTCCCGGGGCCGGATCTCATCCAAAGGCCCCACGCTCGCGGAGCTTCGTGGCCACCCGCTCGACAATCGCCTCGGGCCGGCGTGCCAGCATCTCGGCGCTCACCCTGACCACACACCAGCCGGCCGCTTCCAGCAGCGCGATTCGCTCGATGTCCCACGACCGCTGATAACGGTCCACCCAGTGCTGGATGCCGTCGTACTCGACGGCCACCTGCCACTCGCGCCAGCCCATGTCGACCCGAATCCGCAGCTCTCGGAACTCGATCTGCGTCTCCGGCTTGGGCAGTCCGGCATTGACCAGCACGAGTCGCAGCCTGGTCTCCTGCGGCGACGCCGCCCCGCCGTCAGCCACGCCGAGCGCGGCGCGCAGCCGCCGGACGCCACGCGTCCCGGGGTGCCGGTCAGCCACTGCGGCGACGTCCACCGGCTTGATGCCCGTCGCATTGAGCAACGCGTCCAGGACCGGTACCGACCTAGTGACGGGCAGGCGGCGGCCGATGTCGAATGCGGTCCGCGCCGCGGTCGTCAGGCGCATTCCCCGCCTGATGTGCACCTCGTCATCGGCCAGCCGATCGCTGTGGACGACGATGCCGGGCTGAGCGTGCCGGTCGGCGCGGGCGATCTCGGCGGGGGCGGCGCCGTCGAGCCATCTCGTGCCGAGCACCGCGGCGGCCGACACGCCGGCCAGCGTTGCACCCGTCGACAGCCACGCGGCCCGCGCCTTGAGGTCCGCCGTCAGTTCCACGTCGCGGGCGATGTACACATCGCGGAACACCGGGCGATAGCGGGTGCGCAACTGGTTGCGGGTGAGGGCGCCGCCGCTCAGCGCTTCGCTGCCGAGAAACGGGTGCATGCCGGCATGTTCGCTGCCACCGCCCCGCCATGTATGCGCCGAGCGTGGGGCCTGTGGACGAAATTCGAGGTGTGGACGTACCTGGGCCCCACGCTCGGCGCACGAAAAAGCCCGGCTTGCGCAAGGCAAGCCGGGCTCTCTCGTTGACTTTCTAGAAGTCCATGCCGCCCATGCCACCGGTCGGGTCGCCCGCGGGAGCGGCCGCCTTCTCCGGCTTGTCGGCGACGACGGCCTCGGTCGTCAGGAACAGCGCCGCGATGGACGCCGCGTTCTGCAGCGCCGAACGGGTCACCTTGACCGGGTCGGCAACGCCGGCCTTGAGCAGGTCCTCGTACTCACCGGTCGCGGCGTTCAGGCCGGTTCCGGCGGGCGAGTTGCGGACCTTCTCGGCCACCACACCAGGCTCCAGACCACCGTTGAAGGCGATCTGCTTCAGCGGAGCCTCGAGCGCGACGCGCACGATGTTGACGCCGGTCGCCTCGTCACCGGAGAGCTTCAGCTCGTCCAGGGCCGGGGCGGCGTGCAGCAGGGCCACGCCACCACCGGCGACGATGCCCTCCTCGACGGCCGCCTTGGCGTTGCGGACCGCGTCCTCGATGCGGTGCTTGCGCTCCTTGAGCTCCACCTCTGTGGCGGCGCCGGCCTTGATCACCGCAACACCGCCGGCCAGCTTGGCCAGGCGCTCCTGCAGCTTCTCGCGGTCGTAGTCGGAGTCGCTGTTCTCGATCTCGCTGCGGATCTGGGCCACCCGCCCGGCGATCGCGTCGGTGTCACCGGCGCCCTCGACGATGGTGGTCTCGTCCTTGGTGACGACGACCTTGCGGGCCTTGCCGAGCAGCGCGACGTCGGCGCTCTCCAGGGACAGGCCGACCTCTTCGCTGATCACCTGACCACCGGTGAGGATCGCCATGTCCTGCAGCATCGCCTTGCGGCGGTCACCGAAGCCGGGGGCCTTGACCGCCACCGACTTGAAGGTGCCGCGGATCTTGTTCACGACCAGGGTGCTCAGGGCCTCGCCCTCGACGTCCTCGGCGATGATCAGCAGCGGCTTGCCGGCCTGAATGACCTTCTCCAGCAGCGGCAGCAGGTCCTTGACCGTCGACACCTTGGAGCTGACCAGCAGGATGTAGGGGTCCTCGAGGACCGCTTCCTGACGCTCGGCGTCGGTCACGAAGTAACCCGAGATGTAGCCCTTGTCGAACCGCATGCCCTCGGTGAGCTCGAGCTGCAGGCCGAAGGTGTTGGACTCCTCGACGGTGATGACGCCCTCGTTGCCGACCTTGTCCATCGCCTCGGCGATCAAGTCGCCGATCGACTGGTCACCGGCCGAGATGGCCGCGGTGGCAGCGATCTGCTCCTTGGTCTCGACCTCCTTGGCCTGCTTGAGCAGGGTCTCGGTGACCTTCTCGACGGCCTTCTCGATGCCGCGCTTGAGGCTCAGCGGGTTGGCGCCGGCCGCGACGTTCCGCAGGCCCTCTTTGACGAGCGCCTGGGCGAGCACCGTGGCCGTCGTCGTGCCGTCACCGGCGACGTCGTCGGTCTTCTTGGCAACTTCCTTGACCAGCTCTGCGCCGATCTTTTCGTACGGGTCCTCCAGCTCGATCTCCTTGGCGATGGACACACCATCGTTGGTGATCGTGGGGGCGCCCCACTTCTTCTCCAGGACGACGTTGCGGCCCTTGGGACCCAACGTCACCTTTACCGCGTCGGCGAGGGCGTTGAGCCCCCGCTCGAGGCCGCGACGGGCCTCTTCGTCGTACGCAATTGTCTTGGCCATTGCGAAGTGATTCCTCCGGATTGGGGATGACTCCTGGTGACCACGTGCGGGCCACCATTACTTACGCTGGCCGGGTGCAGTGCCCGCGACGGACGACCAGACTGGTCTCACCGTCCCGACCTAGCACTCAACGGTCGCGAGTGCCAACGTCATTCTTAGCACTCGCCTATGCCGAGTGCAAGAAGAGTCGGGCCTTATCGCTTGGCGCGTAAACCGTCGATGACGACGTCGGTCACCTGCGCGGCCAGCGCGGGGTTGTAGGCCTCCATCGCCTGGCAGCCGACGAGGAGCGCCTTCACCTCGCGGACGCCGACGTCCGGCCGCGCCGTTCCCGCTTCCTGGGCGGCGCGCAGCAGGTCCGCGAGCATGTCCAGGAACGCCTTTTCGGCGTCGGGCGCGACCGTCTCGATGTCGATGCCCAGCCCCGCCAGGGCGTCGGCCAGGCCGCGGTCGGTCGCGCCCCACCGCAACACGGTGGCGCGCAGGAACGTGAAGAGCGCCTCGCCCGGCCCTTCGCTCGCCAGCAGGCCGCGCGCCTCGTCGATGAGATGCCGCATGCGGTCCGCGATGACCGCCGCGAACAACGATTCCTTCGTCGGGAAGTGGCGGTACACCGTCCCGGCGCCGACGCCGGCGCGGCGGGCGATTTCGTCGATCGGCACCGACAATCCGTCGGCCGCGAAGGTCTCGTACGCGACTTCCAGCACGCGGGCGCGGTTGCGCGCCGCGTCGGCGCGCAACCGCCGGGCGGGTTCGGCCAAGTGTTCACCACCCATCGGTTGACAAAACGGGGCGTTCGTTCCGTATAGTCGGGATCAACCGGAGCGATCGCCCCGTTTAGCTTACTAGTTGAGGAGCCCCTCATGGCCAAATGGACCACCTCGGACATTCCCGACCAGACCGGCCGCGTCGCCGTCGTCACCGGCGCGAACACCGGCCTCGGCTACGAAACCGCCCTGGCGCTGGCCGCCCACGGGGCGCACGTCGTGCTGGCGGTGCGCAACCTCGACAAGGGCAAGGACGCCGCCGCGCGGATCGCGGCCACCAGCCCCCAGGCCGACGTCGCCCTGCAGGAACTGGACCTGACGTCGCTGGAATCCATCCGCGCGGCCGCCGAGCAGCTCCGGTCGGCGCACGACCGCATCGACCTCCTGATCAACAACGCCGGCGTCATGTACACGCCGAAGGAGACCACCAAAGACGGCTTCGAGATGCAGTTCGGCACCAACCACCTGGGCCACTTCGCGCTCACCGGACTGCTGCTGGACCGGCTACTGCCGGTCCCCGGGTCGCGGGTCGTGACCGTCAGCAGCATGGGCCACCGGATCTTCGCCGACATCCACTTCGACGACCTGCAGTGGGAGCGCTCCTACAACCGGGTCGCGGCCTACGGGCAGGCCAAGCTGGCCAACCTGCTGTTCACCTACGAGTTGCAGCGCAGGCTCGCCCCGCACGGCACGACGATCGCCGCCGCCGCCCACCCCGGCGGGTCAAAGACCGAACTGGGCCGCTACACGCCCACGGCGTTCCGGCCGCTCGTCAACGTGTTCTTCTCGGTGATCGCGCAGGACGCGGCCATGGGCGCGCTCCCGACGCTGCGCGCCGCCACCGACCCCGGGGTGCTGGGCGGCCAGTACTACGGCCCCGACAGGTTCGCCGAGACCCGTGGCTACCCGAAGGTGGTGGGCTCGAGCAACAAGTCCCACGACGCCGAGCTGCAGCGGCGGCTGTGGGAGGTCTCCGAACAGCTCACGGGCGTGACCTACCCCGTCGACTGACGAGCCGGGGTCAGGGCAGGTCGAGCAGCTGCTCGTAGAAGCCACCGAAACCGCGGGCGCGATCGACTAAATGGATCTCCAGGATCCAGTGGCAGACCCGGCCGGCGGGATCGGTGCGGCGCATCGGCCTGCCCGACCCGGGCATGATGTACCACTGCCGGCCGGGACCGGCGATCTTGCGGTGCGGGAACTCGCCCACCAGGTGGCCCGCGATCGGGCTGCCCCACTCGAAGCCCTCGGCGTGGGCCACACCGACCACGAAGTCGAACAACTCCGCGCCCGTCACGCCCTCGTGCTCGTGGAAGTACCCGCGCCCGGCCTGCCACACCCGCGGAAGCGCGTCGCGGACGGCCGTTTTGGCCGGATCGCCGCCGAGCACGAAGGTACGGCCGAAGTCGGCCTCCCACTCCTCGAAGATCGGGCCCAGATCCAGGAAGACGATGTCGTCCGCGGCGATCACCCGGTCCGGCGGACGCTCGGCGAACGGCTGCAGGGTGTTCTCGCCGGCCCGCACGATCCGCCGGTGCCAGTGCCGGGTCACGCCGAACAGGTCGGCGGCGAGGCGCTGAATCTCATCGGAGAGTTCCCGCTCGCCGACGCCGGGGCGGACCATGGCGCGACGGTCGATCTCGTCGAACAGTTGCGCCGCTTGGCGTTCGGCATTGAGGAGTCGCCGCACCCGCACGCTCTCTTCGGTCGCCGGACCCTCCACATCGGCGATGCTAGCTGGCAGGCTGGACGCATGTCCTTGGTCGTGCCGCCCTATCCCCCACCGCGCTACACCAAGGACCGGCCGGAAGTCAGCGCCTGGCTCAAGCGGGCCGACTCACCGCCGGACTATGAAACCGGGGGCGTCAAGTACCACTACCTGGCCGACCAACGGGCCACCGACGGCGACTACGGGCTGTACCGGGTCGACATCCCCGCGGGCGGCGGCGGGCCCGGGCCGCACTTTCACCGCGCGATGTCCGAGGCGTTCTTCGTGCTGTCCGGGACGATGAAGCTCTACGACGGCAGCGACTGGGTCGACGGCCATCAGGGCGACTTCCTCTATGTGCCGCCCGGTGGGGTACACGGCTTCCGCAACGGGGCGAACGAGCCGGCGTCCATTCTGATGCTCTTCGCGCCGGGCGCTCCGCGGGAGGCCTACTTCGAGGGCTTTGCCGAGCTGGCCGACATGACCGACGACGAGCGGCGCGAGTGGTTTGTCCGCCACGACAATTTCTGGGTGCATTAACCCGGCCGCCCGGAATGCTGCGTAGGGTGTGGCCGTGCCGGCGAAGAAGCGCTCGAAGCGGGCCGCGGCCAACTTGCGGCAGAAAATCGACATGGCGATGAGCGCCCCGATCCGAGCGAGTGAACGCCTGAAGGGGGAACCGCGCTTCCCCCGGCGGCGGGCGGGATATTTCGCGAGGACCGCGCAGCAGCCGGGCCACCCGGCGGCCGCTACCGCCCGAAGCGGTAGTCGCCGTCGACCGGCTCGCGGGTGCGCTCGGAGAAAGTCCGTCCGCGGTAAGGCAACTGGGTGACAACCTTGCCGCTGGGGCGGCGGAAGTAGTTCGCGCACGCGAGCCACGGCGCTTCCAGCTGACCGGGTAGGCCGGCGTCAGCTTTGCGCGGAGTTCGGGATCGGCCACCTTGCACCCGTCCGGGCAGCCGGATGGGTATTTTTGGACCATGGCTGCAACCGCCATCGAGAAGCCCGGCTGGTCGGAGGCCGACGTGCCTGACCAGAGCGGCCGCGTCGTCGTCGTCACGGGTGCGAACACCGGCATCGGCTATCACACGGCGGCCGTCCTCGCGTTCCGCGGCGCGCACGTCGTGCTGGCGGTGCGCGACCTGCAGAAGGGCAACGCCGCCCTGTCGCGCATCGTGGCGGCCAGTCCGCGCGCGGACGTCACGCTGCAACGGCTCGACCTGTCGTCGCTGGACTCCGTGCGGTCCGCCGCCGCCGCGCTGCGCGAGGCCTACCCGCGCATCGACCTGCTGATCAACAACGCCGGCGTGATGTGGACCCCGAAGTCGACCACCGAGGACGGCTTCGAGCTGCAGTTCGGGACCAACCACCTCGGCCACTTCGCGCTGACCGGCCTGCTGCTCGACCACCTGCTGCCGGTGCGCGGTTCGCGGGTGGTGACCGTCAGCAGCCTCGGCCACCGGCTGCGTGCGGCGATCCACTTCGACGACCTGCAATCCGAACACCGCTACGACCGCATCGCCGCCTATGGGCAGTCCAAGCTCGCCAACCTGTTGTTCACCTACGAGCTGCAGCGCCGGCTGGCGGCCTGTCCCGACGCGAAGACCATCGCCGTGGCCGCCCACCCCGGCGGATCCAACACCGACCTGGCCCGCAACCTGCCCGGCATCTTCCAGCCGCTCAAGGCGGTGCTCGGGCCGGTGCTGTTCCAAAGCCCGGCGATGGGCGCGCTGCCGACGCTGCGCGCGGCGACCGATCCCGCCGTGCGCGGCGGGCAGTACTACGGCCCCAGCGGCTTCCTCGAGCAGCGCGGCCAGCCCAAGCTCGTGGAATCCAGCGCGCAGTCGCACGACGAGGAACTGCAGCGCCGGCTCTGGGCGGTTTCCGAAGAACTCACCGGCATCCGGTTCGAGTGACGGGCGAATAATGGCCGGGTGCGCTCAGTCGATGAACATCAGCGTGTCGTAAGCGGGCTGATCCGCCCGCGCCCGCCCGTCGCCGTCCCGCTGGCCGACGCCCTGGGCCTCGTCCTGGCCGGCGACGTGGTCGCGCCGCTGGCCCTGCCGGTCTTCGACAACTCCGCGATGGACGGCTACGCGGTCCGCGCCGAGGACACCTCCGGCGCGACGCCGGAGCGGCCGGTGGTCCTGCCGGTGGCCGAGGACATCCCCGCCGGGCGCACCGACGAGCTCGCCCTGCGGCCGGGGACCGCGCACCGGATCATGACCGGGGCTCCGGTGCCCGCCGGGGCCACGGCCATCGTGCCGGTCGAGGACACCGACGGCGGCGTGGACGAGGTCGCGATCCGGCAGCCGCGGGAGGCCGGCAAGCACATCCGGCGAGCGGGCGAGGACGTCGCGGCGGGGACCACCGTGCTGCGCGGCGGCCAGGTCGTGACGCCCGCGGTGCTGGGCCTGGTGGCGGCGCTCGGCATGGCGGAGCTGCGGGTGACTCCCCGCCAGCGGGTGCTCGTGCTGTCCACCGGGTCGGAGCTGGTCGCGCCGGGCAACGCGCTGCGGCCCGGCCAGATCTACGAGTCCAACTCGGTCATGCTCGCGGCCGCCGTGCGCGAGGCCGGCGCGGAGGTGACGGCCGTGGCCACCGCCGAAGACGAGGTCGCGCAGTTCAGCGCGCTAATCGACCGGTACGCACCGGACGCCGACCTCATCATCACCAGCGGCGGGGTCAGCGCCGGCGCCTACGAAGTCGTCAAGGACGCCTTCGGCCGGGAGGGCGACCAGGGCGTCGAATTCGTCAAGGTGGCCATGCAGCCCGGGATGCCGCAGGGCATCGGGCGGGTCGCCGGCGCCACAATCGTCACCCTCCCCGGCAACCCGGTCAGCGCGCTGGTCTCCTTCGAGGTGTTCATCCGGCCCGCGCTGCGCCGCGCGATGGGGCTGCCCGACGCCGAGCGACCACACCGGGACGCCGTCCTGGCCGAGTCGCTGACATCGCCGCGCGGCAAGCGCCAGTTCCGTCGGGCCATCCTCGACCGCGGGGCCGGCACCGTGATCAGCTACGGCCCCCCGGCGTCGCATCACCTGCGGTGGCTGGCGTCGGCCAACGGGTTACTGGACATCCCGGAGGACGTGGTCGAGGTGGCCGCCGGGACGCGGCTGCCGGTGTGGGACCTCAGCTAGGCGCGGCCAGCGGGTCGAAGGCGGGGCTGCAGCGGATGGCGATCGCCACGATCGTCATCATCACCGGGATCGTCACCAGCGCGACCGACAGGCCGAACCGCCCGGCCAGGTGGCCGATCAGCGGCGGCCCCAGCAGGTAGCCGACCCATCCGGTGGCGGCCACGACGGCGATCGACGACCCGGCCGCGCCGGCCGAGTAGGCCGCGCTGAAGGCGCTCGGCACCAGCAGCGCCACGCCGGCGCCCAGGCAGGCGAACCCGACGACGGCGGCGCCCGCGGCACCCGTCGCCAGCGCCGCGCTCATGCCGGTCGCGGCGACCAGCGCCAGTGCCGGCAACAGTCGGCGGCCCGGCACCCGGGCGTGCAGGCGCAGCGCGCCGAACCGGGTGACGACCATCGTGCACGTGTAGGCGGCGTAACTCAGCGCAGAGACGCCCACGCCGGCGCCGACGACGTCGCGCACATAGGTGGCCGACCAGTCGGTGGCGGCGCCCTCGCACAGGAAGGACACGAACGCCACCGCCGCGAGGATCGCCACGGTCGGGTTCATCCAGCTCCGGCCGGTCCGCACCGCCCCCGGCGACCCGGGCTCCGCGTCGGCGATCAGGTGGCGGGTGAGCGCCTCCCCGCCGATGAGGACGAGCATCCCGACGACGGCCAGCTGGGGCGTCAGCCCGATCCCCGCGCCGACGCACGCGGCCCCGAGCAAAGCGCCGAGCATCGCGCCGACGCTCCACATGCCGTGGAAGCGCGCCATGATCGGCGCCCGCTCCAGCCGCTCGACCGCGGCGGCCTGGGTGTTCATCGCGACGTCCAGCGCCCCCTGGAAGAAGCCCCACAGCGCGAGCGCGGCGAACAGCGCCGCGCCGGAACCGGCCAGGCCGACCGTGGTCCCGGCCGCGGCGTAGCCCGCGAGCGTGAGGCGGACCAGGCGGCGGCTGCCCCAGCGGGGCAGCGCCCAGTGGCAGAGGACCGTCGCGGCGACCGAGCCGAGCGGCGCCCCGAACAGGGCCGTCCCCAGCGCGGCGTCGGACAGGCCAAGTTCGGCCTTCACCCGCGGGATGTGGGCCGCCCACGACGAGAACACCACGGCGTGGATGAGGAAAACGGCGATGACGCCGACCTTCGCCCGGCGCAGCTTCGTCCCCGATCGCATGTCGAAGTATGGCGTTCCCGTTGCGACCCGCGGCGAATCCCGCGCCTTTCGTAAGATGGCCGCGTGGCACGACGCCCCCGCACGATCGGTCCGACCGCGCAGGACCCGGCCTTCAGCCCGCAGCACGTGCTGGAGCTGGTGCGCTCCGCCGTTCCGCCGGTCCACCCGGCCGGGCGGCCGTTCGTCGCCGCCGGGTTGGGGGTGGCCCTGGCCGGGCGCCGCCACCGCTGGCTGCGCCGGGCCGGCCTGCTCGCCGCCGGCGCGTGCGCCGGTTTCTTCCGCCACCCCCCGCGCGTGCCGCCGTCGCGGCCCGGCGTCGTGGTGGCGCCGGCCGATGGGGTGGTGTGCGTGATCGACATGGCCGCCCCGCCCGCCGAACTCGGCATGCCGGACACGCCACTGCCGCGGGTCAGCATCTTCCTCTCGCTGCTGGACGCCCACGTGCAGCGGGCGCCGGTGAGCGGCGAGGTGATCGGGGTACAGCACCGGCCGGGCCGGTTCGGGTCGGCCGACCTCCCCGCCGCCAGCACCGACAACGAGCGCAGTAGCCTGCGGATCCGGACCGCGTCCGGCGCCGAGGTGGTGGCGGTGCAGATCGCGGGGTTGCTGGCCCGCCGCATCGTGTGCGACGCCCATCTGGGCGACAAGCTGTCGATCGGCGACACCTACGGCCTGATCCGGTTCGGCTCCCGGCTCGACACCTACCTGCCGGCCGGCACCGAGCCGGTGGTGCAGGTGGGGCAGCGCACCATCGCCGGCGAGACCACGCTGGCCGTCCTGCCATGATCAACAAGCCCCGCGCCAGGCGGCCGGTCAACCTGCAGATCCTGCCCAGCGCGATGACCGTGCTGTCCATCTGTGCGGGCCTCACCTCGATCAAGTTCGCGCTCGAACACCAGCCCAAGGCCGCGATGGCGCTGATCGCCGCCGCCGCCATCCTCGACGGCCTCGACGGCCGCGTGGCCCGGATCCTGGACGCGCAGTCGCGCATGGGCGAGCAGATCGACTCGCTGGCCGACGCGGTGAACTTCGGCGTGACGCCGGCGATCGTGCTCTATGTGACGATGCTGACGAAGTCGCCGCCCGGCTGGGTGGCGATCCTCCTCTACGCGGTGTGCGTGGTCCTGCGGCTGGCGCGGTACAACGCGCTACAAAACGATGGCAGCCAGCCCGCCTACACCCACGAGTTCTTCGTCGGCATGCCCGCGCCGGCGGGCGCGGTGTCGATGATCGGGCTGATCGGCCTCAAGCTGCAGTTCGGTGAGGGCTGGTGGACGTCGACGACGTTCCTGTGCATCTGGATCGTCGGGACGTCGATGCTGATGATCAGCAAGATCCCGATGCGCAAGATGCACGCCGCCGCGGTGCCGCCGACCTGGGCCGCCCCGCTGCTGGCCTTGCTGGCGATCGCGGCGGCGGCCGCGGTGCTGGCCCCCTACCTGTTGATCTGGGTGATCATCGTCGCCTACCTGTGTCACGTGCCATTCGCCGTGCGCAACCAGCGCTGGCTCGCCGCCCACCCGGAGTCCTGGACGGACAAGCCGGAGCAGCGCCGCGCCGCGCGGCGCGCGAACCGCCGGGCGCACCCCAGCCGCCGGTCGGTGGCCCGGCTGGGGTTGCGCAAACCGGGCGGGCGCCTGCCATGATCCCCGGCGCGGCCCGGCAACTGACCTTGACCGCGCGGCTGAACACGTCCGCCGTCGACTCCCGCCGCGGCGTCGTGCGCCTGCACCCGAACGTCGTCGCCGCCCTGGGCATCCGGGAGTGGGACGCCGTGTCGCTGACCGGGTCGCGCACCACCGCCGCCGTCGTCGGCCTGACCGGCCCCGGGTCCCCGGTCGGCACCGCGCTGCTCGACGACGTGACGCTGTCCAATGCCGGGCTGCGCGAGGACACGCCGGTGATCGTCGGCCCCGTCACCGTGTACGGCGCGCGGTCGGTGACGCTGTCCGGGTCGTCGCTGGCCGTCCGGTCGATCTCGCCGGTGACCCTGCGGCAGGCGCTGCTGGGCAAGGTGCTGACCGTCGGCGACGCCGTGTCGCTGCTGCCGCGCGACCTCGGCCCGGGCACGTCCAGCTCGGCCGCCACCCGCGCGCTGGCCGCCTCGGTCGGCATCAGCTGGACCTCGGAGCTGCTGACGGTCACCGGCGTCGACCCCGCCGGGCCGGTCAGCGTGCAGCCCAACTCGCTGGTCACCTGGGGCACCGGCGTCCCGGTCGGCGCGGCCCCGCCCGCGCAGGAGCTGGTCGGCGTCGCGAGCCCGGAAACCGTCGTCGAGGAGCTCAAGGGCTCGCAGCCGCAGGCCGCCAAGCTCGCCGAATGGCTGAAGCTGGCGCTCGACGAACCGCACCTGCTCAAGACGCTGGGCGCCGGCGCGAACCTGGGCGTGCTGGTGTCCGGCCCGGCCGGGGTGGGCAAGGTGACGCTGGTGCGGGCGGTGTGCGACGGGCGCAGGCTCGTCAAGCTCGACGGGCCGGAGGTCGGTGCCCTGAACGCCGAGGACCGGTTGCGCGCCGTCGCCGCGGCGGTCGCCGCGGTGCGCGACGGCGGCGGCGTGCTGTTGATCACCGACGTCGACGCCCTGCTTCCGGCCAGCCCCGAACCGGTGGCCGCGCTCATCCTGGGCGAGCTGCGCACCGCCGTGGCCACCGAGGGCGTCGCGCTGATCGCCACCTCGGCCCGCCCCGACCAGCTCGACGCCCGCCTGCGGGCGCCCGACCTGTGCGACCGAGAGCTGAGCCTGCCGCTGCCCGACGCCGGGACGCGCAAGGCGCTGCTCGAGTCGCTGCTCAAGCCGGTGCCGACCGGCGAGGTCGAGCTGGCCGAGATCGCCGGCCGCACGCCCGGTTTCGTCGTCGCCGACCTGGCGGCCCTGATCCGGGAGGCCGCGCTGCGCGCGGCGTCGCGGGCCAGTGCCGACGGCCGGCCGCCCCAGCTGAGCCAGGAGGACCTGCTCGGCGCGCTGACCGTCATCCGGCCGCTATCCCGCTCGGCGGGCGAGGAGGTGACGGTCGGCAACGTGACGCTCGCCGACGTCGGTGACATGGTCGAGGCGCGCCAGGCGCTGACCGAGGCCGTGCTGTGGCCGCTGCAGCATCCCGACACGTTCGCCCGGCTGGGGGTCGAGCCGCCGCGCGGCGTCCTGCTGTACGGGCCGCCGGGCTGCGGGAAGACGTTCGTGGTCCGCGCCCTGGCCAGCACGGGCCAGCTCAGCGTGCACGCCGTTAAGGGCTCGGAGCTGATGGACAAATGGGTGGGCAGCAGTGAGCGCGCCGTGCGCGAACTGTTCCGGCGCGCCCGGGATTCCGCCCCCGCGCTGGTGTTCCTTGACGAGGTGGACGCGCTGGCCCCGCGGCGCGGCCAGAGCTTCGACTCGGGCGTGACCGACCGGGTGGTCGCCTCGCTGCTCACCGAGCTGGACGGCGTCAACCCGCTGCGCGACGTCGTCGTGCTGGGCGCCACCAACCGGCCCGAGCTGATCGATCCCGCGCTGCTGCGCCCCGGCCGGCTGGAACGCCTGGTGTTCGTGGAGCCGCCCGACGCCGCGGCGCGCCGCGAGATCCTGCGCACCGCGGGCAAATCCGTCCCGCTCAGCGCGGATGTCGACCTCGACCAGGTGGCGGCCGACCTCGACGGCTACAGCGCTGCCGACTGCGTGGCGCTGCTGCGCGAGGCCGCGCTGACCGCGATGCGCCGATCGATCGACGCCACCAACGTGACGGCGGCCGACCTCGCCGCCGCGCGCCAAGTCGTCCGGCCCTCGCTGGATCCGGGGCAGGTGGATTCGCTGCGCGCGTTCGCCCGGGGGTGAACCGTTGGGCGTCGTCGCCCGTGACGACGTCGTGGGCCCGGCTGTAACCGGTTCGGCTACTCAACAATGACCGGACCCGAAGGAGACCCCGTGACCGCCGCCCCAATGACCGCGATCGAACCGTCTACCGCCATGCGCGGCGTCGCGCCGACGACGCGGGTGCTGCTGGTGGCGATCGTGGCGTCCACCGTCGTCTTCCTCGACGGCACGGTCGTGAACCTGGCGCTGCCGGCCACCGCGCGCGACATCGGCGGCGGCATGTGCACGCAGCAATGGATCGTCGACGCCTACCTGCTGGCCGTTGCGGCCATGGTCCTGCCGGGCGGCGCGATCTCCGACCTGTTCGGTCGCATACCGGTGATGCGCCTGGGCCTCGTGGCGTTCGGCGCGGGCTGCGCGCTGGCGGCCACCGCGGGCAGCCCGTCGATGCTGATCACCGGGCGGGTGGTGCAAGGGCTGGGCGGCGCGTTTCTGGTGCCCGGCTCGCTGGCGCTGATCAACTCGTCGTTCGAACAAGGACGGGCGCGGGCGCTCGGTGCGTGGACGGCCTGGACCGGCACCGCCTTCGCGGTGGGGCCGCTGCTCGGGGGGCTGGCCGTGGACTTCCTCAGCTGGCGTTGGATTTATGTGCTGTCGGCGATCCCGGTGACGATCGGCGTGGCGCTGACGTTCTGGTTGCGGCCGGTGCCCGCGCCCTCCGAGCGCGCGCGCATCGACGTCCCCGGCGCCGCCCTGTCGGCGGTGGGGCTGACCGCCACGGTGTACGCCCTGATCGAACAGGGCCGGCGGGGCTGGGACGACCCGCTGGTCGGCGGGGCGTTGGTGGCGGGCGTCGCCGCCCTGTGCGCCTTCGTCGCGTGGCAGCGCCGGGCGCCCTACCCGATGGTGCCGCCCAGCCTGTTCACCACACGCAATTTCGCCGGCGCCAACCTGGTCACCGCCTTCGTCTACGGCGGCATCACGATGGGCTCGCTGGCCATCGCGCTGTACCTGCAGGAGGTCGGGGGTTATTCGGCCACCGCTTCGGGCCTGATCACGCTGCCCAGCCCCATCATGTCGTTGCTGTTCGCGCGCGGCGTCGGCGGCGTGGCCGCCCGGATCGGGCCACGCGTCTTCCTGATGGCGGGTCCGGCGCTGGCCGGGGTGGGCCTGCTGCTGATCCGCCCGATCGCCCACGGCGGCCACGTTGTCGCCGACGTGCTGCCCGGCAGGATCGTGCTGGCCATCGGCATGGTCCTCGCGATCACGCCGCTGACCGCCGTCGGCTTGTCCGCGGTCAAGGCCGCGCACAGCGGAATCGCCGCCGCGATCCAGAACGCAACCGGCCGGACGTCCGCCCTGATCGCGGTGGCCGTCATGGGTGTGATCACGTCCAATCGGCTGACCGATGCCAGCTTCGCCCAGCTGCTTCGGGTCAGTGCCGTGCTCTTTTTCGTGGGCGCGGCCCTCGGCGGGCTCGCCATCCGCAACCGGGCCGACCGCGCCGGTGTCGAAGCGTGACCGCGGCGGCACCGCCACGTCGCTCATTCGGACAGCTGGAACTCCACGATGTCGGCAACGGCGTTCACGGCCTCGCTCAGCGCGGCCAGCCGGCCGGCGGCCGTGGGGGCCGCCAGCACCGAATAACGGTCGGCGGTGCCGATCGGGATCCGGGACGCCAACTCGAAGAGCCGCAGACCGGCGTCGCGGCCGAGGTCGCGGCCCAGCAGCACATCCCGATCCGGCAGCACCGCGCCCCGAGCCTGCGCGATCCGCTCGAACAGGGCCATCACCCGGTCCTCGATGTCGCGCAGCTGCGCCCGGGTCACCGCGGCGCCCGGCTCGTCGGGCCACAGCGACACCAGCGCCCGCGGATAGGGATCATCGGGCAGCCATTCCGCCACCCGGATCCGCTCCCCGGTCCGGCAGCGCAGCGTGTACCGGCCCCCGCCCTGGTCGGCCGATTCGGCAATCCGCGACACCACCCCGACGTCGCAGCGCGAGTCGCCGCCACCGACCTCGCGGCCCCCGGCGATCAGCACCAGACCGAACGGGTCGCCGTTCTCGGTGCAGTGCCGCACCAGCGCGCCGTAGCGGGGCTCGAAGATCCGCAACGGCAGGTCCTCGTCGGGCAGCATCGCGGTCTCCAGCGGAAACATCGGCAGCTCAATCGAGTTCAGCATCAGATCTCCAGCTCACCCACCAACGCGTCGACCACCGCGCGCAGGTCACCCTCGTGCTCCTCGGCCACCCGCCGCTGCCGCTGGTAGGACGCGCCCGCGCGCGGGATGTCGGCCACCGCGGCCAGCTCGTCGACGCAGTCGAGGGACTTGGCGACCGGCTCCAGCCGGGTCAGCACGTCGGCGAGGTCCTCGGTCACCAGGCGCTCGTTGCTGTCGGCGTCCAGGATGATCACCGCGTCGAGCCCGTAACGGGCGGCGCGCCACTTGTTCTCCTGCACGTGCCACGGCGGCATGGTCGGCAGCGTCTCGCCGGCGTCGAGCCGGTGGTCCAGGTCGACGATCAGGCAGTGTGTCAACGCGACCAGCGCCCCGAGCTCGCGCAGGTTGGACACCCCGTCGCAGACCCGCACCTCGAGCGTGCCCAGATGTGGGGATGGCCTGATGTCCCAACGGATTTCATTCATATGGTCGATGATGCCGGTCTTCTTCTGGTCGTGGACGAAACCCTCGAACTCCGTCCAGGTCTCGAACTGGAACGGCAGCCCGGCGGTGGGCAGCTGCTGGAACATCATCGCCCGGTTGCTGGCGTAGCCGGTGTCCTCACCGCCCCACCACGGCGACGACGCCGACAGGGCCAACAGGTGCGGGTAGTACTTCAGCAGCGACGACATGATCGGCATCACCTTGTTCGCCGAGGAGATCCCGACGTGCACGTGCACGCCCCAGATCAGCATCTGGCGGCCCCACCACTGTGTCCGGTTGATCAGCTCGGCGTAGCGCGGCGCGTCGGTGAGCTTCTGCGTGGACCACCGCGCGAACGGGTGGGTACCCGCCGAGAACAACTCCATGCCGCGGTCGCGGACGATGCGCCGGGCCGGCCCCAGCGTGCCGCGCAGGTCTTCGATCGCCTCCCCCGCGCTGTTACAGACGCCCGTGACGATCTCGACGGTGTTGCGCAGCAATTCCTTGTGCACGTGCGGGCTTTCGCCGATCTCGGCGATCACCGCGGTGGCCTCGTTGCTCAGGTCGCGGGTATGCGCGTCGACGAGAGCGAACTCCCACTCGACGCCGATTGTCGGCCGCGGCGAGGGCGCGAAATCGATCCGGGTGCCGGCCCCGCTAGCCCGCACCGATGACACCGCACGCCACCCGCTTGCCGGGGTCACCGGTGGCCATGGACATGCCGTCGGGTGACGGCGCGGCGTTGTCGGCGCCGGCGTGGATGATGACCGCGGTCTTCTGGCCGGAGAGCAGGTCCTCCATCGCGAACGCATCCGTGCTGGTGACCAGCTCGCCCGTGCCATCCTTGCGGACCTGCAAGGAGCTCAGGTCACCGCTGGCGGGCTCGCCGGTGTGCCCCTGCACCTGGAAATGGTCGCCGGCGGAGAGGAAGTCGCCGGGCGCGCCACCGGTCGGGGCGACCGAATTGGCCTCGCACTTGCCGACCTTGTGGATGTGCACGCCGTGCAGTCCGGGCGCGAGATGGCCGGGGCCGCTCGTCGCGATGGTGATGGTGGCGTAGCCGTTCCCGAAGTCGAACTTGGCGGTGGCGACCTCGACCCCGTCGGGTCCCCGCAACCGGGCCATCATGCCCTCCGCGGCGGGCTGGGCGGCCTCGGGGCCCGCGGCCGCCGACGGGCCGGGCGACCCGGTCCACACCGCCGGCGTGGTGCCGGGGCTGGTCGACGCGTGCTGGGGCGACGAGCATGCGGCCACCGCGGCGGCGCAGGTGGCGGCGGAGAGTGCGAGCAGGATGTGACGACAGTCGGGCCTAGGCATAGCGGAAGCGTAACGCGCCGGGCGAGCGTCAGCCGGTAACCAGGACGATGACGCCGGGCGGCTGGTTGCTCAGCGCAGGGATGCGCGGCTGGACGGGCGCCTGCAGCAGCTGGCCGACGGCGTCGGCGGTGGCGCGCTCCCCCTCGGCGTCGGTGAAGTACACCGTGGTGGTCGGGACATCGGACAACGACAGGTTCCCGACGTCGGTGACCTTGAAGCCCGCCGCCGTGAGCTGGTCCTTGGTGCGCGAGGCCACCCCCTCCTTCGAGGAGATGTTGTACACGCGCACCTCGGCCTGGTTGGCGGCCGCGGGCTTGGCGCTCGTCGACGGTTGCGACGAGCTGGTGGTGACGCTCGAGGCGGGCGACGACGACTCGTCGTCGGCCTTCCCCGACGAGCTCAGGGCCTGCCACCCGAGCAGCAGGAAGATGACGCCCAAAAACAACAGCACCATGACCATGGCCCGCAGCGGAAGGCCCGTGGAGTCGGGAACTCGCTCTTTCATCGAGCCCTACTGTAGCTAGTCAGGTGACCTCGAAGCCGAGCCGGCGGGCCGCCCGCGCCTTCTGGCGGCTCGCACGCAGCCGCCGCAGCCGCTTCACCAGCATGGGGTCGGCCGCCAGCGCCTCCGGCCGGTCCACGAGAGCGTTCAGCACCTGGTAGTAGCGCGTCGCCGACATCGAGAACAGCTCTTTGATGGCGTCTTCCTTGACCCCGGCGTACTTCCACCACTGCCGCTCGAACGCCAGGATGTCGTGTTCGCGGCGGGTGAGCCCATCGGCGATCTCAGCGTCGTCCCCCGCTCGATTTGCCCGCGCCATGGCGCTGTCCATATCGCTTCCCCTGGACCCTTCCGGAGATTCTCGAACTGCTCAACTGATTTGACTTACCTAGGGGCATGTTTCGGCGCTTATTGAATCACGCCGCGAACCCTCAAGCGGTCATCAAGACCCGCGCGTCGTGCGGTACCTTAGCCGACCATGGCAGTCGTACCCATCCGCATCGTGGGCGATCCGGTGCTGCACACCCCGACGACGCCGGTACCGGTCGGCGCCGACGGATCGCTGCCGGCGGGCCTGGCCGAGCTGATCGAGACCATGTACGACACCATGGACGCCGCGCACGGCGTCGGGCTCGCCGCCAACCAGATCGGCCACGGGGTGCGGGTGTTCGTGTACGACTGCTCCGACGACCGCGGGATGGCCAACCGCCGCCGCGGCGTCGTCATCAACCCCGTCCTGGAGACCTCGGAGATTCCCGAGACCATGCCCGACCCGGGCGTCGACGAGGAGGGCTGCCTCTCGGTCCCGGGCGAGTCGTTCCCCACCGGGCGGGCGCAGTGGGCGCGGGTCACCGGGCTCGACGCCGAGGGCAAGCCGGTCGACATCGAGGGCACCGGCCTGTTCGCGCGGATGCTGCAGCACGAGACCGGGCACCTGGACGGCTTCCTCTATCTGGACCGTCTCATCGGCCGGTACGCCCGTAGCGCGAAACGGACGGTCAAAGGTCACGGCTGGGGCGTTCCAGGCCTGTCCTGGCTGCCGGGCGAGGGTCCAGACCCGTTCGGGCACTGATGATCTCGTGGCCGCCGCTCGGCACGCGGGTGGCGGTGCGCTACCGGCCCGCGGCGGGATCGGTTCCGCCACTGACCGACGCGGTCGGTCACCTGCTCCAGGTCAGCCCTGTCGAGTTCGCGCCCACCGACGCGGCGGCCTCCCCCGGCCGCTGGGATACCGTCTAGCCATGCCCGGCGAGCCGCACCCCATCCGCCTGGCCACCTGGAACGTCAACTCGATCCGCACCCGGCTGCCCCGCGTCGTCGACTGGCTCTCCCGCGCCGACGTGGACGTGCTTGCCATGCAGGAGACCAAGTGTTCAGACGGCCAGTTCCCCACCCTGCCGTTCTTCGAGCTCGGCTACGAGGTGGCCCACGTCGGTTTCAACCAGTGGAACGGCGTCGCCATCGCCTCGCGGGTCGGGCTCGACGACGTCCGAATCGGCTTCGAGGGGCAGCCCACCTGGAGCGGCAAGCCCGATGTGGCCGCGACCGCGGAGGCGCGCGCGCTCGGCGCCACCTGCGCCGGAATCCGGGTGTGGAGCCTCTACGTGCCCAACGGCCGGGCGCTCGGTGACCCGCATTACACCTACAAGCTGGAATGGCTTGCGGCGCTGCGCAATACCGCCGCCGGATGGCTGCGCGACGACCCCGCGGCACCGATCGCGCTGGTCGGCGATTGGAACATCGCCCCCACCGACGAGGACGTCTGGAGCCCCGAGTTCTATGCCGGCGCCACCCACGTCTCGGCGCCGGAGCGTCGCGCGTTCAACGACATCGTCGACACCCAATTCACCGACGTGGTAAGACCTTTCGCGCCCGGCCCGGGGGTCTACACCTATTGGGACTACACACAGCTGCGGTTCCCGAAGCGCCAGGGCATGCGGATCGACTTCATCCTCGCCTCGCCGGCACTGGCCGGGCGGGTGACCGGTGCGCAGATCGTCCGCGATGAACGTAAGGGCAAGGCGCCCAGCGATCACGCGCCCGTCTTCGTCGACATCCGGCCCGAATAGGGCGGGTGCGGGTTAACGCAGGGGAAATAAGATGCGTACTCACGTTGTCTGCGGGTACACAACGTGGCAGGCTTTCACATTATTCACGTGCCGCAAGAGCACCAAAAGCCAGGGAGTCAGCATGAGTGTCATCGGCGGGGCGATCCGGGGGGTTGGCCAGACGGTGAACCGCGCGGCAACGGCAACCACGGCGGCCGCCGGCGCGATCGGTGGCGCCGCCGTGAACGGGGTCGTCGGCGGCGTGACCGGGGCGGCGGAGGGCGTCAAGCGCGGGATCAGCAGCGGCAGCCACTCGGCACCCGCGGCCGCCGTGGCGTTCGGCGCGCTCGGGGTGGCCGGCCTGGTGGAGTGGCCCGTGCTGCTGGCGGTCGGCGGCGGCGCGCTCTTGCTGCAACGGCTGACCCGCAAGCCGCAGCCGCCCGCCAAGGCGAACCTCAAGCCGGTGCCGGTGGCGGCGGCGCCCGACAAGCCGGCCGAACCGAAGGCCGCCGCGAAGCAGGCGCCCGCAAAGAAGACGGCCCGGCGCCGCGCCGCCGGCAGCACGACCGAACTGCGCAGCACGAACTAGAAGGGCCCGCAGAGCCAGCTTGAGCATTGCCACCTCGATACGACGAACGCTGCCCGTACGCGCCGTCGCGACTAGCGTCAACGCGGCCACCACCCTGGTTGGCATCGTCGCAATCCCGGTGCGCGAGGGCGCCCGGGCGATCGCGGGGGATTCCGGCTACCAGACAACGCTGAGCCGGCGCTGCTGGCGGGGCGAGGACCGCGCCTGGATCGAGGTGCGTGGCCTCGATGACGAGGGGCTCGGCCGCCGCGTGCTCGACGCGATCGAGGCGCACCCAGGCACCACGTCGGCGAGCCTGAACCATCCCCTGTCGCGCGTGGTCGTGGGCCTCGGCGGGCCGGGAACGTCGCTGAGCGAGTTGTGCCGCATCGTCGATAGCGCCGAAAAAGACAGCCGCGCAACCAAACTCGAGCCCGTGACGGTGCCCGCGGCCAGCCTGCCGGGCGACGGCGTGGTGCTGGCCACCCGGGCGCTGACGGTCGCGGCCACCGCGACCGGTCTCGGCCTCGCGCTGACCGGCCGGGCGCTGCGGTGGCCGCGCGTACCGGTCGCCGCCCTGGCCGGCGTCGTCGCGGTGGACTACCAACCCTGGTTGCGCCGCCTGATCGAGGACCGCATCGGCCGGCCGGCGACCGACACCCTGATGACCCTGGCCGTGACCGCCGCGGAAACGGTGACGCAGTACCCGGCCTCCCTGTCGGTGGGGCTGCTGATGCAGTCGCTGAAAGCGGCCGAGGCGCGCGCCGAGGCGCGCGCCTGGCAACGACACGAGCCGGACCTGGCCCGGTACGCCGACCAGCCGCGCGCCGGCGAGTTCACCCGGCTCAAGCCGCCGCGCGGCCGGCCCCCGGAGCGCCACGCCAATCGCTTCGCGCTGGTCCAGGCCGTGAGCGCGGCGGTGGTCGGTGCCACCAGCCGCAACCCGATGACGGCCGCCACCGCGCTCCTGGTGACCACCCCCGCCGCCAACCGCACCACCCCGGAGGCCTTCGCCGCCGGGCTCGGCCAGGGCCTCGCGGCGCGGCACGGGGTCCTGCCGCTGCGGCCCGAGGCGCTGCGCCACCTGCACCGGGTGGACGCAATCGTCATCGACCCCCGGGTGCTGTGCAGCGACAGACTGCGAGTGGCGCGCATCCGCGGCGCCCAGGAGCACGACCTGCCCGCGGCGTGGAACCGCGCCCAGCTGATGCTGGAGAACAGCGGCCTGAAGCCGGGTTGGCGCCCGCTGCCCGGAATAACGGCCAGCGGGCCGGAAACGAAGGTGGAGGCGCTCTTCGCCCTGGCCCACGACCCATTGGCGGCGGCCGTGGTCGCCGAGGCGCACCGCGCCGAAGCCGAACTGGTGTCCGTCGACGACGATTCGCTCGGCGAACTGCGCGCCGCGTTCGACAACGTCAGGCCGGCGGGCCGATCGATCGACGATGCCCTGGCCCGGACGGTCGAGGAGCTACGGGAGACGGGCCGCGTCGTGGCGGTGCTGTCCTCGACTGCGGCGCAGGCGATCTGGTCGGCCGACGTGGCGCTCGGCCTGCTGCCGCGGCCCGGTTCCGGAACGCCGCCGTGGTCTGCCGACCTGCTCCTGCCCGACCTGGCGGCCGCCTGGCGGATGCTGCACGCGCTCCCGGCGGCCAGGGCCGCCGCGCGGCGCGGCATCGAGATCTCAGCCGGCGCAACGGCAATGGGGTCGCTGCTGATGATCCCCGGAGTCCGCGGGATCGGCCGCGGGCCGGTCACCACCGGCGCCGCGGCGGGCATGTTCTCCGGTTACCTGCTGGCGCGCGGCATCGTCGGCGCGGAGGCGCCGCGGCCCGCCGCCGTGCACGAATGGCACGCCATGTCGCCCGATCAGGTGCGCAGGACGCTGGCGGCGGGCGCGCGGCCGCCGACCAGCCGGGAGGCCGCGCAGTTCGGCGAGCCGGCCGGGAATGCGTTGTGGCAGTTCGTCAAAGCCGTCGGCGCGGAGCTGAGCGACCCGCTGACGCCCGTGCTCGCCCTGGGCTCGGCGGCCAGCGCGGTGCTGGGCTCGCCCGTCGACGCGGTGCTGGTGTTCTCGGTGCTGGCCGGCAACTCGATGCTGGCGGCCAGCCAGCGGTTGCGCGCCGAGAATCGCTTGAACATTCTGCTGGCGCAACAGATCCCGCCGGCCAGGAAGGTGACGTCCGGTCCCGACGGGGAGCGGGTGTACACCGACGTTCTCGCCGCGCAGCTGGAGCCCGGGGACATCATCGAGGTGCGAACCCACGAGGTGGTGCCGGCCGACGCTCGCATCCTCCACGAGGTCGACGTCGAAGTCGACGAGTCCACGCTGACCGGTGAGTCGCTGTCGGTGGACAAACAGGTCGAGGCCACCCCCGGCGCCGACCTCGCCGAGCGCCGGTGCATGGTTTATTCGGGCACCACCCTGGTAGCGGGCACCGCGCTGGCGGTGGTGACCGCCGTCGGCGGCGACACCCAGGAACGCCGGGCCGCCGAACTGGTGTCGGCCGACAGCTCGTCGGACATCGGCCTGCAGCACCAGCTCAGCCAGCTCACCAACCGGGCCTTCCCCGTCAGCATGACCGGCGGCGGCCTGGTCGGCGCGCTGGGGCTGCTGCGCGGCTCGACCCTGCGCCAGGCGGTGGCCAGCGGCATCGCGATCGCCGTGGCCGCGGTGCCCGAAGGCATGCCGCTGGTGGCGACGCTGGCGCAGGCGGCGTCGGCGCGGCGGCTGACGAAATTCGGCGCCCTGGTCCGCGTCCCGCGTTCGGTGGAGGCGCTCGGCCGCATCGACGTGGTGTGCTTCGACAAGACCGGAACCCTCAGCCAGAACCGCCTGCGGGTGGCGCAGGTCCACCCGGCGCCCGACCACTCCCCCGACGAGGTGCTCCGCTACGCCGCCCACGCCGCGCCGGCGTCGAACGGCGACCCGCACGTGCACGCCACCGACGCCGCCATCGTCGAGGCCGCCCGGGCCGCGGGGGCGGACCCGGTCCCGCAGGCCGGGCAAGTCAGGGCCCACCTGCCCTTCCGGTCCGGCAGGTCGTTCTCCGCCTCGATCACCGACCGCGAGCTGACGGTCAAGGGCGCGCCCGAGGTGGTGCTGACCGCCTGCGCGGACGCCAACCCGACGGCGGACGAGACGGTCGCCGGGCTGGCCGCCGAGGGGCTGCGCGTGATCGCGGTGGCGCGGCGCGAGCTCACCCCGCAGCAGGCGCGGGCCATCGGCGACGACCCGGACGCGATCGCGGAGTTCGCCGCCGACGGGCTGACCCTGGCCGGGTTCCTCGGTTTGTCCGACACCCCGCGGCCCGAGGCCGCCGGTCTGCTCGCGAACCTGCGGGACCAGGGGGTGGGCGTCAAGCTGATCACCGGCGACCACCCGATCACCGCGAAGGCCATCGCCGGCGAGCTGGGCCTCGCGGTGACCGCCGAGCAGGTGATCAGCGGCGCCGAGTGGGACGCCCTGTCGCGCAAGGACCAGGAGCGCGTCGTGACCGAGCGGGTGATCTTCGCCCGCATGACACCCGAGAACAAGGTCCAGGTGGTCCAGACGCTCGAGGCCGCCGGGGTGCTGTGCGCGATGGTCGGCGACGGCTCCAACGACGCCGCCGCCATCCGGGCCGCCACCGTGGGGATCGGCGTCGTCGCCGGCGGCAGCGACCCGGCCCATATGGCGGCGGATGTGGTGCTGGTCGACGCCCGCATCGAGGGCCTGCTGCACGCCATCATCGAAGGGCGCCAGCTGTGGCAGCGGGTGCAGTCCGCGGTGTCGGTGCTGCTCGGCGGAAACGCCGGCGAGGTGCTGTTCGCGATCATCGGCAGCGCGATCACCGGCACGTCACCGCTGAACACGCGGCAGCTGCTGCTGGTCAACATGATGACCGACGCGCTGCCGGCCGCCGCCCTGGCGGTCAGCAAGCCCAGCGGGCCGGTCGACCCCGGCAAGCGCGGCCCGGACCAGCCGGAGCTGTGGCGCGCCGTCGCGATCCGGGGCGTCACCACCGCCGCCGCGACTACCGCGGCCTGGATGATGGCGAGCGTCACCGGGCGCCCGCAGCGCGCATCCACCGTGGCGCTGGTCGCGCTGGTGGGCGCCGAGCTGGGTCAGACGCTGCTGGACTCGCGCGCCCCGCTGGTGCTGCTCACCGCCGGGGGTTCGCTCGCGGCGATGGGGACGATCATCAGCATCCCGGTGGTCAGCCAGTTGCTCGGCTGTACGCCGCTCGGCCCGGTCGGGTGGGCGCAGGCCCTGGGGAGCGCGGCTGCGGCGACGGTCGCGATCGGCGTTGCGAACCTGGTGTCGGAGGGGTTGGGCATTTCGGACACCCCTCGCCGGCCGCCCGGGGCGCCGGATCGGCCCGCCGAACCTCCACGACGCCGACCCGCCACAACAGCGCATAAAGTTCCACCAGAGGAACCCTCAGCACGGAAACAATCGACGACACCAGCGGATCGGTCACGGAGTCGGTCCCGGGGTCGGTCCTAGCCATAGGTCCGACGGTCGTTGCGGCACCCGGCGAGGGGGCAAATCCTTCGTTACGGAAAGGCAAATGATGGCGGAAAAGAAAGCGCGGCGTGGGACGTCACAACGCGACGCGGTGCAGAAGATCCGCGAGGGCGAGACGTTCGCGGTGAATCTGCCGGTGCTCGGCTCGATCGAGATCCCGCGCCCCGAGCAGCTGGCCTACTTCGGCGGCCTGGCCGCCCTGGCCGCGTTCGAGCTCATCGACTGGCCGGTGGCCGTGGTGATCGCGGCCGGGCACCTGCTGGCGGCCAACCACCACAACAAGATCCTCGAGGAGCTCGGGGACGCGATGGAGGAGGCCTAACCGAGGCCTAACCGAGCGCGTTCGCCGCGACCGCGTGGTCGAACTCCAGCGTCACCTGGGTGCCCGCCGGGGTGCGCACCGTGCCGACCCGGTCGGCCAGGCCGCTCATCAGGGTGAGCCCGCGCCCGCGGCGGCGGCTGCGCAGGCTGGCCGACGAGTCGCCGACCCACCGGCCGGTGTCGCTGATGGTCACCGAGACGGTTTCCTTCCGCAGGAACGCCTCGACGGACACCGTCTTGCGTGGCTCGCCGCGGCTGCCGTGCTCGATCGCGTTGGTCACGGCCTCGCCGGTCGCCAACAGGATGTCCATTTCGCGTCGTGGCGGGACGGCGATGCCGGTCAACCAGTCGCGCAGTCGCCCGCGCCCGACGGGGATCTGGGCGGGTACCGCCGGAAGCACGGTGGCGAAGCTGCGCGGGGCGGCGTGGCGGGGGCGCAGCGCGAGCACCACGACGTCGTCGCGATACCCGTCCGGGGGAGCCATCCGGCTCAACACCTCGGCGCAGAATGATTCCACGGGACGGTCGGCGCAGTCGGCGACCGCGGAACGCAACCGCGCGAATCCCACGTCCAGGCTCTCGCCGGCCCGCTCGATGAGGCCGTCGGTGTAGAGCACGACGAGACTGCCCGGCGGCAGGTCGGCCTCCGCGGTCGGACCGGGCGCGCCCTCCCCCGGTAATTCCTGGACGGCGACCGGCGGGCGTCGTCCGGACTCCAGGAACACCGGCGGCCCGGCGGGGGTGACCAGCAGGGGGTACGGGTGGCCCGCGCAGCTGTAGCTGAGGCGGGCGGCGAGGCCCGGGTTGACGCCGCCGGCGTCGACGACGGCGTAGGCGACGGTCGCGCAGCGCGCACCCGTGACGCCGGCCGCGTACTTGTCGAGGGCGCCGAGCACCGCGGCCGGTTGCGCGGCGGTGAGGGCGGAGGCCGCCACCGCGGCGCGCAGCCTGCTCATCACGATCGCGGCGGCGAGGCCGTGCCCGACGACGTCGCCGACCGATATGGCGATCCTGCTCGACCGGTCCAACGGGGTGACCGAATACCAGTCGCCGCCGACCCGCAGGGCCTCCCCGGCCGGCTGGTAGACGGCGGCGACCACCGCGGCGGTCGAGCTGTGGTCCAGGTCGAGCAGGTGCTCCTGGAAGTCGACGGCGATGCGGTGCTCGTGCGCCATGACGCGGATCCGGTCCAGCGCCGAAGACGTCAGCTCCGCCACGCCGGCGAAGGTCTCACGCTCCTCGGGCTCGAACTCGCGGGGCGCCGGCCACAGCAGGAGCAGCACCCCCACGACGCGATCGGCGGCGTCGCGCAGGGGGTGCGCGACGCACGCGCGCACGCTGCCGGCGGTGTCCTGCGCGGCGTGCTGGTAGCGGGGCGGCAGGTCGAGCGTGTCGGGGATGATCATCGGCGCGCCGCCGCGCACGACGTCCGAACCCACCAGCGGCGAGTCGATCGCCGTTACGTGGTAGCGGTCGCGCAGCTCGACGGGAATGTCACCGGCGTATTCGAACCGGATGTGACGCTCGTCGTCGAGCACGCCGATCGCCACGGCGGCGGCACCGCCCGAACCGAACGGCGAACGCAGCAGGGCGTCGAGGATCCCCGCGACCGAGTCGGCGGCCTGCAGCGCGGAGTCGAGCTGCACCAGGTCCGACGCGAGCCACAGCTGCGCCTCGCGCCGTTGCCGATCGCGCTCGCGGGCCACCGCGGACAGCCTCGACGCCACTCGCTCGACCAGCTCCTGGGACCGGAACGGCTTCGGCAGGTAGTCGTCCGCGCCGCCGGCGAAACCCTCCGTGACGGCCTCGGCCCCGGCCCGGGCGGACAGCATGAGCACCGGCGTGGCCGCCAGCGTCGCGTCCGCGCGGATCGCCGCGAGGAACTCGAAGCCGTCCACGCCGGGCATCATCACGTCGGTGACGATCGCGTCCGGGCGCAGCCTGCGGGCCGCGGCCAGCGCCGACCCGCCGTCGGCGACGAGCGCGGTGTCCCAGTGGGCGGACAGCACGCGGTCCAGATGCGCTCGCATGTCGGCGTTGTCGTCGGCGATCAGCACCAACTGGCGCGGCCGGTGGAACCCCGCGGGCCCATCGCCGGGCCCCCTGTCGGGCCCCGACACGGGCGTCAGCCACTGGCGCGCCTCGGCGACGTACGGATTGGTTTCGTCCGGCGGAACAACCAGCGATTGCTCGACAGCGGCGCCGAGGGACCGCGGCAGCCGAATGGTGACGGTCGTCCCGCGGTCCGGTTCGCTGTCGATCCGCACGGTGCCGTCGTGCAGCTCGACCAGCCCGCGGACCAGGGCCAACCCGATGCCGGTGCCCTCCACGCTGCGGCCCCGCGCGTTCTCGGCCCGGTAGAACCGCTCGAACAGGCGAGCCAGGTCGTCGGCGGCGATGCCCACCCCGGTGTCGCGGACCGTCACCAGGCAGTGTGTGGCGTCGGTGCGAACCGCTACCGAGATCGCGCCCCGCAGCGTGAATTTGACCGCATTGGACAGCAGGTTCAGGACGATGGTCTCCCACATCCCCGGGTCGATGTCCGCGGGCGCCGGGTCGCACTCGATCACCAGCTCCAATCCCGCCCGGTGACACAGCTCGGTGAACGACGACGCGATGTGCTCGGTGAGCGCACCGACGTCGGTGCACACCAGGTGTGCGTTGGCCCGGCCGGCCTCGATGCGGGAGAAGTCGAGCAGCGAGTCCACCAGCCGCTGCAGGCGCCGCGCGTTGCGTCCCGCGGTGCCGAGCCGCTCGGCCAGCGCGCTGTCCGGCGCGGCGTCGGCCAGCGCGTCGTCGATCGGCCCGAGCAGCAGTGTGAGCGGGGTGCGGAACTCGTGGCTGACGTTGGTCAGGAAGGCCGTCTTCGCGCGGTCCAGTTCGGCCAGCGCGTCGGCCCGTTCGCGTTCCCGTTCGTAGGAGTCGATCGACGTGAAGGCCGACGACAGCTGGTCGGCCAGGAGCTGGCAGAAGCCGAGGTACTGGTCGTCGAGGGGACGGCGCGCGCTGGTGCCGACCACCAGCGCCCCGGCGGTCGCGCCCTCGCCCAGCGGCAACACCACCGCCTGCTCGCAGCAGCCGCCCCCCAGGACCTCCTCGATGCCGGGGATTGCGTCGGCCACCCCGTCGATGAGCCGTAGCTCCGTCCGCGGGCGCGACGCCACGTCCCAGACGGTGAGCTGGCCGAGTTCGGCCGGCAGCAGCGGCAATACGGACGCCGTCGCCCCGCGCAGGGTGATCCCGCCGGCCCCCGCGTCCTGAACGTAGACGGCCGTAAACGGCAGGTCGGCGGGCTGAGCCGCGCAGGCGGCGACGGCCGCACTGACGGCCTCGTTGACGGTTCGGGTCTCCATGGTCGCAGCGGCCACGGCGTTGACCAGGTGCAGGCGCCGCTGGCTGAGCACCCGTTCGGTCGTCTCGATCACCGCGCAGAAAATCGCGGAGACGCCGCCGTCGCCGCCGAGGATCGGGCTGTAGGTGAACGTGAAGTACCGCTCGAGCGGGAGGCCCCCGGTGACCAGCGGCAGCATCAGGTCGTCCGACCAGGTGGCGTTGCCGGTCGCGAAGACGCCCGCGAGCATGGGGCCGATCTCCTCCCAGATCTCCGACCACACCTGCTTCGCGGGGCAGCCGAGGGCGGCCGGGTGCTTGTCGCCGAGGATCTGGGCGTAGCCGTCGTTGTAGACCAGGAACAGGTCCGTCCGGCCCAGCCAGAGCACAATGGGGAACCGGGACGTCAGCGTCATCGCCACGGCGGCGCGGACCTCGCTGGACCACTCGCCCGGTGAACCCAACGGATGTGTCGTCCAGTCGAATTCGGCAAAAAGACGGCCCATCTCCCCACCCAGACCCACCGCCGCCGCCAAGTCGCCGGGCAGGCGGGCGGTCATCGCTGTTGCTTGCGATGAAGGGCTTCGGTGAGGGTGGGGTAGATGTCGAGGATCTGGTCGAGCTCGGTCACCTGGATGGGGCGCAGCACGTTGTCGCCGTCGGCCACGAGGCGCACGGCCGTGCCGGCCTCCTTGCCCGCCTCATGGCAATCGAGGACGGCGTTTAGCGCCGCGCTGCCGAAGAACGTCACGGGCTGCAGGTCCAGGATCACCAACCGGGCGGGGTGGGTCGCGGCGAGTTCCAGGGCGGCGGTCAGGTGGGGGGTCAGCTCGTCGACGGTGCTCGAGTCGACGTCACCCTTGACCCGTACCACCACAGCGTCCTCCCGGGCCTCGTGATCGACCGCCAACATCCCCATGCCTCTCGCCGCCTCGAAGGTTCGTTCCGCTACACCTTCGCGGCACGGATGCTCAGCGCGCGCATCGAAGGTGCCTCGAGCCTATCCGGTTGCTGGGCTGGCTTATTCCCCAAATTCCGGTCTTTAATCACCGGGTTCGTCGGAGACCCGTTCGTGCACCGTGAGCAGCACGTGGTCGAATTCGCTCTGCACCAGGGCGGTGGGACCCGGCAGCGCCGTGATCTCGGCGAGAAGTTGCTTGGCCAGTGACCGCAGCTTCACGTTGGTCTCCTGGGACCGCCACTGCAGCACCCGGAAGGCCTGCTCGGCACTGACCCGGTAGACGTACATCAACACGCCTTTCGCCTGTTCGATCGCCGCGCGGTTCTCGAACAGGTCGGGCAGGGCCGAATCGAGCACCTCCCTGCGGGTCTCGTGGCGCGTCTCGTCGAAGGTGTTGGTGAGGTCGATGTAGTAACCGGCGCTGCCCACCACCTTGCCGGCGTCGTCGAGCATGCGATCGGCGACCAGGATGGCGTCGTGCTCCCGACCGGCGGTGTCAACGAACCGGTGCCGGCTCGAGAACGACCCCTCGAATTGCAGCGCATAGTCGAGCAGTTCCTGCACGTGGGCGCGGTCCTCGGGGTGCCGGTGCGCGAGCATGAGCTTGGTCGTCGGCTGCACGGTGCCCGGGTCGTAGCCGTGCATCCGGGCCACCTCGTCGGACCATTCCCACCGCTGACCCACAAACCAGAAGCGGATGGTGCCGACGTTCAGATGTCCCGCGCCGGCAGCCTCGACCGGATCGGCCTTCCGCATTGGCTGCTGCACATTTACATCTTTCCCGCCGGGTACATCTTTCCCTCCGGGTACATCTTTCCCTCCGGGTACATCTTTCCATCCGGGGCATTTGAGCGGCCACCGCTCATTAGGGAGTAACGTCGCGTGCGGACCATCCACCAGACGCGGGAGCGCACGCCGAGTGCGCTGAGAGGACGGCTTGGGGCCGTCGACCGTACGAACCTGACCGGGTAATGCCGGCGTAGGGAGATGAAAATGACCGACACCATGTCCAGCACCGCTCCTTCGGTTACCACCGGCCCCATCGCCGGCAGCACCAAGGCGTACCGCGAAATCGAGGGCGTGCCCGGAGCGCGGGTCCCCGTCCGTCGGGTGAACCTGTCGACCGGGGACCACTTCGACCTCTACGACACTTCCGGGCCCTACACGGATCCGGACGCGGTGATCGACCTGACGGTGGGCCTGGCGGCCCGGCCGGGGGTGGTCCGCGACCGCGGCACCCAGCTGCAGCGGGCCCGCGCCGGCGAGATCACCGCCGAGATGGCGTTCATCGCGGCCCGCGAGGGGGTGCCGGCCGAGCTGGTGCGCGACGAGGTCGCCCGCGGCCGTGCGGTGATCCCGGCCAACCACAACCACCCCGAGAGCGAGCCGATGATCATCGGCAAGGCGTTCGCGGTCAAGGTGAATGCGAACATCGGCAACTCGGCGGTGACGTCGTCGATCGCCGAGGAGGTCGACAAGATGGTGTGGGCCACCCGTTGGGGCGCCGACACGATCATGGACCTCTCGACCGGCAAGAACATTCACGAGACGCGGGAGTGGATCCTGCGCAACTCGCCCGTGCCGGTGGGCACGGTGCCGATCTACCAGGCGCTGGAGAAGGTCAACGGCGATCCGACGCTGCTGACCTGGGAGATCTACCGCGACACCGTGATCGAGCAGTGCGAGCAGGGCGTCGACTACATGACCGTGCACGCCGGCGTGTTGCTGCGGTACGTGCCGCTCACAGCCCGGCGGGTGACCGGCATTGTCAGCCGCGGCGGCTCCATCATGGCGGCCTGGTGCCTCGCGCATCATCAGGAGTCGTTCCTGTACACCAACTTTGACGAGTTGTGCGAGATCTTCGCCCGTTACGACGTCACCTTCTCGCTGGGCGACGGACTGCGCCCGGGGTCGATCGCCGACGCCAACGACGCCGCCCAGTTCGCCGAGCTGGCCACCCTCGGGGAGCTGACCAAGATCGCCAAATCCCATGGCGTGCAGGTGATGATCGAGGGCCCCGGCCACGTGCCGATGCACAAGATCGTCGAGAATGTGCGCCTGGAGGAGGAGCTGTGCGAGGAGGCCCCCTTCTACACGCTGGGACCGCTGGCCACCGATATCGCGCCGGCCTATGACCACATCACGTCGGCGATCGGGGCGGCGATCATCGCCCAGGCCGGCACGGCGATGCTGTGCTACGTCACCCCGAAGGAACACCTGGGACTGCCCGACCGCAAGGACGTCAAGGACGGCGTGATCGCCTACAAGATCGCGGCGCACTCGGCCGACCTGGCCAAGGGCCACCCCCACGCCCAGGAGCGCGACAACGCGTTGAGCAAGGCGCGCTTCGAGTTTCGCTGGAACGACCAGTTCGCGCTGTCCCTGGATCCCGACACGGCGCGGGAGTACCACGACGAAACGCTGCCGGCCGAGCCCGCCAAGAGCGCCCACTTCTGCTCGATGTGCGGGCCGAAGTTCTGCTCGATGCGCATCACCCAGGACGTCCGCGACTACGCCGCCGCACACGGGCTCGACAGCGAAGAGGCGATCGAGGCCGCGATGAACGAGAAGTCGCGGGAGTTCGCCGAGCACGGCAACCGGGTGTACCTGCCGATCACCCAGTGAGCTGTCTGCCGATCACCCAGTGAGTTACCTGCCGCTCGCGCCGCCGGGCGCCACGCCGCTGCGCGTGCTGACCATCGCCGGATCGGACTCCGGGGGCGGCGCGGGCATCCAGGCCGACATGCGCACGATGGCGTTGTTGGGCGTGCACGCCTGCGTCGCCGTCACCGCCGTCACCGTGCAGAACACCCTGGGTGTCAAGGGATTCCACGAAATCCCCGGCGATGTGGTCGCGGGTCAGATCGACGCCGTGGTCGGCGACATCGGCATCCAGTCCGCGAAAACCGGGATGCTCGCCTCGTCGGCCATCATCGACTCGGTCGCCGACACCTGGCGCCGGCTCGGGCTCGGCGTCCCGCTCGTCGTCGACCCGGTCTGCGCCTCCATGCACGGGGATGCCCTGCTGGCGCGCGATGCGCTGGAAACCCTGCGTAGCCAACTCTTTCCGCTGGCCACGCTGGTGACACCGAACCTGGACGAGGTGCGGCTGCTGGTGGACGTCGACGTCGTGGACTCCGCCTCGCAGCGGGCGGCGGCGAAGGCGCTGCATGCGCTTGGCCCCCGCTGGGCGCTGGTCAAGGGCGGGCACCTGCGGTCGTCGGAACGCAGCTGCGATCTGCTCTACGGTCCCGCTGAAGGCGCCGACTTCTACGAATTCGAGGCCCCACGGGTGCCCACCGGCAACGACCACGGCGGCGGCGACACGCTGGCTTCCGCGGTCGCCTGCGCGCTGGCGCACGGGTTCGCCGTGCCGGACGCCGTGGGATTCGGAAAGCGTTGGGTCACCGAGTCTTTGCGCGCCGCCTACCCGCTGGGCCACGGCCACGGCCCGGTCTCTCCCCTGTTCCGGCTCTCATGATTGCCCGCGCATGAGCCTCGACGACATCGCGGGCGTCGCGCACCAGCCGGCGGGTGATCCGCTCGGTGTCGTAGTGCTCACGCACGGTGCCGGCGGCAACCGGGAATCGCCGCTCCTGCAGCAGATTTGCGACGAATGGGCGCGCCGCGGCTGGCTCGCGGTCCGGTACAACCTGCCCTTCCGGCGCCGCCGTCCCACCGGCCCGCCGTCGGGTTCGGCGGCCACTGACCGGGCCGGCATCGCGGAGGCGATCACCCTGTGCCGCGGCCTCGCCGGCGGTCCGCTGCTCGCCGGCGGGCATTCCTACGGCGGCCGACAGACGTCCATGGCGGTCGCGGCCGGCGACGCCGTCGTGGACGCGCTGACGTTGTTCTCCTATCCGGTTCATTCGCCGGGCAAGCCGGAACGCCCGCGCACCGAGCACCTGCCCGACATCCGCGTCCCCACCATGTTCACCCACGGCACGTCGGATCCATTCGGGAGCCCGGCCGAAGTGCGCGCCGCCGCCGCGCTGATCGCCGCCCCGACCGAGGTCGTCGAGATCACCGGGGCCCGCCACGACCTGCGCTCGAAGACCCTCGATGTCCCGGCGCTGGCCGTCGACGCCGCGCTGCGGCTGCTCGCGGGCGGCCTACCCCGTCACCCGGGATAGCGCGAGTAGCACGCGTCCATCTTGCCGCCGACGCCGCCGCGGAACGCGGCGATCCGGGTGAAGCCCGCCGGGACGGAGGTGCCGTCGGCGTCGCTGGCCACCAGGTGGTTGGTCAGCAGCCCCGCGACGGCCTCGTCGAGGTCGCCGGCCGTCAGCACCAATTGCTTATGGGACGGCAGGTCGATTGGTTCGGCCATCTTGCGGTGCACGACCCCGGTCAGGCACGCGGTGCGCAGCGCCGTCCACGGGCTCTGCATCGGCAGGCCGCGCTCGTGCTGCACCGCGAGCGCGTACCTCGACATCACGACCGACAGGGCGGTGTCGTCCCCCTGCGGCAGCGTCTGTTCCTTCTCGTCGGCGACCTTGCCCAGCGCCGCCAGCGCCGGCAGGTCCACGACGATCGTGTTGGTGGCCGGGCAGTAGGACGCCGGCGGGCTGGGCTTGGCGTCCGGGCAGTCGGCCGGCCGATAGGACAGCGTCGGGGGGGTCTGTGGCGTGAAGACCTGTCCGAGCAGTTCCATCAGGGTGGTCAGGGTGTCTTCGTTGATCGGCACCTCGCCCGTTTCCGGATCCCCGCTGGGGTCGACCCGCAGCGCGTTGGGCAGGTCGCCGCGGCGCTGCTCGATCTCCTTCTTGTTGATGCTCGCGCACGCCGAGGCGCCGTTGATGAAGCCCATCTGGAAGGCGCTCACCCGGTCCAGCGCGGACCCGTGCTCGTCATCGTTCTCGGTGTCGGTGTCCATCACCGGGTCGCGGGTGGTGATGATGCCCGCCAGCACGTGATCCAGCCCGTCCGCGGTGCTCAGCGTGAAGCGCGGTGACTTGCCGTCCGCGACCCAGAACAGATAGACGCCGGCGAAACAGTCGGCCTGCTGCTCACGGACGATGGTGGGGTCCTTGCGCGTCACCAGCTTCGCCATCTGCTGCAACGCGTGCCCGAACTCGTGCGCGAGCACCGCGTTGACGGACATGTCGCCGAAATAGCGCTGCGCGACGGGCATGAACACGCCGCGGTCCCAGGCGATCAGGTTGCAGCGCGAGGTGTAGAAGGCGTTGACGAGCTTGTAGGTTTCGTTGTGGCAGACGATCGGGCTGTCGGGGTCCTTCGAGTTGTAGGACACCAGCTTGCCGACCGGGACGAACGTTCCTTTCAGCGATTGGCTGTACACCGATTTCCAGTAGCCCTCGATGTCGGTGACCGACAGCAACGAGAGCTTGTCGATCGGACCGTTGTCGGTGTTGACCACCGTGCCGTCCGGGCTCGCCGCGTTCGAGCGAATCCCGCTGGGGCCGTTGGTGGCGGGCAGGCCCGCAACCCGGAACGGGTCGTTGAGCATCGACAGCGCCTGCCCGTCGACGAAGGTGGCGCAGCCCGCCACCACGAGTGCGCTCGCGGCCCCTGCGATGGCGGCCTTGAGACGTCGTTTGGGCCCGCGCTCATTCATGACGTACCTCGTCCCGGCCGGGCTGCACGGCAGCATCAAAGGGCGTTTCATTCTAGATCCCGGCGCCCTCAGAAGGGCGGCGGATCGTCGTCTTCGGGTGGGGCGGGGCCTGTTTGGGTTGGCTGTCGGGCGTGGCGGTTGTGATGGCGTTCGGTGGCGACGTGGTGTGCGCGGTTCTGGGCCCGGGTGCGCTGGCGCAGGGGCATCATCGCGGCGCGCTCCCCGCAGCGCTGGTCGGCGCCCACTGAGCGTCGGCGCGGAATGCCGGTGGGGGCACACAGACTGGGGAACAGCAGCGCGCTGCCCGGGGTCGTGACATAGGTGCGCCCGTCAGGCAGCCACCAGATCACCGTGCCATCGGCGAGCTGCTCGTCGCGCCAGCCCCAGAACGTCTTCAGCAAATGATGCGTACGGCACAAGCTTTTGAGGTTCGAGGCGTGCGTGGCCCCACCCTGGGCCCACGGGATCGTATGGTCCACGTCGCATCCGGTGGCCGGCCGGTCACAGCCGGGCGCCCGACACGTCAAGTCCCGACACCGCACAAAATCGGCCAGAGCCCGCGACGGCACGTAGCCGCTCTCCGGCGCAGAGTCGACCGGATGCACCAGCGCCACCAACCGGGCCGACCGAGCCAGCTCCCGCAGCAGCTCGGGGCTGATCAACCCGTCCGCCC